>JBGSYJ010000380.1:0-19428 GCA_041750915.1 Thermoanaerobaculia bacterium | reverse complement strand
GCCGATCCGATCAAGGAGACGACCGCAGAAGCGATCCGGCAGTTGCACGAGGAGGGAATCCGGATCGTGATGATGACTGGAGACAGCAGGACGACGGCCGATGCTGTTGCAGCCCGGCTCTCGATTGATGAAGTGATTGCCGAAGTTCTCCCTGACCAGAAAGCGGCTGAAGTGAAGCGGCTGCAGGAGGCTGGGAAAGTCGTGGCGATGGCGGGAGACGGGATCAACGATGCTCCTGCGCTTGCGCAGGCGGAAGTGGGAATCGCAATGGGAACCGGAACGGATGTCGCGATGGAAGCGGCCGACGTGACGCTCGTGAAGGGTGATCTTCGCGGAATCGTTCGAGCTCGGCGGCTGAGCGACGCGACCATGCGCAACATCAGGCAGAACCTGTTCTTTGCGTTCATCTACAACGCCGCCGGCGTGCCGATCGCGGCCGGCGTACTCTATCCATTCACCGGCATGTTGCTCAGTCCGCTGATTGCGGCCGCGGCCATGAGTTTCAGCTCAGTGTCAGTCATTGCAAATGCGCTGCGCCTGCGGAATGCGAAAATTTGATGGCTCGCTCACGAGGGAATGATATGTGCCGACCGACGCTTGTGACCCGGAGGAATCAGACTTGCAGGCACCCGTGGCCATGAAACGCGCGACCATCGCGACTTCGATCGTGCTCGGGACCACCGTGCCCGCGCTTGCTGCGACAGTTTTTATTTTCGGATGCTGTGTTCTTCCGTTTCACAAGGTCATCCATACGGTTGCGCCGCTCTGTACGATGGCGGCCGGGATGATGACGGGTCAGCATCACGGCGCTGAGGAGCAAGAGCAGGTTCCTGCATCGGAGAAGCAGAACCAGCAGTCGAAGTTCTCGACTGAGCTCCTGGCTCGCTATTCGGCGGTGCTTCCCGACGCCTCACATCGAAACTTGATTCCTGCAGACCGCAAGGGTCTTCGCAACCAGGTGAGTCTTGGCGCTCTTCGCTGCGACCAGGATGTAGGCAGCAACGTGCTGCTCCAGACCTTCCGCATCTGATCCCCCCTACCGCGACCGCTAGACGCCTTCGGTGTCTCTGCCGCTGTCGCCCCTTCTCCTTTCCGGCAAAGACGGAAGTCGGGCTCGAGGTCTTTTCTGACATTCGAGTTGCCAGTCACAAGTTCAGGAGCTCTCAATGGATCTCGTACGATCTGATTTTCTGCGTGCATCGACTACGGTTGCGGGCGTTGCAATGGCTGTAATCCTTGCCGCGTGCGGCGGCAGAGAGTCTACGGCCAGCAAAAGCGCAGCAGCCTATGAGGAAGCGAAAAGTAAAGGTGTTGAAATCGGTGGTGGTCATGCCCATGGCGGGCATGCCGTGCCCGATGCGAAGGCCTCGCCTGCCGGCAACGTGTCGGGGATGGATCACTCGCAGCATGCGACTGGAAGCATGGCGGAGATGGATCATTCGCAGATGCTGTCCGGGAGTATGGAGGGGATGGATCACTCGACGATGCAGTCCGGGAGCATGGCCGGGATGGACCACTCGAGGATGCAGTCGGGAAGCATAGCGGGAATGGATCACTCGCAGCTCGCTACGGGAGGAGCGGCGGGGATGGACCACTCGCAGCATGCGACGGAAAGCGCGAGCGGGACGGATCACTCGCAGCACACTGGCAGCATGTCAGGAATGGACCACTCGCAGATCCAGGGCGGCATGGCCGGTATGCAGCATGGCGGTGGCACGATTCCCCCCGGTGGCCTGTGGGGTCCCGTCGAGGGCAGTCTCGCTCCTGCGGGTGTTCCGGCCGGAAGCACGGGCATGGCGGGCATGGACCATTCGAACCTGCCGGGAATGGACCCGTCGCGGATGCAGAATCCCGATTTCGGCGCTCGGACTCCTGCCAGAGCGACGACGAGCTCGGGGATGGCGGCAATTCGTCCATCGAAAACTTTGACTGGAGATTCACTCGACCGGGCCGCTCCCGGCTCACTCATGGAGGCGAGTAAATCCACCGGTACAGGGCACGACAAGGGGAACCACCCATGATACGAATGCCTCACGTTTCAGCCGGCCTCGCGATCCTGATCCTTGGCGGCTGCGCAAGCGTCGCTCGGGACGCAGGAGTGCCGGAGATCTCGCAGTCCGTGAACGAGCGCGCGAATCAGGAGCTCGAGTTCCAGGATCAGCCGCGCATGACGGACGACCCTCGCGTGCTGGGAATGCTCGAAGGCGAGCTCGATGCGGACAAAGCCGTCGCCGTGGCGATGATCAACAATCCTCGGCTCCAGGTGATCCTCGCGGAGGTCGGAATCGCGCGAGCTGATCTCATTGAAGCGAGCACGATCTCCAATCCCATCGTGGAGATCGAGACCCGAGGTCCGGGAGAGCCTTTCCGGCCGTTCGAGATCACGCTCGCACAGTCGCTGATCGAGCTGATCCAGCTTCCGCGACGCCGGGCTCTCGGGCGGGACATGTTCGAGGCAGCGAAGCTTCGCGTGTCTCGCGAAGTTCTCGCATTTTCGGCGGATGTACGCAGCGATTATTACGCCCTACTGGCGGCCTCCCAGAATCTCACGCAAAGCGAGACGATCTCCGACGCCGCGATCGCCTCGACTGAGCTTGCGATCCGCCAGCATACGGCGGGCAACATCACCGATCTCGATCTCGAGCACGAACAGGCCGTCTACGAGGAATCGAAACTGGCTCTGGCCGAAGCAGAGGAGCGCGTCATGCTGAGGCGTGAAGCGCTGATTCGCGCCATGGGGCTGCGCGATGACGGGATGGCGTGGTCGATTCCGAGCGAGTTTCCACAGCCGCCGGCCGAGGAGATGAGCGACGAAGAGATCACCTCTCTCGCACTCACCCGGCGGCTCGACATCGACATCGCACGCAGGGAAGTTGCGATTGCCGAGCGGAGTGTCCCGATCGCACGTCTCGCCGCCCTCGGAGAGATCGTCGTCGATGTTCATCACGAACGGGAGCCGGACGGAAGCAGGACCACGGGACCGGGCATCGAGTTTCCAATCCCCATCTTCAACAGCGGCCGCGCAGCCCGCAACCGTGCGGAGGCAGAGTATCTCCGCGCGCGTCACCAGCTCGCGCTGGTGACGGCCCAGGCGAGTTCCGAGATCCGTGCCGCGCGACAAAGTCTGATGTCGGCGCGGGCACGCGTCGACTACTACCGCGACGTTCTCCTGCCGCGGCGTGCACGAATCGTCGAGCTGACAAAACTTCAGCAGAACTCGATGCTCGTCGGTGTCTACCAGGTGCTCGAAGCCCGACAGAATGAGGCGAGGGCGCATCGGGAGTACATCGACGCACAGCTCGCGTACTGGTCGGCACGCAACAACCTGGACCGGGCACTCAATGGAACCGAAATGATGCAGCGCGAAGACGCCATGGGAAGCGGCGAGCGATCGTCATCCGTAGGCCAACGGGGAGACCACTGATGATCTCGAGAAGAAATGTGTTGTTCTCATCGATTGCCGGACTCGTGGGCGGAAGCCTCTTTGGCGGCCGCAACGCTGAGGCGGCGACACAAAGGCCATCGGCTGATCTGCCTCGCGCACGATCTGGCGGGGGCCGCGCCCCCGTCATGGTCCCGAACGGCGCGAAGCTACCCTGGAAGATGGAGAACGGCGTAAAGGTGTTTCATCTCATCGCCGAGCCGGTCAAGCGCGAGTTTGCACCCGGGCTCATCGTGAACTGCTTCGGCTACAACGGAGTCACGCCCGGGCCGATGATCGAGGCGGTCGAAGGCGACCGCGTCCGCATCTACGTGACCAATCGCCTTCCCGAAGGAACCTCGGTTCACTGGCATGGGATGCACCTGCCGAGCGGCATGGACGGGGTGGCCGGCCTGAGCCAGCCGAAGATCAAACCGGGTGAGACGTATGCGTATGAATTCACACTGCGGCAGACGGGCACGCTCATGTATCACCCGCACTTTGACGAGATGGTGCAGATCGCGATGGGCATGCAGGGCTTCTTCGTCATCCATCCGAAAGATCCGGATGAAGGGCGCGTCGACCGTGACTTCGCCATCTTCCTCCACGAGTGGTTCATCAAGCCGGGGACGGCGACGCCCGATCCGACCGTGATGCTCGACTTCAATGTCTTCACATTCAACAGCAAGGTCTTTCCCGCGACTGAGCATCTGCCCGTGAGACTGGGCGACCGCGTTCGAATCCGCCTCGGGAATCTCAGTATGGACTCCCATCCGATCCATATTCACGGCCACAAGTTCTGGGTTGCCGGCACCGATGCAGGTCCGATCCCGCAGTCCGGATGGTGGCCGGAGAACTCGGTGAACGTGCCCGTTGGAACCACGCGCGACATCGAGTGGCACGCGGACAACCCGGGCGACTGGGCGTTTCACTGTCACAAATCGCATCACGTCATGAATCAGATGGGCCACGACCTTCCGAACCTTCTCGGGGTCGACACCGGACCCGTCGACGCACAGGTCAATGCGCTGGTTCCAGGCACGATGCTCATGGGGCCGACGGGGATGGGAGACATGGCCGAGCACCAGATGGAGCTTCCCAGAAATGCCATTCCGATGATCGGTGGCGCCGGGCCCTACGGGCCGATCGAGATGGGCGGAATGTTTACGATCATCAAGGTGCGCGAGGGTCTGACCGGTTACGAAGATCCGGGATGGTACAACCCGCCGGCCGGAACGACCGCGTGGCCGGTGCCGTCGATGTCGGTCGCGCCCGCGGTCATTCCGCCGTCGGAGGATCCGCACGCCGCGCATCGTCAATCGGAAGCCGCGACGTACACCTGCCCGATGCATTCGGAGATCCGGAGCGAGGTTCCGGGAACGTGTCCAAAATGTGGGATGCGATTGACGAAGGTAGAAGGATGACGCGCGGGAAGAAGGAACCGGCACGCTCCGGACCGATCTCCCCTCTCCCCGCCCGGCTCTTGACTCGGGCGCAGGAGCGAGTTCGGGGAGAGGGAAAGACCGTTGCGACGGTGCAAAGGAGTGCACGATAAGACGCGCCCTGATCATCGGCCTCACTGTGCTGGCCCTCGTCCTCCTCATCGGCGGGATCTCATTCGTTCGAACTCTCCGCCACGGCTTCAGCGCCCTCGACGAGCCGAGCGCGATGGAGTCGATGATGGCAAAGAGGATGCGGCGGTGGTCTGTCCCCGCGGATCTCCGAGACGCGAAAAATCCGGTACCACTCACGCCCGAAGTGCTCGCCGAGGCTCGGGCGCACTGGGCGGATCACTGCGCGATCTGCCACGGGAATGACGGGAAGGGGGAGACGGCGATCGGATCGAAACTCTACCCGAAAGCGCCCGACATGACTCTGCCCGCGACTCAGAAGCTCAGCGACGGAGAGATCTTCTCGATCATCGAGAACGGGATCCGAATGACGGGCATGCCGGGATGGGGGGCAGGGACCGCGGAATCTGCGTATGGGAGCTGGACGTTAGTTCACTTTACGCGTCATCTGCCGAAGCTTACTGCGGCCGAGCTGGCGGAAATGAAGCTTCTGAATCCCATGACGCCGGCGGAGCACCAGCAGCTGCAGGAGGAAAGAGAATTCCTCGAGGGGGGAGATCCTCCGGAAGCGGAGCAGGAAGCCTCTGGGCACATGCATTGACACTCACAATCGATCGATTCGCTGACAAATCAAGGGGAGAACCATGAAACGATTCGCTACTGCTGCGGTGCTGTTCAGCCTTGTCACTGTGACATTGTTCGGACACGCCGGAGAAGTCCATACGTATCTCGGTACGATCAAGAGCCTTGCCGGAGATCACGCGGTCATCACGACCAAAGACGGCAAAGACGTGCCGGTCACTCTGACGAACGAGACGAAGTACTGGCGGGGCACGGCACCTGCACAACGATCTGATTTGACCGTAGGCACGCGTGTGTCGGTAGAGATAGGCATGGACGGTACAAGCGCTACAAACGTGAAGATCGGTACGACCCCGAAGAAATGAACCCGCGGCTGGAAAGGCAACTCACGCGGGAATCCGGGAAGCGGCCGGGAAAATGACGGCCGATCAGAAAACGGAGATGGCCCAGCTGAAAGCATGGCGCGACCAGTGGTATCCGGGAGCAGCGAACGCCGAGAACATGGCGATGCCCGGCATGTCTTCGATGGGGATGGACATGGGTCACATGCAGATGATGGGGCCCGGCCACGACTTCGATCTCATGTTTATCGATATGATGGTCCCGCATCATCAGGGTGCGATCGAGATGTCCCGTGACGCCCTGGCGAAAGCAGAACGGCAGGAAATCAAAGATTTTGCGCAGAAAGTCATCGACATGCAGACGAAGGAAATCGAGCAGATGAACGCCTGGAAGACGGAGGCGACGAGGTAGTGAGATCGTGTTGAGAAAAGTCTTCGCCTTGACGGGTGCTCTCCCGTTGACCGCCATCCTGTTCTCCGGTTGCGTGGCGGCTGACGCCTCACCGGTCGAAGAGCTGACCTCGCCGGCGGGAATTGGTTCTTCTGCGCCTTCGCTGTATGCAACACGTGGAGGCGACCTGCTGATGAGCTGGCTGGAGCCGGTTGATGGTTCCGCGACGACCGCCGTCAAAGTTGCGCGCATGAAAGCAGGCAGGTGGCAGCCGCCGGTGACAGTGCTGCGCCGTAGTGACCTCTTCGTCAACTGGGCCGACTTCCCTTCCGTCGTCGAAGCGGCGGATGGGAGTCTCGTTGTCCACTGGCTGCAGAAAAATGGCAAGGGGACGTACGCCTACGACGTGAAAGTTGCGCGGTCCACTGATGGCGGTCGGACGTGGGGCAGCGGCATCAAGCTTCACGACGACGTCACAGAGACCGAGCACGGGTTTGCTTCACTTCTTCCGCATGCGTCCGGAGCTACGGTCTCGGCGGTCTGGCTTGACGGAAGGGAGATGTCAGGGCACGGGCATGGAGATGAAGGAGAGGGGAGCATGACACTTCGCTACGCGACGACGGACGCGCGCCGCGGTATCCAGTCGGGCGCCCTCCTGGATGAACGCACCTGCGAATGCTGTACGACGGACATGGCGATGACATCGGCAGGTCCGATCGTGGTTTACCGCGACAGGTCTTCAGACGAAGTGAGGGACATCGCGGTGGTTCGAAAGACGGCTTCGGGCTGGACGAAACCGCGGGTCATCCACGCAGACGGATGGAAGATCGCTGGATGTCCGGTGAACGGTCCTCAGGTTGATGCGAAAGGGAGACAGGTCGTCGTTGCCTGGTTTACAGCTCCGGAAGATAAGGGCAGGGTGAATATCGCGTTCTCGGATAATGCAGGCGAGTCGTTTTCGTCGCCGATACGCCTCGACGATGGAGCCGCAGTCGGGCGGAACGACGTCCTACTGCTCGACGATGGGAGCGCGCTTGTCTCATGGATTGAAGGAGTCGGCAATGCTGCCGCCGTCGTGGTGCGGCGTGTCGCGCCGGATGGAAAGAAGAGCGCAATTCAGATTGTCGCTTCATCGAGCGCTGCGCGCGGCGCCGGGTTTCCACGTCTTGCGCGAGCGGGCGACGAGATCTTCGCTGCATGGACGGATGTCGCCTCGGAGAAGCGAGTGCGGTTCGCGCGCATCGAAGTGCCTGCAATGTAGCTGGTGCTATGTGGCAGGGCCTTCCCAGGCCCTGCCTCTCCCGTGAAGTTCAGATGTACGACACCTGGAGCGTTCACGATCCCGCCGGTGACCCCAGGCGTCGTTTTTTTAACGATCCGGAAGAGGCAGGGCCTCGGAGGGCCCTGCCACATGCGACTATCCTCTGGCCAGGACGCTCTCCAGAATGTCGTGAGACTTGAGCTCGTGACCCAGGAAGTTGCGCCGTGTTGACCGCGCGATCGAGCGTATCTCGAAGATGGCCTCGACAGAATGGAGGGATGCCGCGAACTCCTCGGCAGGCGTTCGCAGTAGAAGCTCGAGAACATCGATGACTGCGTTCGGGATCACGCCGGAGCGGGTCGCGCAGTCAGGACAGACGAAACCGCTCTGCTTCTCATCGAATCGGAGCGGTCTGTCGAGTGGGTTGTGACAGCGGGCACACTCGCGCATCGATGGAAAGATTCCGGTCAGCTTCAGAATCCAGATCTCTACATAGGCCACCACGGCAGCCGCGTTGCGCGTCGCCAGCAGAGCCTCGGAGCTTCGGTCGAGCAGCCTGTAGGTGAGCTCGGAAGGATCATCAGACTGCGAGAAGGTATCGATCGTCTCGGCGATGTAGGTCGCGGCAAGACTCGTGCGCAGGTCCTGATGGACGTCGAAGAGCGAACGGATCAGGTCGACCGACTCGATCCGCACGACCTCTTCGCCTTCTTTCTCCAGATAGCCGATTGAAATCTTGGCGAGGAGCTCGAGTGATGCGCCATAACGGACCCGGCTGCTTCGCGCACCGTATACCCAGCCTTTGCGCTTGCCGTGATCCGGCGTGATGAACACCACGAGCTTGTCCCGCTCACGTGCCTGGAACGTCTGCAGCACGATGGCCTCGGTTCGCTCGCGTTTCACGCGGCATTATAGGCACGGGGGCGGGGGCTGGAGGCCGAGAGGCTAGAGGCTAGAGACTAGAGACTAGAGACAGGGCCAGAGACTAGCCCCCAGCCCCTGGTCTCTAGCCTCTAGCCCCTGGTCTCTCCATCTCGTCCCGCATAATGTTCCTGATGCCCGAAAGCTCCACGTTGCTCGATACCGACTTCCGACCGGCCTGGTGGCTGCGCGGCGCACACATGCAGACGCTGTGGGGGCGTCTGACTCGCAGCCGCCGCGTAGTCCCTCTCCGCAGGGAGATCCTACCGACTCCGGACGGTGATGAGCTTATTCTCGACCATCTCGACGGACCGCCATCCGGCACCCACTTCATTCTCGTGCACGGCCTCGAGGGAAGTTCGTTCTCGGTCTATATGCAGGGGCTTCTCTCGCGTGTCGCTGCGCATGGTCATACCGCAACCGTGATGAACTTTCGTTATTGCGCGCGTGACCCTGAGAACGTTCTGCGGCCGATTCCGAATCTTCGGCCGCGGCTGTATCACTCGGGAGAAACGACCGACCTCGATCTCGTGGTGGGTACCATGAGGGAGCGGCTGCCTGACGCAGAGCTCGTCGGGGTCGGCATTTCTCTCGGTGGGAATGTTCTGCTGAAGTATCTGGGGGAGCAGGGAAGCGCCAGCACGATCACCGCCGCAGCGACGATCTCCTCACCGTTCGATCTCGCGGCCGGCGCGCGATTTCTCGAGACGCGAATCGGGCGGCTCTATACGGAAACGTTTCTCAGAAGTCTTCGAAAGAAGGCGCTCGACGTGGCTGGAAGGTTCGAGGAAGCGGCGGCACTGATCGATGTCGAGAGGACGAAGCGATCGCGCACGATCTGGGAGTTTGACGACGCGGCCACTGCTCCGCTTCACGGCTTCGACGGCGCCGGCGACTATTACGCGCGTTCGAGCTCGAAGGAGTACGTCGGCCGGGTCGAGGTTCCCACGCTCTGCATCAGTGCCGAGGATGATCCGCTCGTACCGGGGTTCACGATTCCGCCAGCTCAGGCAGCCGCCTCGGAGCACGTCCGGTTCGTCGCCACGAAAATGGGAGGGCACGTCGGTTTCGTCTCGTCACTCGGATCGCTGCGGTGCCGGTACTGGGCCGAAGAGCTCGCGGTGGATTGGGTGGTCCGACGAGATTGAAGTTTCTTGCAGCAATCCATGTGGCAGGGCCCTCCGAGGCCCTGCCTCTTCCGTGAAGTTCAGATGTACGACACCTGGAGCGAGCACCGTCTCAGGACGTGACCGAGACTGTGTCATAACTCGAGACTGTGTCATCCCGAGCGTCGAGCGAGGGATCTGGGCGGCGGTTCAGGGGACGAGAATGCACGGAGATCGATGGTTCCTGAGCAAAAGGCCACCTCCCAGATCCCTCGCTCGACGCTCGGGATGACACCTCGGGAGTTTGACAGAGTCTCTCGCTCAGGATGACAAGTCCTTCAGATCCTTTGCCTGGCGGGTTTAGTTGACGAGAACCAGGGAGCCCTTACAGTGACCGCTCGAAGCGAGTCATACCCGGAGCTCCGGTGATTCTCTGGAAATCTGGGTGCCGTTTCTCTTCCGCCGGTCGGAATCCTATTCTCTGGTATCCACGGCTCGCCGCATCGTTCCCGATGAACGTGGTGATCTGTGCGCGGGAGTATCCCTTTGAACGACCCTCGCCGAGGATGTTCTCCATCAGCGCTGTTACGTTTCCCTGTCTGCGCATCGGTTGAACCGTGGCGACCCACTCGATCGTCCACAATCCGGGCCTCGGCTCCGGCATTCCTGAACGAAACGGCTCGAGTCGTTCGTAGACATCGGCGAGCTCATCGTCCGGCCATCCGAACTCTTCCCACGCTGCCGCAATGAGCTGCCCGGGCGACATCATCCCCGCGTCACCAGGATCATATGCAGACAACGCGCTGACTGGCTTTCCTTCTGATTCGCCGATCAGGAAGTTGGAGAAATTGCAGTAGGACTTTGCGTCGATGAGCGTCAGAAGTTCGAGAAAGTCGAGTAGATCTTCCTCCGGTACGACGAGATCCCAGAATCCCCGAGCCAAGTGGGAGCGGCTCGCCATCTGGATCACTTCGGCAAGAAAAGCGGAGTCTTCTGCATCGGCCCGCCGGATCTGGAATTCGGCATTCGCCAATCCGGCTCGACCTTCGGGCTCACCGTGAAAGGGCATAGGCCTTCTCCAGCGGATGATGGAACCGAAAGCGACTGGCGGCGCTAGACCGCGATCAAGAGATTGATTATTTAAAATGGCGCCGCCGCCGTCAAGTCCCGCTCTATTTCACGACGATGGTCGCGCGGTCGGTGCTGCTGCCCGCGCTCGCCACGATCGTGTGGGTTCCGGCAGTCAGCGGCCACGAAAGAGCGCGTCCGGGAGCGGTCCTGCCGATCGATTTGCCATTGACACTCCAGACGACGGGACCCTTCTCACCGTCGAGCATGGCGCGCAGTGAGAGCGACTGAAAATTTCGTCGGAGCGTCGGATCGATCAGGTAGGTCGAGCCGGTGGGTGGATTGGTGATGCGGACTCTCTGTGACGTCTCGCCTTCCAGCGCGCGAACCTGATGAACGAGGATCTCTCGTTCCGAGATCAGCCCACGTGAACCGGCCCAGTCGCGGTATTCGGGTGGCCAGACGACGATCGAGTCCCTGCCGTCGCCGCGATGCCATGTGCAGTCGTCCCTCGATGCGCCGATCGCAACCCACTCCATCTCGATCGCAGGACATGAGGTGCTCGGTCGCAGACCGGAGAGTGCGCACACCGACTGCTGTTCGAGTCCCGGAGGAGGATCGAGAAGCGATTCGTACGAAGCGAGCTCCACGTCTTTTCCTGCGCGCTTCTGCGCTGCCATCATCACCGCGTTGAATATCGGCGCGGCTCCGGTGACACCTGAGGAGCTCTCGAGAGGCCTGCGGTCGAAGTTTCCCACCCAGACACCGACGGTGACCTCCTTCGTAAAGCCGACAGTCCAGTTGTCGCGATACGCCTGCGACGTTCCTGTTTTCACCGCGACGGGGAAGGGAAACTCCAGGCTGCTGGAGCTGCCGAAGATGAACTCTCGCGCGCGAGAGTCCGCAAGGATGTCTGCGATCCAGTACGCAGTCTGCGGAGAAACCACCTGCTCGCTTTCCCTGACTGTCGATGTGATCTTCTTTCCTCCAGGGAGCGCGACGTTTCGAACGTTGGCGCCTTCCTTCCATGCACCTCCTCTGGCGAACGCTGCATACGCCAGAATCAGTTCATCGAGCCGCACCTCAGCATCTCCCAGCGTCAAACCGAGCCCGTAATAATCGGCATTCTTCTCGAGTGTCGTGAACCGGAGCCGGCGCAACATGCGGAGCAGATCCGCCGGTTGCATCTGCGATAGCAGCCACACTGCCGGAACGTTCTCGGAACCGGCAAGCGCCTGCCGCGCCCTCATCGGTCCCCGGAAAACATCGTCATAGTTTCTGGGACTGTAGAGGACTCCCTGTTCCGCGGTTGGAAAATGTGCAGGGATGTCGGGGAGGGCAGAGGCAGGGGAGTACCCGTTCTCGAAAGCCAGGGCGTAGGTGAACGGTTTGAGCGCAGAGCCGGGTTGTCGCGGAGACGTCACGCCATCGATCGCGCCGCTCGTCCGCACGTCGAAGTAATTGCCCGATCCTTCCCATGCGAGCCATTCGCCGGACTCGTTGTGAAGCACAGCCACGGCCACGTTCCCGGCGCCGTGACGTTTTAGACTGCGGCGGTGCGCTTCGATGATTCCCTGAACATCACGCTGGAGTCCGGAATCGAGAGTCGTCTCGATGCGGGTCGGTTTCGAGTCGCCATAGCGCGAGAGCAACATCTGAACGAAGTGCGGGGCGACCTGCTCGGCCGGTGTAGTGTTGAAGTTCAGCTTCTCTGCGAGCGCGAGTTGATGCTGCCCCGTGTCGATCATTCCAGCCGCGTGCATGCGATCGAGAATTCGCTTCTGTCGCGAAATGCCGGCGTTGCGGTTGCGGAAGGGATTCAGAACAGACGGACGCTGCGGAAGGGCCGCAAGATACGCCGCCTGCGCATGCGTGAGCTGCGAAGCCGTCGTGCCGAAATAGGCGCGGCTTGCGCGTTCAATTCCTGTGAGCTGATTTCCGTAGGGTGCGAGGTTCAGATAGAGGGCCAGGATCTCCTGTTTCGACCGGCGGTGCTCGAGCCGAAGTGCGGTGATCGCTTCCCGCAGCTTGCCCCCCAGAGTTCTGGGACGTGGAGAGAGCTGCTTGACGACCTGCTGCGTGATCGTCGAGCCCCCCTGCGCAAAACGGCGCGCGCGGAGATTCGCAAATGTGGCCCGAGCGACTGCTATCGGGTCGATCCCGGGATGCTGAAAGAATCTCCGGTCTTCCGCGGACAGAGTTGCGGCGACCACGTTCGGCGGTAAGGCGTCCGCTTCGATCCACGTGCTCCGCGTTTCGTCGATCGACAGCGATTCGTAGAGAACGATGCCGTTGCGATCAGTGATGATCGTCGAATGGCGACCCGCCGGGTCGAGAAGTCCCTCCGGAAGGGGGCCGACGCGGATCCAGATCGCGAGAACGATGATGACGAGGGGGAAGGCGAGCAGGAAGCGTCGATTCATTGCGTTCTTCGATCGATGTGACGCGGCTACCCTCTCCCCGCCCGGAGCTGGGTTCGAGCACAGGAGTCAGTATTCGGGGAGAGGGTGGCGCGCACTCTCGCGGGAAGGTGTAGGGTCGCGATGCCGTCAGCGCGCCGGGTGAGGGGTGAGAAGGTTGAGATCGCGCGATGGGCAGATGGCGGCCCCTCACCCGGCGCGCTCGAAGCTCGGTGAAGTGAAGCGTTTCTGCAGCCTCGCGCGCCACCCTCTCCCCGAACGTCAGGCCCGGCACTAGACGCAAGCCGGGCGGGGAGAGGGATGCCGACGATCTTCTTCACTTCTTCACCTCGATCACGTTCGTGGCGGTCCGTCCAAAGATCTCCGGCTGGTACATCTCTTCCGCGTGCGCGGGAGCCGTGCGGAACGTTCCTGATGTCGTCGCGCGCGCAACGTATGAGAATTCGTGCACGCCTTCGGACAGGCGTGTTGCGAAGAGATTCACGCGGTCATCGTGGCGTTCCACCCTGTCGAATCCACCGCTGCGGAACCACGAGGTCCAGTCCGCGCCCTGCTCGGCCTGCTGCTGTTCTTCAGCCAGATCCGTCGCGGTCGTAGCAAAGAGTGACTCCACCGCCTCGAAGCCTGCCGGCAGTGGATCGGTGACCGCAACCCATCGGCGCTCCTTCGTGTTCCGGATCCTCAGCGTGATCGTGACCAGATCGCCGGCCGCAAACGATGTGGCCGGCTCGGAGGTCTTGTGCGGCGAATACATTCGTTCGACCTGGAAACCGTTGTCGAGTCCACTCTGGAAAAGACGGTCTACCGCGTAACGGAAGCTCGCAATGTAAAAGAGAGTTCCGGTTCCTTCCTTCCGCATCGTGAGGTCTACACGGGTTCCCGCCGGGGCAGCGGCGAGAATGCGGGTCATCGGCACGTTCTCGGTCTCGGCATCGGTCGAGCGTCCCTTGAATGTAGAAGTTGCCAGAGTCTGTTCACCGAGCAGGGCCGATGCTGTGAAGTCCGGCACTTCGCTTTCGTACTTTCTGTAGTAGTCGACGAGAGAGCCCATTGCCCACGCATTCTCCTGCGTGTTGCCCCAACGTCCGCGCTCTCGAGCATTCATCAACCAGCGTACGAGCCCGCGGATCAGTGTCGTGTCGTTCGAGTTCCGGACGAGACTTCCGAGGACGATCGCGGTCGACCGTACATTGGAATTCCAGAAGAGCAGCAGGTAGGGATCATTCAGTTCCTCGACGTGCGATGCACCACCTTCGGCCAGGATCGCGTTGTTGATGCGGCGTTCGACTTCAGTGATCCGCGCACCTTTCTCACCCTTGGCCGTGAGCGCGTCGTAGAGGAACGAGATTGCGAACACCGGCATCCGGTCGAGGTAGCCATACAGCCGGTTGATGTTGCTGTCCTGATTGCGGCCGCCTTCCGTGAGCACTTTCACGGAGAACGCCTGCCAGGCCGTGTACGAAGGCCACCAGCTTTCGTTGACGGGCGGCGTCGCTGCGAGCTGCTGCTCGAGGTAGACGTACGCCCGCTCCATGACATCAGCGGTGACGTCGTATCCGAGCGCCTGACCTCGCTGGAGCACGTGCAGCACGTAGCTCGTCAGATAGGGTGAGACGGTGAAGCAGTTGCCCGGCCAGAATGCGAATCCGCCGCTCGGGCACTGGAACTTCTCGAGCTCTTTGAGATTCAGCGCCGCGACTTCCTTCGCCTTGCCGGGAACGATCCCGGGCAGGTTGAACGCTTCGCCAAGGTCCGCCGCGAGCATCAGCGCCAATCCTCGCGAGGCCCGCTGTTCTGCGCATCCGTACGGGTAGTCGAGAAGATAACGCGCCCCTTCACCGAGGCCCACCATCGCAGTGGACGCCATCTCGATACGCAGCCCTCCGAAGGACGGAACAACGTCCGATGGAATGTCGAGAGCTTCCCGCGCTTCACCGGCGGTCTCGCCGTATGCCGCAACCGTCTCGGGACTGACGAGTATGCGAACGGGAATCACATCCTCGAAGGCATCCGACTCTCCGAGAAGCCTGACGGTCATCTGAACCCGAGCTTCCCCGACGGATCTGGTCGTTGCATTGAAACGGACCTCGGACGAGCCGCCCGCCGGAATCTGGACGCGTTGGCTCGTCTCGCCGCTGAAGTCGAGTACAGCTGGATCGAGGCTGCGAATCGTAACGACGGCTCGGCCTCTCCGCTTGAGCTGGCTGTTCACGACGGCCCCGAACACCGCCTGATCGCCCATTGCGAGGAAGCGAGGGAATGTCGGCCGCAGAAGCACCGGCTTGTTGATGCGGATCTCGCTTTCGGCCTGGCCGAACCGCGACACCTTGTCGCCCGCGACCGCCATGATTCTGTATGTTGTCAGCGACTCGGGTAGTTTGATCGTCGTCGACGCATTGCCATTCGCGTCGGTCACGACCGACCCGATCCAGAAGGCCAGCACACGGAAATCGCGGCGCACTGCATCTCCCGGATCGCCGCCGCCACCTCCTTCGGAAGCGCCCTTCGGTGTCAGCACACGCCGGCTGATGATTCGCTGCCTCGAGTCCTGATTCATCACCTGAAGCGCTTTCGGCACATAGATCGAGTCAAGGATGTCGGGGGTCTGATAAGCAGTCAGTGAGAGCACTCCGTAATCGACTGCCCACAGCGTCACCTCGGAACGCGCTCCCGCGCCCGTGTGGTCTCTCACCGCGACATTCACCACGGCATCCGTTGCCGGTCTGTACTCTTCCTTGTTCGCCGTGACCGTAACGTCGAGTCGCTTCGAGGAATCTTCGACGCGGAGCTCGGTATAGCCGATTCGGAACGCGGGCTTGCCGGGATCGCTGCCGTCGTCGTCGCCTCCAGCCTTCGTGCGGCCCTTGATCAGCAGAATCGAGACGTAGAAGTTCGGGATGTGTTCCTCGGTGATCGGGACGCTGACCGTCTGTTGTGTCGAGGTGAGCTCGAATCGCCTGTGTGAACGTACGCCTTCACGCTCGGTCGTCAGCAGGGCAGTCGCAGTCTCCCACGGCGACTGGATCATGATGCGCGCCGTCTCGCCCGGCTTGTACGTCTTCTTCTCCGGAACGAAATCAATACGGTTGTGATCGTATCGCTGCCATGCCGTATAGCCGGCTCCGAGTGCGTAGAAGGATGTCACTGTCGAAGTGGAGCGGCCTTTGCCGTCTTCCGCACGCGCTCGCAACACATAGAAGCCGCCGCGGGGAACCGGAATCTGAAGGTTCACAGGCGATGTCTCAGTCGTCACGTTCCATGACCCGGACGGGACTTCTTTGCGCTCTGTCTCCCACGTATAAAAGCCATTTCCTTCGGCCCGCCGCACACTGTTCCACTGAATCTGCTGGAGCGTCACGGTCACCGGGACGCCAGGCGTGACGAGACCCTCGGGCGTGACCGCCACGACGGACATTTCGATTCCCTTCGCGACATCGGTGAAGTAAGAAGGCGAGGAGAGCCCGATGTACCACGGGGCGGGATGGACGAGAGTCGAAGCGCGATTCGCAATTCGCTGGCGGGAGACATCGGTGACTTCGCCTTCGAATGTGTACTGATGCGGAGATCCTGCATCGAGATTTGTGGGAAGCGCGCGGGTGTGAGCTCCGCGGGCGTCCAGCGTGGCTTCGTTGCTCGCAACCGTCTCCCTTTCCATTGGCTGATCGCCCGTCCAGTCGTACCCGACGAAGACGAAGCGCTGACCGGGAAACTTCTCCGTCACTTCAGCTGGCGCGGAGTACACGGGCGTTCTGTAAAGCGTCCATCGCAACGGCATTCCGGCCATGAGGCCACCGAACAGATAACGTCCCGTAATCGAGCCATCGAGATCGTCGCCGGCAATTCCGGACCTTCCGGTGAGGGTCACGTCGACACGGAAATCGGGGCGTCTGTACGCTGAGACGAGAAAGTTTCCGAACAGGGTGTTTCTCTGTCCGGCCACGCGAGCCGATACGGTCCAGTTGCCGAGTGCGCCGTCGGCAGGAAGTCGGAAGGTCCACTCCGCGCTGCTCCACTCATTCAGCGTAAGTGTCCGGCGCTGGATCCTTTTGCTCTGGCTGTCCTGCAGCGTGAGCGTCACGACCGTACCGGACGGGAGAAGCTGCATGCCTCCCGGTGTATCGCTGCGGAGGATTGCCTTGAGGTGAACTTCCTCGCCGAGCCTGTATACGCCGCGGTCCGTGAACAACTCTCCCCGCAGGAGGTCCTTTGCTTCGGTTACGTCGTACTGAAGCCCGAAATACCAGGGCTCGATACCCTCGGTCCAGTCGCTTCCCACATAAGCGAAGTCACCGTCCTTTTCAGCAGTGACGACGAAGAGGAATCCCCACGACTGGTACCAGGGGTCGTACTCCGGTTCATCAGGATCGGGAGTCGCGATCTCCTCCTCGCCCTCCATCCGTTCCGGAAGCTGGAGTCTCAGCTCGTTTTTTGGTCCGATCGCGATTCCGTCGCTGTCCGTGGTTCCGCGCCATGCGATGCGATTGTCCTTTGCGCGGATCGTCACGGTCGCTCCCGCAACGGGCGTTCCTTCGTCGAGAGTTGTCACGAGCACAAGCACGTTCTCGGGACTGTCTTTGACGCTGATCCCGAGGTTGGTGACCTGTATGAGCGATGAACGCGGCTCGCGCGCGTCCCATGCAGGATGGCTCCGAGGAATGCGCTGTCCATCTCTCACCGCCGCATGCAGCAGGCCGAATCCCCGTGCCGGAAGCGCATTTGATATGTCGATGCCGTAGGACTGGATCTTATCGGGAACCGGAGCGAGCTTTCTGATCTGCGGAGTTCCCGCAGGCGCCTCCTGGAATCCCTTCTCCTGAAGCCTCAGGATCGTCGGAACGAGCTCGTCTTCGGCGAGTGGCTTCACCCACTGGCTGACGTCTCTCATGTTGCGCGCGTAGAAGGGGAGCTGCGCTCCGCCGGAGGCTTCCCAGACGCCGTGGCCATCACCGAAACTCGTGAAGGCGCTGCGATGCCAGTGCTCGACGTCACCGATCCAGCGGTAGCCAAGTGTCTGGCCGTCGGATGCGGTGAGTGACGGGTCTACGTCGACGCGAATGGTGCTCGCCGGCACGATCGGATATCCGAGGTCTTCGAGAGTGATCCGCGGCTGAGAGTCGAAGCGGCTGGCGGCACCCTCGTCGCGATTCACGCGCGTGAGTGGCTGGCCAGCGGCGCTTTTCGAAACGTCGCTTGCCGTGATCTCGGTTCGCGCACTGCCGATGTCGATTGCGGAACGGAAAACCAGCGGATTGTAGCGTTCCGGATCGCACTCCCTTGCGCAGTTGAATCCGTCGACGAACAACGTCGGCTCGAGCCGGATGACGAATTCCTGAAGCTTCCCGGGTACCGCGCTTCCCTCAGTCGACGGCACCGATGGATCGATCACCACGCGAATCCAGCTGTCAGTTGAAACTCCCGGGCGTGTCTCGAGTACGAGAAGATCTCTTCCCGGCGGGAAGCGCTCTTTGTCCCACGAGTCGGGAACGAAGGCGAAAACGGG
The DNA here is from genome assembly GCA_041750915.1 of Thermoanaerobaculia bacterium. Taxonomy (GTDB): domain Bacteria; phylum Acidobacteriota; class Thermoanaerobaculia; order Gp7-AA8; family Gp7-AA8; genus JBGSYJ01. Next base: position 846 of record JBGSYJ010000380.1, on the reverse strand, counting down.
TGCGCTCGACTTCACGACTCCTTCGATGCGGGAAACCTTCGCATCGAACTGTGTGATGGCAGCGGGGTCGGCTTTCTGCAGAACTGCACGCGTCGAAGCAGAGAGTGTCGGACGCGTCCAGCTGTGAGGGCTGTTCGCGAGCTTGAGGTGAGCAGAGACGGCCGAGGCGTCGATCGATTGATTGAATCGCAGACCGATCACGACGGGATCATCGAACCGTCCCGATTTCCGGTACCAGGTCGTCGACAGCAGGCGGACCGTAGGAGTCGTGAAAGAGAAAACATGGGAGCGCGGCAGCGTGTTGCCGCTGAGCGAAGCGGCGCTCGCGTCGATGACGACTTCATAGCGTGTTGCGTGTGGCAGTGGCTTCTTCGGGTCCGGAGTGAATATCAGAGTGGTGGTTCCAGACCAGCGGAATGTTCCGGGGATCGCAGGTGTGATCCGGAAAAAGGGGACATCGAGTTTGTCCGGTATGCGACCGAGTGCAATCATCGGCTCGGAAAAGACGACCCGGATCTCATTCGCCTCGGCCAGGCTTGCAATCTCGCCGGCAGGACCCGCTTTGAGAACGCGAAGGGTGGTTGCCGCGTCGGCCCCGAGAGCGAAGATACAGAACAGTGAGAGCGACGCCAGTCGGACGTGCGAGTTCATGATAGCTCCCGAGACAGATGTTTTTTTGCGGAGGTGCAGACGTGTGCCGCAGTTTACCGGAAGTCGCCCCGTGAAGAGGGATGTCATTGCGAGGCTGTGAAGAAAGCGAAGCATCGTGTCATCCCGAGCGTCGAGCGAGGGATCTGGGCGGCGGCTCCCGTCTTATAAGGCCCCCTCCCAGATCCCTCGCTCGAC
>JBGSYJ010000379.1:0-3875 GCA_041750915.1 Thermoanaerobaculia bacterium | reverse complement strand
TACCTGGTAATCCCGGATCTGCAACGAAACGGAACGCACCGAGGAACGCGTCGGCAACTGCGGTTGACTCTTTGTAACCTTCATTCGTCCTCCTCACCAGCCATTTCAGTTGTGGGGTATTGAGGCAAATTAAACCTGCTGTAGGAGGATGTCAAGCACAAAACACCACATCTTGTAGCCGACATTCACGAGAACACAATCTATTGTGTAAGTACTCCCATTTCAGAGATTTACCTCCACATCATTTCAGAAGCTTATCGACCGTCGTTCGACAGGAATTCCGCAGCTTTTCCTGCCTCCGATTCGCGAGATATCCGCGGTTTCTCCACGCTTTTTCGACAATTCCTGCACAGCTTCCGGGCACCGATTTCCGCACGTTTTGGAAACCCGTTTTTCAACAGGATTTTCTTCGTCTCTGAACATTATTTTCTGTTGCTGGGCCCGCTTGGAGCGGCTCGAAGCAGGCCCTCGCACGCGTCTCCGCGGAAAACGATGTTTCGTCGAACTCGCGGAGGTTTTTAACATGTGGCAGGGCCCTCCGAGGCCCTGCCTCTTCCGGATCGTGAAGCGGTACGACACCTGGAGCTTTGTTCAGTTCCGGTGCAGGCTCCAGGTGTCGTACATCTGTACTGCTCGCAAAGGCAGGGCCTCGGAGGGCCCTGCCACATAAACGGATACACTTGCTGTCTCTCACGATGCTTTCACTAGAGCCAGAGATTGCGACACTCCGCGACGAAGGGACGATCGACACCGCGGCTTCAGAGCGGCTGATCGCGATCGAGCGGCGCGAGATCTTCTCCATACACGGCGAGCTGCGCCTTCTCGCATGGTCGGGTGTGAGCCTCTTCGTCGCAGGACTCGGACTCACTCTCCGCGAGAATATTCACCGGCTGGGCCCTGTGACGATCCTGCTGCTGATCGCTGCAGCCGGCGCCGCATGCTACGCATTCGTGCTCCACCGCCAACTCAAAGACCCGCGCCGCGCCCCGTCGCTCGTCGACGATTCAGCACTCCTTCTCGGCGCCCTCCTTCTGAGTGCCGCCATCGGCTATGCCGAGTTCGTTTTTCACATCTTCCACGAGCGCTGGAGCTGGCATCTGCTGTTGATCGCGATCCTGCACGGTGCGGCCGCCTACTGGTTCGCGTCGCGCGTCCTGATCTCGCTCTCGATCACTTCGCTCGCAGCATTTCTCGGAATCAACTACGACATCATCCAGACGAATCTATACCTCGCGTACGACCTCGCGATCCGCGGATACATCGTGACCGCTTTACTCATCGGCTGGCGCGCTGCCAACGAGCGCTTCACTGCGCGCAGAGAGTTCACGATCGTGTTCGACCACGCGAAAGCCATCGCGTCCCTCCTATCCTCTCTCGTGCTGGTATTCGATGATGAGACTCGGATCCTCGGGCTTTTCCTGCTCCTTATCGCAGCAGCTCTCGTGTTCCGGCATGGCTGGAAGACCAGAAGCCAGTCGCTGATCATCTACGCCGTGCTCGCCCTCCTGTTCGGGATCGGTAACGGCGTGACCGAAATCGTGAGGTCGGCAGCGGTGGTCCTTCTGTATGTTCTCGTATCGACCGTCGCCGCGATCGTCTTTCTCTTTCGCGTCCGTTCGCGTTTCAGGGAGGACGCGTGAGGCTCGCACCAACGATTCAGGAAGAGCGGCTTCGCGTGCTGCGCTCGCGTGTCGGAGCGTGGAAAGCAGCCTCGATCATCAGCCCTGAGAACGAGCGCCTTCTCATGGAATCGACCAGGACCCGATGGACGGCATCGTCCCTGATCCCGCGCGCCATCTATTTCATTCTCACACTCGTCTGCGTCGCGGCGGTGTACGGCCTCGTGGAGCTGGTAGGACTTCCAGAGAAGATTGTGTGCGCAGCGATCTGTCTCATCACGGCCGAAGCTCTCATCCTCCGATTCGGTTTATTCCGCGCAGGTCCGGACGAAGCACTCTACCTCGCAGGTCTGCTCTTTGTGGTCACGGGCATTCGCGGTCCGGGAATGTACGGTGAGATTCTGCTCATCGGCATCGCGCTGATCGTGGCCGGTGCCCGACTGCGCAACGGTCTGTATCTCGCCGGCTCGATAGCGGCGATGATCATCTACATCACCGCAACTTTCGATGCGCGCGAGGCAGGAGCCTTTCTCAGCCTCGGCGCAGCCTTCGCGGGAGTCGCGTTGCTGAACCGGCGATGGAACCATCCCGTCTGGAGCTCGTTCTTCTCCTGGGTCATCCTCGGAATGCCGCTACTCGCCTACCTGATCGTTACCGTCGAGGGCGCGACTCCGCGCATTCCGGTCATCGTTGCAGGAACGAGTGTCGCAACCCTTCTGCTGTTCGCCGGCATGTTCATCCGGCACCATGCCCCACTTGCGTCGGGTCTGATCGTTTCAGCGATCGTCATCTATGAAGCCGGAAGACTCATGACTCTTCTTCTCGAGTACCGGCTGATGCTCGCGGGAGCTCTGACCGGAATCGCCGTCCTGGCCCTTCATCGTGCCTTTCGTGATCGGGCGAGCGGCATCACCTCTGAGCGCATCCTCGACACTCAAAGCGCCGCGCTTCTCGAGCCGCTCGCCGCCGCAGCCCTCGGCGCCTCTCAACCAGCAAGTGATCGCACGCCAGGTCTCGAGGGCGGAGGCGGACGGTATGGTGGGGGCGGCGCGAGTGGTGAGTTTTGACGCTGCGCGAATGTTGAATCGCTTCGCGAATTAAGAATTTAGAATTCAGAATTCAGAAACCCCACCCGTCCCTCTTTTCTGAATTCTGAATTCTAAATTCTTAATTTCATCCCGTTCCCTTTTCTGAATTCTGAATTCTGAATTCTTAATTCTTAATTTCGTCCTCACACGACATACGCCAGCGCAAAGCCCACCTGCGCGGCCATCATCATCAGATACATGTGACGCCATGACGGATGGTTTTCCGTCGAGGTCAGTTCCTCGGGTCTTCGAACGAGCAGCCATGCCGTGTAGGTACCCCAGACAGCGAGGCCGATTCCGAGGACCGCGAGCACCGTTGTGTTGCCTGTGAGGATCGGGTGGCCGGTGTCCGAGAGCGGATCAGGCATCACTGCGCCAAGGGGAATGAGGAGCCAGGGGAAGATAAAGAAGGGAGCGATGATCCATGCAGCGTTCTTCACGCCGTAGGCGATGGGCAGCGTCCTGCAATTCCCCGCGCGATCTCCCTCGATGTCGGAAAAGTCTTTCGTCGAAGCTGCGCCGATGAGAAAGAGCATGAAGATCCCGCCGATGAACCATGGCTCGGTGTAGTAGACGTGCGCGACCATCGCCCATCCGGCGACTTTGAGCAGGCATCCTCGGGGAATCGCGATCGTCAGGTTCGCCCCGATCGGATGCGCTTTCGTTCGCCCGAATCGAGGATCCGAGTAGATCAACGTGAAGAGCATGCCGGCGAGGTAAATGAAGAAGCACTCGTGGTACTGGAGCGGCGCGAAGAACTTCTCCGAGATCGAGTTGAAGGGGTAGACGACGACGAGCCAGGTCGGAATGATCGCGAGCGCGTACCAGATCCACGTAACGCGCCACGCATCACGGATCGAAATCTCGCCCGTGACGAGCGGCCGCTTCGGTTTGTTGATCCGGTCGATCTCCAGATCGGTGATCTGATTGAGCGCATTCGACGCCGCATTGAGAAACGACGCGCAGAGTGACCCGAGAACGACCGTGAAGATGACCGGCCCGGTGATGCTTCGTGTCGGATCCGGATTGTGAATCGATCCCCACGCACAGATCGCCCCGGAGATGATTCCAAGCAGAGGCGGGAAGAGGGTGAAGGGGCGGGCCAGGGTGAGGTATCTTTTCATGCTCTGGGGAGAGTCTACTTGAGGACAGTAGACAGTAGACAGTA
>JBGSYJ010000378.1:0-10393 GCA_041750915.1 Thermoanaerobaculia bacterium | reverse complement strand
CTCGATCGATGATGTGACTCGACTACAACAAGTCAGACGCGAACCGTCACGAAATGTCACGGAGCCGATCCGACTGCGATGCGTTTGCGTGCATCGGGCGGAAAGCCGACGAACCCGATGTCCACCGACTCGATGCCGATAGTGCGAAGGATGAACTGGACACCGAACGTTTCGCCCCCGCGGACGTTCACGATCTGTCCATCGCGGGAAAATGCTGCGATGGGACGTTGCGGGGTTCCGAAGCTGCCCATGTAAGTGTAGTTGAACGCCGGAGGCTGCGGTGGAGGCGGCGGAGGGGGAACGATCGGTCCCTCCTGACATGCGTCACCGACGCCGTTCCTGTCGATATCGGCCTGATCCGGATTCGGAACCTCGGGGCAGTTGTCCTGGAAGTCCGGAATGCCATCCTTGTCCCGGTCCGTCGGCGGAGCGGCCGGCCGCGGCGTGGCGACCGGCTGGGGTGGTGGCGGGGGTGGCTCGACGTATCGGAACAGGTTGCGATCGCTGCGGAAGCTTCCGCTGACCGGCTCGAGCAGATCGACACGCACGGGCTCGACGCCCGGAGGCGCAATCGAGCGCGCTGTTCCTCCCACGATCTGGCGCGAGCTCGCAACGGGCCGCGCAGTCGCCGTATCCGGTCGTTCTTCCTGCTGCAAGGGAGCCTCCGGCGAAGCAAAGACGTAGATTGCAAACAGTGCGAGAACCGCGCCGCTGATCAGAAGCCATGTTTTCCAGCTCGACCAGTCCATTACGACGACCCTCCACGCCCTGCGCGAGACAGCTCAGACTGTTCAGGAACTTCGCGAAAGAGTGTCCGGATCTGAATGTTGAGGTTCAGCAGTTGCGAATCATTCGATGTATCCGTCAATGCGACCTGATCGATCACGACGAAGTGTTCCGAAAGCTCCAGCAGATTGATGAACTGCCGCATCTGTGCGTACGTCCCCTGAACGGCGAAGGTCATCGACATGGAACGCGTGCCGAACTCCTTCTTCTCCACCGTCTGGCTGAAGCTCGTTGATCGCGGGATCATCCGGCTGCGGTTCTCCAGATCGCGGATCTCGAGGATCATCGACGTGAGCCGCTGCTGCGGGGTAGACCACACCTCGTCGTAGATCCGCTGGATGTCGGCAGTGGTCGCCTTGAAGCCGGTCAGCGTCTGATCCGCGGCAGCCTTTCGGCCGCGGGCAGCATCGAGCCTCTCGTTGGCCTGGTCGAGCGTGACGTCGAGCGCCTCGATGCGCTGCTCGTACCGCACGCGGTAAGTCAGGAAAAACGCGACATTGATCGCAAGCAGTACGCCGAGGACGATCAGCAGAATCTTCTTTTCACGCCAGATCATTGCAACAGCCCCCGCGGGTCAGGACGGTAGGTTGTGCTGAGCGTGAAACTGTACGAACCATCATCGTTCTGTTGAATGCCGCCCGGAAAGGCGTCGGTGAAGTGAGGATCGGCGAGCATCGTGCGGAGCATGTTGATCATTCCGTCGTGCGCCTTCGACCTCGCCGTGATCGCGAGAACTACTCCTCCTTCGGGATGGAACGTCGGGTTCAGCGTCACGAGCCTGACGTTCGGCGGAAGGACCCGCTCCATGTTGTCGAGCAGATTGCTCCACGAGAAGGACCGCTCGGCGATCTGCGCATTGATGTACTCGGTCTCCGCCGCGAGGGCGCGAACATTGATTCCCGCGGCTGCGCGCTCGAGGGTCTCGGCCTCGCGGACCTCCGCAGCCGTCGCAGCCTCCACCCGCGCGATCTCCGCCCGGGTCTCTTCGGTGTTAACGAAGTAGCGATACGCAGTCTGGATGTTGTTGATCATCAGAAAGCCCGTCATCAGAGCGAGCACGATCGCCACGACATACACAGGCGTGTAATCGCGATAGGGGCGGGATGCCAGATTCAGGTGAAGCGTTTTCAAGCGGTGAACACTCCGGCGCAGGCTGTGAGCTCCGCCTCGATCGCGCGCGTATCGATCGAGGGTGATGATTCGACGTAGCTGTCGAGCGTGACTCGCGAAGTGGTCGCGCCGAGCTCTTCCGAGATTGCCGAGGACACCTGCTCGTTGAACTGCTGACCCGCCACGTAGCACTTCTCGACGCGGGTGATCTCGAGGTTCGACTTGAAGTACGAGGCCGACAGGCGGATCTCCTGAAGAAGCGTCCGGTCGTCACTCATCACGCGCGAGCGGAAGAAGAGCGGCGTGCCGTTACGGAACACCGCCGTGGTGAATTCGCGGTTGCGGATGTAGAAGAAGACCCTGTCGTCGTTTGCCGGCTGCTCTCTGGCTGCGATGCTGTTCCAGATGTTCATCCCGACCGATTCGATCAGGATGGGAGTGAGGTCCGCCTCGGCAAACGCCTTCTCAATCGCGGCGAGTGTCTTTTCCAGCGCGGCAACGACGAGCACCCGCGCGCCGGCGTCTTTTCTTTCGACAGTCTGGTACGCAATCCGGAATTCTTCCGGACGGATCGGCGTCGACTTCTTCAGAGACCACCGCACGACTTCATCCGCTTCCGCTTTCTTTTCAGGCAGCGTCGGGATGTCGATCAGATTGATGCGGAACCACGAGTCGGGGAGAAGCAGCGAAACGCGGTCGACGCGTCCCTGATCCTTCTTCAGCCGGCCGAGGACGGCGGTCAGCTGTTCAGGACGGGACAGCATGGGAGTGACGATCCCCGGAGTGAACACGTCGTCGTCGAGCGCGTACGTGTTCGTCGTGACAATGCGAGGCATCGTCTTTCCGCCGTCGAAACGTGCGAAGACGAGCGACTCCTGATCGCAGATGATGACGTCTGGTGGAAATGATCTTGCCATGATTACTCTACGAACGTGACCTTGTTGATTTCACGCAGCGTCGTCTTCCCTTCGACAACCTTCTTGAGCGCAGCTTCGCGCAGAAAAACCATTCCTTCTTCCTTGGCCGCGCGCTTGATGTCGGCGGCCGATCTTCTGTCGAGAATCATTCCGCGGATCTCATCCGAGAGGTCCAGCAGCTCAGCGATCGCGATCCGTCCATGGAACCCCGTGCCGTTGCAGTCGATGCATCCCTTGCCTTCGTAGAACTGCGTGCCACGGATCTCCGGTGGAAGCGCCGACTCGTCGAGCAGCGCTTCGCTGTAGGTCACCGGCTCCTTGCACTGCTCGCAGATTTTCCTCACGAGCCGCTGCGCGAGAACGCAGTTGAGCGCTGAGACGAAGTTGTACAGCTCGACCTTCATATTGAGGAACCGCCCGAGGACGTCGACGACGTTGTTCGCGTGAACCGTGGTGAAGACCAGATGGCCCGTCAGCGCCGACTGCACGGCGATCTGCGCCGTCTCCTCGTCACGGATCTCACCGACCATGATCTTGTCGGGATCGTGACGGAGGATTGCGCGAAGTCCACGCGCGAACGTCAGCCCCTTCTTTTCGTTCACGGGAATCTGCGTAATGCCGCGGAGCTGGTACTCGACCGGATCCTCGATCGTGATGATCTTGTCTTCGGTCGACTGGATCTCGGAGATTGCCGCATAAAGAGTGGTGGTCTTGCCCGAGCCGGTCGGTCCCGTAACGAGCACCATGCCGTACGGTTCCTTGATGAACTTGCGGAAGGTCGTCAGCATGTCGCCGTCGAATCCCAGAACATCGAGACGCAGCTCTTTGAACTCTTTGTTGGCCGATTCCTTGTCGAGAATACGGATGACCGAATCCTCGCCGTGCGCAGTCGGCACGATCGAAACGCGGAAGTCGATCGTGCGTCCCGTGATGCGGAGCTTGAAGCGGCCGTCCTGCGGAACGCGCTTTTCAGCGATGTCGAGCTCCGACATGACCTTGATGCGCGAAATGATCGTCGAGTGATGTTTCTTGTCGATCGGTTCGAGAGCCTGGTAGAGCACGCCGTCGATCCGGTACTTGACGACCACTTCGTTGTCGCGCGTCTCGATGTGAATGTCCGAGGCCCGTCGCTGAATCGCATTGAAGACGATCGAGTCGACGAGTTTGATGATCGGGGACGCTTCGTGCTGCGTGATCCGGTCGATCGTCAGCGTCGAGTCGCCGTCTTCATCGTCGCCGATCAGCTGCAGCCGGAATCCCTCGGTTGCCTCGTCGAGCACGCGCTGCGTCGATTCGGACTTCTGCAACTTTTCGCGGATCGCCGAAGGCGTTGCGACTTTCACGCGGACCGGCGAGCCGAGCAGCAACTCCATCTCGTCGATCTTCAACACGTTCGTCGGATCACCCACGACCACAACGACGTGGCCGTCTTCCCTCCGCTCCGGAAGGAACTCGTAGCGGATCATCAGATCGAGGGGAACCTCGCGAAAAAGTGCCGCGTCGATCTGAAAATGATCGAGATCAACGTATTCGAAGCCGTACTCGTCCGCAAGCCGCCTGGCATGGGCGACCTCGGCCGCGTCGGCGCGGGTGTAGATGAAGTTCGGGTCTGTCATGAGTTCTGTACGTTCGTCAGCTGGAACAGCGGCAGGTAGAAGGCGTAAAGGAGGCCTGCGATAACAATGCCGAGCCCGACCAGGATGATCGGCTCGATCATCGTGATCATCCGGTTCAGACGGTTTTCGATTTCCTCATCGTAGAACTCGCTTACGTTGGCCAGCATTTCATTCAGCGATCCGCTCGACTCGCCAACCTTGATCATTTCGACGGCCATATCGCTGATGACTCCGGTCTGCTCGAGCGATTTCCAGAGCGTTTCGCCCTCCATGACGTTCTTCGCGATCGAAGCGACTTTGGCAGAAACGTGCCGGTTCGTGATCGACAAAGCGGCGATCTCGATCGAAGGAACCATCGGCGTGCCGCCTGCAAGCAGCGTCCCGAGAGACTGCGTGAACTGAAGCAGGGCGAAGCGGTGAAGGATGCCGCCGACGATCGGGATCTGCAGTTTGAGCCTGTCGAACGAGATCCCTCCCGTGACGCTCCGGCTCCATCGCCGGAGGACGAAAATCAGAAGCGCGACCAATCCGAGTACGATCAGGATGTTTTCGCGCAGCATTGTCGAAAGCGCGATTGTCATCTGCGTCGCCCACGGAAGCTCCGCCCCGAATCCTTCGTAGAACTCCGCGAACTTCGGGATAACGTACGTCAGCATGATGAAGACCATCACGACGGAAAGCGTGATCAGAATGGCCGGATAGATGAGCGACGAGGTGACCTTCTTGCGGAGGTTCACGATGATTTTCTGATAGCGGAGGAAGCGGCGGAGCACACCCTCGAGGTCGCCTGCGCGCTCTCCTGCGCGGATCGACGTCGAGTAGATTGGCGGAAACGCCCGGCCGTATGCCGCGAAGGCGTCCGAGATGGCGACGCCGGACTTCACCTTGTCGCGGATTTCCGTCAGGACCTGCCGGAACCGGGGATTCTTCTGCCGCTCGAGCATGATGTCGAACGACTGGATGACGGGCAGGCCGGCCCGAACGAGCGCCAGGAGCTCCTGATTGAACAACAGGAAGCCCTCGGTGGAGACAATTTTGTTCGAGCGGAACGGGTTGAGGGAGAACGACAGCCCGGTCTGCTTCACATTGAATACATGAAGCCCCGCGCGCTGGATCTCCTCCTTCGCCGTCGGCAGATCGATGGCATCGACCGTTCGTTCAATGATCTGGCCGTCGGGTGTACCCACCCTGAATATGAAACTAGGCATTAGTTTTCCAATTCGCCACGCCTTTTCGACGCGCGAATGCAAGAAACGTTTCTAAATGAATGGAATCGCTGATACATGCAGAGCGAAGCGGGGAGGCGTAACGGCACTGCCTATTCTACAACGGAGCGCCCGCCAGGCGGATTCCGCCCCATGTGGCAGGGCCCTGCATTCCCCTCTCCCCCATGTGGCAGGGCCTTCCCAGGCCCTGCCTGAGCGCGCTCCGCATGGGACAGCGCGAGTTATCGAGAGGACCGGAACCGGATCACCGCTGTTGTCTCGACCCAGCCTCCGAGGTACTCTCTTGAACGGGAGTACGTGATGAAACCAAAGAAACTGCGGGTGCTCGTTCTGAAGGATGGCCGGATCGTCATTGACGGCCTGCCAGTGAAGCAGGGCCAGCACGTCGACGTCACGGTAAAGCTTGCGGAAACTCCCCGGCCGACGATGCCCCTCAGGGGCCTGCCCGTGCGACTGATCGACCCATTCCTCCCCGCGGTGAGCGAGTCGGAGTGGGACACTGAAAAGTGAGCCATGTGGCAGGCACCTCCGAGGCCCCGCCTAGTGGTTCCCTTGCCGGAGCCGGTCACGCTTGAAGAGTTACTCGCAAGGGTCTCCGACGAAAACCTTCACACGGACATCGACACAGGAAAACCGGTTGGCAAAGAAGTCTGGTAGCTGCGTTCCCGGACGAGCCGATGTCCAGCTGATGGGATGTGGGTGCCCAGAAGGGGCGGTATACTTCATCGGTGATGAATGAGCTGACTCGAATTAGTGCTGACCCTCAGGTGATGGGCGGACGGCCGTGCATTCGTGGCTTTCGCGTCACCGTCGGCACGGTGGTAGGCTTGTTGGCAGCTGGTCACCTCGAGGCAGAGGTTCTTCGTATGTACCCCTATCTCGAAGCTGACGACATTCGAGAGGCGCTCGCGTACGCCGCCTGGCGGTCAGACGAATTTGAAGTTCCGCTTGCGAAGTGAAGCTGCTCATCGACATGAACCTGACTCCCGAGTGGGTCGCGTTCTTCGCTGCAAGCGGAATCGAAGCTGATCACTGGAGCTTCCTCGGCAATCCAAGTGCACCTGACTCCGAGATTATGTCGTTCGCGCTGGATTACGAGTATGTGTTGTTCACACATGATCTGGACTTCGGCGATATCCTCGCATCTACTAATGCGACAGGACCGAGCGTAATTCAGGTTCGGACGCAGGATCCAACGCCTGCAGCGATCGGAACGCTCGTTGTCTCAGTGCTGCGCGAGCTCGAATCCCAACTCGACGCCGGTGCGCTGGTGACCATCGAGCTTGCTAGAGGTAGGTCGCGAGTGCTTCCTCTGTTTCGTTGAGGGTATGGTCGTCGATCCAACCTCCGCACATCCACACAACACGGAACAGGCAGGGCCTGGGAAGGCCCTGCCACATACATGCTTACCAGACGGGCGCGAGCTCGATCCCGACGGCTTCGAACGGCGGAGCGTGCACCGTCGCGTCGCCGCGGTGCGATTCGAGCAGCACCCACGATGCACCCATCCGCCCGTAGACCTCGAGCGTCTGAATGCCGGGATCGAGCAGCCAGAGATGCTCCACTCCGGCCGCCGCGTAAAGCGGAAGTTTGAGACGACGGTCGAAGCGTTCCGTCGAAGGCGAGAGCACCTCGCACAACCAGTCGGGCGCGAGCTCCATCCATCCGGCATCGGGAATCTCCGGCAGACGCTCGCGCCTCCATCCCGCGATGTCGGGAACGAGAACGTCGCCGCCAAAATGCAGCTCCGGCTCGTCGAGAATCCACCAGCCTCCCGGACCGGTTCGGCCGCGATTGAAGGCATCGCTGAGATCCGCGCCGAGCACCGACGCCACCTTCGAATGCCGCATCGCCGGTCGTGGTGAAAGGTAAAGATCGCCGCCGACGAGCTCGGCGATTTTCATCTCCGGAGCATCGATCACATCCTCGTACAGCGCACCGCTTTTCGTCTTCTCACTCATGCACCGAGGCTACCTCGGAAGCTCCGCAAATCCGAGGAAAATCCGCAGCGCCCATGTGGCAGGGCCTACCCAGGCCCTGCCTTTACCGAAGAGTAGAGAGGTACGACCGCTGGATTCACTGAGAGGATGGCGCGCAACTCCACGCATCGTAGACGCGCGCAGTGCTATTGGAGCAAGTGTCATCCTGTAAGCGCAGATCTTCAGGACTTGTCATCCCGAGCAAGCGCGGGTGGGCGGGAGGGGCGAGGGATCTCCGGCGGTAGTACATTCGTGATTCGTGATGGGGCGCAGGTTGGTGGCGAGGTCGTAGGCAACTATGTACCATCGCCGGAGATCTCAGCAACCGGGAACCTCTTTTACAGTAAACCGGGTACCTCCTTTACACATTTAGCACCCGTAAAGTCCGCCCGAGATAGCCAATCGCGCGGCGTTTGTGACTTCGTCTCTTCCTAGCTGATGCTTTTGGGTCTCTCGTTGAATCTTCCCAACTCGACCTCGCGAAGTTGACGCCGTTTGCTCCCAGGTCTCTACCGAATAGTCATGGAGTATTTCAGCTGGAGCCATCAGAACGCCGGTCGTAGCTCCAGGCTTCGTACATCGGAGCAGCCCGGAACAGGCAGGGCCTGGGAAGGACCTGCCACATGTGCATCGCAATAGGCGCCGGATCGCCCTTTGCCGCCAGAGCTCGGTGGACGCTATCATGCCGTTACGCCGCGCAAACACGCTGGAGGGGGTTGGATGTCATTGACGGGGAGAGTCTCGTGCCTGCTGTTCGGTTCCGGATTGTGTGCGCTGATTTATCAGACGGTCTGGCTCCGTGAGTTCCGGCTGATCTTCGGCGCGAGCACGGCAGCTTCAGCGGCCGTCCTTGCGATCTTCATGGCCGGACTCGGCATCGGCGGACTCCTGCTTGGAAAGAGAGTCGATACCTCGAAGGATCCTCTCGGATACTACGGGCGTCTCGAAATTCTCATCCCCCTTTCAGCGGCGGTGAGTCCACTTCTCTTATGGCTGGTACGCGCTCTCTACCTCGCCACGGGCGGTTCGTTCACCCTGGGAGATGCGCCGGCGGCCATTCTCAGGCTGGTTCTTTCTACACTGGTCATCGGAATCCCCACGTTTCTAATGGGCGGAACGCTTCCCGCGGCGGCACGCGCGGTCGAGTTGTCGGAGGATCGTTCGAGAAGACGCACGGCCGTGCTCTATGCGGTGAATGCCGCAGGCGCGGTCGCAGGCGTCCTCATATCAACGTTCTTCCTCCTCGAGACGTTCGGGAATCAATTCACGCTCTGGATGGCGGCTCTTCTGAACATCATGATCGGTCTCGCAGCGATCCTGATGTCTCGCAGCGGTTTTGTACTGAAGGAGATGGTGGAAGCGGAGGAAGAGGAAGAGAGTGAACAGGCTCCGGCACTCTCCACGCTTCGCCGGAGATTCATCTACGCCGCAGCTGCCGTGACGGGGTTTGCGTTTCTCCTGATGGAGCTCGTCTGGTTCCGTGTACTCACTCCGCTCCTCGGAGGCACGACATTCACGTTCGGCCTGATTCTCGCCGCGGCGCTTCTCGGGATCGGAGTCGGAAGCTTCGCCTATTCGACCTTCGGCCGGAACGCCCCGACGCTTCGACTCTTCGGTCTCTGGGCAGCGCTCGAAGCGCTCTTCATCGTCATTCCATTCGCACTCGGAGATCGCATCGCCTCTCTCGCTCTCTTCCTCCGGCCATTGGGGATTTTCGGCTTCATGGGATACGTGGGCGGATGGGCTTTCATAACGTTCATCGTGGTGTTCCCGGCAGCTTTCGTCTCGGGAATTCAGTTCCCCATGCTCATTGGACTTCTGGGCCGGGGAAGACGGGCAGTCGGCAGGCATGTCGGCGTTGCGTATGCGTGGAACACCGTCGGAACGATCAGCGGATCGATCGCTGGAGGTTTTGGCTTTCTACCGCTTCTCACGGCCTCGGGCACGTGGCGTGTTGCCGTCATCGTTCTGCTCGTGATCGCGCTGTTTGCTGTGTTGTTGTCCCTCTTCGAACGCGAGCAATTCGGTGCTTCGATCATCGCGACCGTCCCCGTGGCCCTCGCTGCGGGCTTACTTCTCTTCGCCGATGGACCAACGGCATTCTGGCGACACACGCCGATCGGCGCAGGCCGCGTTGAAACCGCGGAGTTGAATCGTAACGGGCTTCAGAATCTGATCAACGGCCGCAAACGAACGACGCTATGGGAATCCGAAGGCGTGGAAACGAGCGTGTCGCTCTCGCGGGAGGATGGTCTTGCGTTCATTGTGAACGGCAAGAGCGACGGGCACACCCGATACGATGCCGCCACGCAGGTCATGGGTGGAATCCTCGGCGGCATCCTTCATCCAGCTCCGAAGCACTCGATGGTCGTCGGCCTCGGAACGGGCACCACGGCGGGTTGGCTGGCTGCGATCCCGACGATGGAAAGTGTGGACGTTGTCGAGATCGAGCCATCCATCCGCTATGTGGCCGAGCTCTCCGGGCCCGTGAATCACGGAGCTCTCCAGAATCCCAAGCTTCACCTCTACTTCGGAGATGGACGCGAGTTCCTCCTCACGGCGAAAAAGAAATACGACATCATTTCGTCGGAGCCGTCGAATCCATACCGGGCTGGAATTGCGAGTCTCTTCACCCGCAACTTCTATCAGGCCTGCGCGCCGAAGCTGGCGGAGGGCGGCCTGTTCCTTCAGTTTCTCCAGGCGTATGAGATTGATGCGGAGACATTGCGAACGATCTACGCGACGCTGACTTCGGTGTT
>JBGSYJ010000377.1:0-6652 GCA_041750915.1 Thermoanaerobaculia bacterium | reverse complement strand
CGACGCCCGGCGATTGATGGCAGTGTGACGACTGAGACTTTCTCAACTTCAAGTGAATATTGACGCCCGGTTGACGGCTCGCTTGACGAACTCCTGACACTCCATCCCTAGAATCCAGACACTCAAGGCAGAGACGAGGCCGATCCGGCCACGTCGATGCTCATAGGTCGCCCGGTCCACTCATTTGATACAGATGACTAGAAAAACTTCACGAGGTTTCGAACGGCTCCTGATACTCGCGATCCTGGTTGCGAGTCTGGGGAGCGAGGCCATGGGCCAGTCAGGAAATCCGCGTCCGGTACGTCAGGACATTGAGATGGCGCAAGGTCCCTCGGGAGCCATCGGGAGATCCAGCCGGTTGGTGCAGCCGTTCGTGCAGCCTGGACGCATGCAATCCGATGAGACGCATCTGATTGTTGAATCGGCGCCGGTTTCCTTCGGTGCCGTGGTGGCGAATAGGGAATCGGAGGTCGAAGACGCGCTGATGGTCCGCGTGTTCAGCGATTCGGATTGGGAACTGCGGCTGGTTCCGGAAGCTGCTGTCGGTGTCGCGGGTCGTATGACGACGTCCTCGATGTCTGGACTCGAATGGAGGAGCCTTTCGTCGTCCCGCTGGAACGGACTGAGGGTGGGGGAGCCCGTTGTAGTGAGCCGGGGCCGGCGCACAGGTCCATCCGGTGAGCTTGTTTCGGTGGACCTTCGCCTGGAACTCAGCGACCGGGATCCGCTCGGTCAATATGGATTCAATCTACGTCTCGCGTTGGAGACGGAACACTAGTCGGATGTCTGGTATGTGGGGTGGCAAGCCTCGCTTGATTATCAACAATTTGGCCGTGGAACAACGTGCAGGGAAAGGGAAAAAGGAAAGCAAATGAAAAAGTATCTTCTCGTAGCAGTCGTCGTTCTCTTCGCAGCAGTGGGTGCATTCGCGCAGACCGCGAGTGATTCGATCACAGTGACCGCGACAAACAACGGAATCTTCTCATTCAATATCGCAGCGGCCACCTACGCATTCGGCACCGTCGATTCGAACGGTACCCTCAGCGTTGGTGGTACGGCAGCGTTGACGGGTGCTGACGATGCGACCGGTTCGACGTACTCCGCAAATGCCGCGACGACGTGGAGCGCTCAGAGCGCACCATCCCGCACGGTTCGTGTGTTCAACGCTTCCACAACTGCGGTCCTCGGATGGGGTACCGCTGACCGGCTCAGCATGCGGATTCCTGCCGTCGGTGGTGGAACGAGCTGCGGGCTGATCGCTTTCGGCACCGTCGGCGACGGAGCCTCTGCCTGCGCATCGGGTAACCTCATTCACAGCATGACGGTCGGTAACGGCGCGAACGACGTTGACGGAAATCTCGATTTCTCCCTCAGAGTCAACGACACCGACTTGACCGGCTCGAACACCTGGACGGTCATTCTGACCGCAGCCGGAGCCTGATCGAGCACAAAGTCAATGTGCCGGGGCGGCCAGCAGGGCGCCCCGGCTACTGTGAAGGGTGAAGGCGGACACATGAGAACAAACAAGCTCTGGACGCTGGCGATCAGCATCGTCCTTGGGGTCAGCGGTTCGGCGCTTGCGCAATCCTCGGGTGATTCCATCACCGTGACGGCCAGCAATCTGGGCAGCGCAAACTTCCAGATCTCCGCAGCCAGCTACAGTTTTGGAATCGTACAGTCCACAGGCGGGGCGAACTCTGGCGGTACACAGGCACTCACGGGCGTGGCAACGGGTAGCGGCGCTACGTTTACGGCTCCGTCGGCAACCAGCTGGACGGCCAGGAGCGCGCCGCCGCGCACGATCAGAATTTACAATGCCTCGTTCTCCTCGGACATCAACTGGGGAACCGCCGATCGGCTCGCGATGCGAGTTCCGGTGACAAACTTGCCCGCAACGGCCGTCTCCTGCGGATTCAAGACGTTCACCACGGTCGGAGACGGTGCCGGCGGATGTGGCAATGGTGCGCTGGTGCGCAATTTCTCTGCGGGAATGGGAATCAATGTGCGGACCGGAAATCTGGAATTTCAACTTACCGTGGATAATAGCGATGGTCCTGGAACGAACACATGGGCCGTGGTGTTGACAGCTGCTGGATTCTAACGATTCAAGATCACGTCCGAGCCTGAAGCCCCTGATATCACCGATCCTTGAAACACTCGAGCCCTATGACAAGAAAACGGATCATCCTGAATATTGTGGTCTCGCTGCTTCTGGTGGCGCCTTCAGCTCTCTACGCCGCAGTTTCTGTCTCGCTCTCCCCGCCGTTCATCGAAAAGCTGATGCCTGCGGGTGGGAAGCTGCAGGACACGATCAGCTACACCAACGACAGTGACACTCCGATGCTCGTGACCGTCGACTTCGCAGACTTTGCCGTGAGCGACACGGGTGAGGTCTCGGAGATGCCCAGCGGAACGGATGCGACATCACTGGCGCGCTCGATTCGAATCTCGCCGTCACGCATTCAGGTACCTCCGGGCGGTCGGACTTCGTTCCGTTACTCAGTGACAGCGCCCGAGGAGTTCACCCAGCTGCGGAGTCAGATCTTCTTTTCGTCCACGCCGGTTGTGGAGGATGCACCGAATCAGGTGCTGTTCGTCGCTAGAATGGGCATCCCCATTTATGTCGAGAACGTCAAGGCCGCGCCGGCGGACATCAGAGTTCATGAGTTAAAATGGGAGCGCGCGGGCGACAACGACGAGCGCCTGGTCCTTAAAGCAAGAGTTTCCAATGAAGGGGAGAGGAACCTCCGGCCATCCGGATTTCTCGAAGTTCGTTCGAAAGATGGTGAGTTCGCCCAGACGTTTCCGTTCAACGAGGGCAACGAGCCTGTTCTGCCGGGCCAGAAGCGTGAGTGGATCCTGTCGTTCGGACCTGTGCCGGGAGGGGAGTTATCTTTAAATCTGCGCTTCTCGACCGCTCCGCGCGGCATGTTTCAGGAGCGCTACTCAATTCCCTGACCGGGACTGTCGCTCTCGTTCTTGTTTCGGTGGCAGTTCCCGCTCTCGGGCAGTCTTCGCAGGCTGACTCTTCACGCGGCTACTTCAACTTCGCGATCGGAACCCGTACCTTCGACGCTCCCCTGTTCGGCGACTCCTCGCGTACGAGCTTCCGGCTCTTTGCCCGGCAGGAGCTGACCAACGGCTCGGTCCTGGCAGCGTGGGGCTACGGAGGCTTTCCGAACACCACGACACTCTTCGGTGTCGAAGCCGATCGGATTCCGGTTCGCAGCGGCTTTCTTCAAGCGGTCGCCGGAGATTTCACAATCGCTCCATCTGAGCCGGACGGCATCTCCACGGCGATTGGCGACGCCTTTCCGTTTCAGGGAGCTTCCGTCCGATTCGAGGGCGGCCGTACTCGCTGGTCAGCGTACGCGGGCCAATCGAGATACCGGATCGAACTTCCCGACGCCGAACCGCGACGGCCTGTGATCGCCGGAGGTGACTACCTGATCAGGCTCCGGCGAAACTTTCTGGGTGCGGGTCTGATGGTCGTCGACGAACCTGCATACGCGGGGGGGCAGGAAGTTCACGACAACGACGCGATCGTAAGCGGACGTTTCATTCGCGAGATCTCTCCGTGGACGAATCTATTCGCCGAAGCCTATTCGTCCATCGAAGAGGCGAGAGGTTTCCGCGCGGGCTCCAATGTCCGGTTTCAGAACGGGAGAATCGGCGCGGCTCTCTACTCGTTCGATGCTTCATTTCCGTTCGTGCCCTCGATCCGCCCCGGCGAACGAGGGCTGGAGATCTCGGGGAACTACCGCCCTGAGGAGCTCTCTACGATTTCTGCTCAGCTTTATTACGTCACGGAAGATGCCGTCTCTGATCGCTCGAACCTGCGCGGCTACGCCGGGTACAGCCGGACCTTTGCGGGCGGTCCGACAGTCCACGTCAGTTACAGTCGCGACGAGCTCACCTTCGACGCGCTGGAAGGAAAGACGAGTTTCATTGCCGATCGTGCTGCCGTCTCCGTTACCCGCGCCTTTCAGTCCGAGTACGCGAGCCTGCAACTCGAGCACGTAATGCATTCCGGAGATGGACAACCCGATCGGACGCAGGCGATCGCGTCGATCCAGCGTTCGGTCCGTCAGGATTCGTTTTTCGACCTTACGGTGGTCGGCCAGGCCGAGGACAACTCCAGCTACGGGGTGACTGCGGAGGCTGCTTACGAAAGCTATCTCCGGGGGCCATATCGCTATCTGATTGGCCTGGGGGGCGCGTGGGTAGACCGCGGCGCGGAGATGGGCGAAGGGCTGGTTCGAATCGGGGTGTCCCGCAGGATCGGCGGGCAGGGAGTCTACGGCCGAATCGAGGCGCGACTGCCGTTCGATATCGGTCTTCCCCGCAGCAATCTCAATCGGAACACGCTCGCGATCGACATCGGCACGCGCTATGGCTGGAACGATCTGCGCGAGATCCGGTCGGCCTTCACGCCGATTCTTCGTCCCTCTCTGTTCGGTTCGATCGAAGGCCAGGTGACGTTGGAAGGAAAGGGCGTCAGCGGCCTGCCGATTCTCATGGACGGACGGCGCGTCGCAACGACGTCGGGCGACGGCAGTTATCGAATCCGCCGCGTACCAGTTGGTGCTGTCTCCATCGCCATCACCGCCACATCGCTGGAGCCGGGGTATTCGGTTGACGGCGAGTTCGCGCAGCTGGTCCAGGTGATCCCGCGGGAGACGGTTCGCGCCGATTTCGTTCTCGCCCGGTTCAGCACTTTCCAGGGGTCACTCGTCTACTGCGCCGAAGGGAGGATCCGGCCGGTTACCGGTGGTCGGATTGCACTGGTCAGCGATGATGACATCATCACTCTCGTAACCTCGGCTGCCGGAGGGTTTCAGGCGGATGACGTCCCGCCCGGAACGTACGACGTCGTCATCGACCCGGAGTCAGTCAAAGCAGTCGTGACACCCGAGCAGGTTCCGCAGCTGCGCCTGGAACTTACGGAAGATGTGGTCGCTTACGTGATCCGGCTTGGCTGTCCCGCGAATTGAAGGCATGAGACTGGCTTCAGATGGATAGATTCGGGCATCCGGATCTGGTGCAGAGCCGTGAAGTAGAATACGAGGGGTCCGAAGCAGAGGAGGAGCATTGAATGGCTGAACTTCCCGACGTGGAGAGAGAGACTCTCGAGCTGGATGTCGTCGTCGTGGGGGCGGGCCCGGCAGGTCTTGCGGCTGCTTACCACCTGGCGATGCTCATCAAGGCTCACAATGAGTCCCCCGCCGAGAGAAAGCTGGACGGACTGTCGATCGCGGTTCTGGAAAAGGGCTCTGAGATCGGCTCACACGGAATCTCGGGTGCTGTCATGGATCCCAGGGGAATTCAGGAGCTGATGCCGGACTGGCTCGAGAGAGGCTGTCCGGTCGAGGCACCCGTCGGCAACGACGCCATGTGGGTGATGAGCGGGAAACGGAAGCTCTCTCCTCCCATTCTTCCTCCCCCTCTTCAGAATCATGGCAATTACGTCATCTCTCTCGGCGAGATGGTGCGCTGGATGGCGCCGATCGTCGCCGACGCCGGAGTCGATCTTTTCCCCGAGTTTCCTGCGGCGCGCGTTCTCCTCGAAGACGGAAGAGTCGTAGGAGTCCGGACCGGCGACAAGGGAATTGGAAAGAACGGAGAACCGAAGGCGAACTACGAGCCCGGCGTCGACATCCGCGCGAAGATCGTCATTCTCGCCGAAGGTCCAAGGGGGACTCTGACCCGGCAGCTCGCAACGTCCCACGATCTCTACGCGGGAAAAAATCCACAGGTCTACTCGGTCGGTGTGAAGGAAGTATGGCAGGTTCCTGACGACCGTTTCCCCGCCGGTGAAGTCATTCACACGATGGGTTACCCGCTGGATAAGATGACGTTCGGGGGCGGGTTCATCTACGGAATGAAAGACCGGATGATCGATATCGGGTTCGTGACGGGACTCGATTATCGGAACCCGACGACGGATCCCCATCACATCTTCCAGCAGTTCAAACTGCATCCTTCGATTCGCGAGCTGCTCGCCGGCGGATCGATCGTCTCTGCAGGTGCGAAGGCGATTCCCGAGGGCGGATACTTCTCGATGCCGCGCATGTACGGGGACGGCTTCATGATTGCGGGCGACTCGGCCGGCTACCTCAATGGCGCGCGTCTGAAGGGCATTCACCTCGGAATCAAGTCCGGAATGCTCGCCGCGCAGGCGGCTTTCGATGCGCTGTTGACTGAGGACTATTCGAGCGAGCGGCTCAGCGAATACGAGCGCGCATTCGAAGGCTCATGGGCGAAGGATGAGTTGTGGAAGCAGCGCAACTTTCATCAGGCGTTCGAGCATGGCCAGATTTCCGGAGTTCTGAACGCGGGGCTGAGCATGATCACCGGCGGCCGCGGATACGGTGTCGTGAACAGGCTCGAGGGAAAAGCCGGGCACGAGCATATGGAGCGGATCCAGCGATATTTCGGAACCGAAGAGCCTCACCCGCCGGAGAAGATGAAGTTCGACAACGTCTACACGTTCGACAAAGTGACCGAGGTCTATCACGGTGGTGTGATTCATGAAGAGGATCAACCGCCGCATCTGCTGATCTCGGATACCGACATCTGCATCACCAGATGCACTGTCGAGTACGGAAATCCCTGTGAGCATTTCTGTCCGGCGTCGGTCTATGAGCCGCAG
>JBGSYJ010000376.1:0-20847 GCA_041750915.1 Thermoanaerobaculia bacterium | reverse complement strand
TGTGAGTTCTGAGTGGCCCGGTCCCACTCACAACTCAGAACTCACAACTCACAACTTCAACCCAGGTCCGCCTCGCGGGTGTGCTTTGCGATGAGTTGCAGGAGCGCGGCGTGTATCTCGGGGGGCGCGCCGACGATGTTTCCCCTCGTCCAGAAAGACTCGCCGCCTGAGAAGTCCGTCACGACGCCGCCTGCTTCACGGATCAGGAGTGCACCAGCGGCGACATCCCACGGGGCGAGATGCATCTCGAAGAAACCGTCGAACACTCCGGCCGCCGTGTACGCGAGATCGAGCGCGGCCGAACCTGCACGACGAACCCCCTTTGAAACGCGAATGACATCCTGAAAAATCGAACAGTACGTGCCGACGTATTTCTGCGCGCGGAATGGAAAGCCCGTCGCGAGGAACGAGCCTTCGAGCTCGCTGTATCCCGAGACCTGCATCCGTTCGCCGTTGCGAAAAGCGCCTGCACCTTTTTCAGACGTGAAAACTACGTCCCGTAAAGGCTCGAGAATCACCGCAGCCACGACCTGGTCTCCGTCACGAAGCGCGATAGAGATGGACCAGAAGGGGAAATGCTGAAGGTAGTTCGATGTGCCGTCGAGCGGATCGATCACCCAGGTTCGCTTTGCCTTCTTCGAGGAGAAATTCTTCGCCGCGACGTCGCCTCCTTCTTCGCAGAGAAACGCGTCATCCGGACAGCGGTCACTTAGTGACTGGATGATCGCCGCTTCACTTTCGCGATCCGCCCGGGAGACCCAGTCGTTCCGCGACTTGAGGTCCGCGTCGTCTCTGCCGAGAGTTTCCCAGTGCTTCATGAGAACTTCGGATCCGGCCCTTGCCGCTTCGACGGCTGTTTCGATCGGTGTCAGATTTCCTCCTTCATGGTCAGCCCCAAGGGCGTCAACTTGCGTCACGAGGTGTCATCCTGAGCGCAGCGAAGGATCCCCCCAAGCGTTGCGATACAACCAGTAGTCAGGGGATCCTTCGCTGCGCTCAGGATGACACTTGCCCGAGCCCGGTGTCGCAAGTCTTCGGCCCCCCCCTGTTTTCCGCCCGTCGGATCGTATAATGACAAAACCCCCGCATCGTTCTCCGCAGGAGGTCGTCCAGTATGAACCAGGACTCTGATTACTCTGACGCGATGAGTGCCACTGCGCTCGATCCGGCGGTGGAAGCCATCCTCCGCCGCGGCATCGCGGCTGTCGAGAGAGAAGACTACCAGCAGGGTTTTCAGATTCTATCCGGCATCTACAACCTCGATTCCGACGGCCCCGTCGACGGCCTGTCCCACTACGGCGTCTGTGTTGCGCTCCTTCACAAGAAACACCGCGAGGGCCTTCGCCTCTGTCACCGGGCCATCGACATCCAGTTCTACAACAGCGTTCACTATTCGAATACGACAAAGGTCTACCTGAACTCCGGAAACCGCCAGAAGGCCGTGGCGGTGCTCGACCAGGGTCTGGAGAGACTGCCGAAGGATCAGGTGCTGATGGACCTTCGCGAGAGGATCGGATGGCGGAGACGCAATCCCGTCCCGTTTCTTCATCGCGACAACGCGCTGAACGTCTACCTCGGAAAACGGCGGGCGAGAGCGCGCCGCGGCAACGAGCTTCAGAGCCCGAAAGAGAAAGTCGCACTCCGATGGTTCCTCTTTCCAATCGGCATCGCCGCCTACATCGCGTTTGTGCTGTGGTTGTACTTTTCGCTGGCGGAGTGAAGTTATGCGAAGTAGACAGTACACAGTAGACAGAAGACAGTAGCCCGCCCGCCCCGGCGAGGTGACGCTCTTTCTGCTATTTTCTTCCTTGCAGGCCTGTCTTCTTCTGAGGTACCTGCCTGGCCAGCGGACGGGCGCCCCGTGCCGCGAGGAAGAAAAAGTAGACAGTAGCCCCGCTGCCACCCGGGACAGGGGGGTGGGCTCCTGTCTACTGTCTCCTGTGTACTGTCTACTCTCTTCGCTATACAATCCCCGCTTCCAGGAGACAGTAGATGTCGATGCGAAGGCCGGAGGCGCGCTCAAAGCGTCCCCTTCATCTCGAGGTGTCCGAGTTCGGCTGGAGCCCTTTTGTCATCGCCACGTTCCGCCACTCATCGCTTCCCTGGGATGCGGCCGCACGCTCGAGCGGCTGGGATGTAGCGGGAAGGCCGCTCGCGGAATCGCGCACTTCTGGTAAACGGGATGCGCTTTCGATGGCCGGCCAGTACGCGGCTCATCTGGCGTGGCTGCGATTCTGCGGAATCACCGATCCCTGCTTTGACCCCGAGGAATGGGTTGTCGAGAAGAATCGGGGAGAGGACTGTCGACTGGTCCGGATTCGCGCGCCGAAAGATGGCAGCTCCGACGAGTTCGTCCCGCTGTCGCTTCTCCAGGCATTCACGGAGTACGTCGGCGCTCCGGAACTTGAGATTCTGCGACAGACTTCGGCCAAACCCGAAGCCGTCTACCACGAGGTACACCGGCGGCTTCGAAGAGAGCCCTCCGCGACGACCGTCTGGCTGAGGAGAGCTGCGAGCGGCGCGGTGCTGGCGCCGGGGCCCGACGCGCTCGACCAGGTCCTCGGTACGCCCCAACGTTACCGGTACGACGATGGCGTGCTTGTCGATTCGATCATCGCCGCGGACGAGCTGTCGGGAGGAAGCCGTTTCTTCGTCATGGGTGGTCCGCGCACCTCGCCGCTCATTCCCTGGTCTGCTGCTGCGGGATTGAAGTCACTCGCAGGCGAATTCGACGGAGACCCTGGTCGCGTCGCGGAACCGATCCTCGCACGGGCACATGTGGAGCCGATTGCGATCGCGGTGACGCGGCTCGAGACGTTCGATGGACTCTCGCGCAGTCTGATGGCGATTCTGCTCGATCACCCGGAATGCATAGGCTGGTTTCTGCCGCAGACCAGCGATCCGCTGATCAGCAGAATCGAAGCTGTGAAGCTCGGGAGCAGTCGTCACTTCGTTGTCTCTCCCAGACTGGAGCCGCTCAAGCAGGTTCGCGCTGCATTGGAGAATGTCGAACCCGACCGCCGCCGGAACTGGGTTGCCGGATGGACCGAGTCGAACGCATTCAACACGTTTCTCGACGAAGGCGTGATCGACATCGATCGGGACGACTGGCGAGTCGACGAGCCGGCGAAGTCGTACATTGCAGCACTCGCGCTGATGGGAGACGAGCTGGACGAAGAGCTTTGCCAGGAGTTTCTGTCACGTCTCGGTTGTCACGTTCCACTCGGTGATCTTTGCAGCGGAGGCATCCTGGAGCTCGTGGGCGGTACGGTTCGCTTCTCGAGTATGGAATGCCGTCGCTTCTTCACGCGAGGCGTTCCTGAGCAAACGCGCGCGGCCCTTTGCGCGCTTGCGGCATCGCTGCTCGAAGAAAAGGGAAGTCCGCGCGCCGCCGATCTATACCTGATTGCAGGAGATCGCGACAGAGCGCGCGAGCTTCTCGAGCAGGAACCGGATCCGGTCGTATCGTGGCAGGAGACACTCACGTCCTTCAGCGCCGTACCGGAGGACATCATCAGAAGCTCCCCGGTGCTCAGTAGCAGAATCACCCGCGCGTTGATCTGCGCAGGGCAGTACAGGCGCGCCGAAGAATTCGCAGATGCGCTTCCTGAGGCTGAGCGGCCATTGCTGCTCGCCCGGATCGCCCGGCGGCGCGGGTTGTATCGCGTGGCGCTCGATCTGTTGGGTGCTTCTGGCCCTGGCGTCGGTAGTCCGGATTTCGAGCGGCAACTTCTTTCCGGCGAGCTCTGGAGGTTGACGGGTCAGCTCGATCAGGCAGCCGCCTGCTTCGACCTGTGCGCGGCAGCGGTGACTCGGGAAGATCAATCCGCGAGGCTCGCGTTCGAGCGGGCGATGCTTCATCTCGATCTGGGACAACCTCTGGCCAGCCTGGAAGACGTGAGGGTCCCGCATCTCGAGCAGCGAATCCTCGCATACACATCCCTCATGAAGCTCGACTACTCCGCCGCGACGGCGCATGCGGAGGCAGCCCTTCGGGTCGCACCCGATGTGCCTTCGGCAATCGATGCATCTCTCGATCTGATGAATGCGCATTTCCTTGCGGGTCAGTGGGAGGAGGCGCGGTACCGGGCGCGCGAGGCTCTGGCGCTCGTGGAGGAGACGGAAGGAGACAGGGCTTCAGGCGGAGTTCTCTTTCTGCTCGCCTGGCTTTGCGCGGATGAGGGCCAGTGGAAGCAGGCTCGCGAAAAAGTCGACCGGCTGCGGCGCTTCTACGGCAGTACCGGAGATCAGGCACGGATGCGTGAAGTCGATCTGATCGTCGCTCATCTCGCTCTTGCGGACGGCGATTCGAAGGCTGCAAGAAAGTCCGCCGCCGGGCTTCTGGGCGAGACCGTTCCGCATGACATCCGTGAAGCTGCGGGGCTCATCGTCGACGAGGCGAACTGGATGGAGGGGTCGCTCGATGTGCTTTGCTCGACCGGACGAACGGAGTGCTGTGAATTGCGCGACTGGCATCTTCTGCAGCGTGCACGAGTGTCCGGACGTCCAGTGGACGGCATTACGGGCGGCATCTGGCGCGCGATCCAGACGATGGAGTCGTCTCCCGACTTCTCGACAAGCCAGCTTCCGACCGAAGGCTCCAGCAGATCGGACCGGTTGCGGATGCTTCGGTCGCTGATTGGACTTTCAAATCGACGTCGCGATCCCGATATCAGAAGGAAGATCAGCGCTCTTGCGATGGAGCTGGGCTGCGGAGCTGTTGGAGATGCAAGTTCAGACGAAGTGTCGCTCGGCGCGGTAGAAGTCCTTCACTATCTGGCGGCGCATGAGTTTCCCTTTGCAGGAGCGAAGATTGCCGGCTGCGACTGGAGATTCGCCAGCCGGAATCGCCTGGGAGCCTGGAACCAGGCTGGCTCACTCGAACCGCTCTCCGCGGAGGCACTGGAGCGGCTCATCGCCCAGCCGTCCGATTCCTGGATCGCCGTCAACAATCGTACCGTGATGTTCGTCGACGGGATGGAGGCGTGGCCGGCGGATTCGAAGCGCGCAGTCGGCAACCTGATGGCTCTCCGCGCGGAACATCATGCCCTGCGGAATCTGCTTGCAGAAGAAGAGCGGGCAACCATAGCGGATGCTCCTGTCTCGGCGGGAATCGTCGGCGAGTCTCCTGCCATCCGGGAAGTCACAGAGAAGATCACGCGGCTGTCGCGCAGTGAAGCCGTCGTCTGCATTCAGGGAGAGTCGGGTACGGGCAAGGAGCTCGTTGCGCGCTCGATCCACAAGCAGAGTCAGCGCCGCGGCAGAGCGTTCACCGCGATCAACTGTGCCGCGCTTCCGGACGCCCTGGTCGAGAGTGAGCTCTTCGGTCATGTGCGCGGCGCCTACACTGGTGCGGACCGCGATCACGCCGGCCTCATCGAGTCGACTGACGGAGGCACACTTTTTCTGGACGAGATCGGCGAGCTGCCTCTCGCTGCGCAGTCGAAGCTGCTGCGCTTTCTCCAGGAAAATGAATACAGACGGGTCGGTGACACGGTCACGCGGCGCGCAGACGTGCGTATCATCGCCGCTACGAACCGCGAGCTGGAGAAGGCAGTCGATGAGGGCCGCTTCCGCGAAGATCTTTTCTATCGAATCAACGTCATCGAGATCCGGGTTCCACCTTTGCGCGAGCGCGGCAGCGACATCGTTCTTCTTGCGAGGTTCTTTCTCGACCAGGAACGCGAAAGACAGCGCGGCGGCCCGGAGAAATTTAATGACGAAGTCGAGCTCGTTTTTCTGTCGCACAACTGGCCGGGAAATGTGCGCGAGCTGCAGAACGCGGTGAAAGCGTCCTTCGCGATCGCAGGAGATTCGCGGCGCATCGGGCTCGATCATCTGCCCGAGCGGCTGCGCGGTGTTCAAATCCGGAACGCCGCAACCGGCTCATACTTCGAAGAGCTGAATCGCTTCCGGAAGTCGCTCGTCGAGCAGTCGCTCCTCAGCGCGTCGGGCAACCAGAATCAGGCGGCGAAACTCCTCGGCATCTCGCGCCAGGCGCTGGCGTACCAGATCCGCGAGCTCGGGATCCTCGTCAAGGACCCCGCCAGGCGGGGCCGGCGTCGGACATGATCCCGGCAGAGCCGCTCGGGTCTTGCCCAAACGGCTCCGAATCCGGTCCGGCCGGAGTTTCGAATCCGGTTCACTTACGCTTCAAGAGGTCTTCTCGGTCGCCTAGTGTAGTCTGGGATTGCAACGACGATGTCGTGCCGCCCGTCGGCAGGCCGTAACCGCCTTTGGGGTCTTCCCTCGGCTCGAGGTCCTTCACCTGGGTGGCGGGTTTGGCTTGCTTCGGCTGTTTGGATGTCCTGACTTTCATGGTCCTGGCTCCTTCAGTGGTCTTCGAAGCTTAAGAAGCTCGGATCGGTGTGCCATCCGGGTTGAAGAGCGTAAACTCTTTGGTTATAGCGCTCGTCGAGGCCCCGGCCTGTGGATTCTGCTTCGGCTCGAGGTCTTTCAGTGGAGCGTCGGTACGTTTCCGTTTCGACTGGTTGGGGCTTGCTTTCATGTCAGCGGGTCCTTCCATTTACTGCGAGTTCTCACTTCGGGATCGTAATTTCCGTAATGAGGGCATCCTGGAAGGGTGTCTTGCGGGCTGCGCCGCCAGCGTCAGCGCCCACAATGATGTCAGCCCGGTCGTCGACCTGGCCGCCCCCCTTCACGTCCTGCTTGGGCTCGAGGTCCTCCACCTTGACGGGTGGTTGTGCTTTTTTCGGCTGCTTCGTCATGTTTCTCACTCCTTTGGTTTTTGGTTTCCGAACCGGGATCGGGCGCTCCGAGTACGGTGGAAACTCTGTTCTCACATCCCGGCATGGGATGAGATTTTTCGCCGAAAAGCCGGCGATAGCGGATCTCTTCATCGTTTCAGCCGTGTATCTGTAACAGGATCGGGGCCAACTCGTGAGGTACGGCGCAAGGTGCTCTGGAGAAACGGTTTGGTCCCCACTTGTCCCGGGAGGTTTCCCTGTTTAACGGGTTCGAAATAGACCATCGGGTTCCTGCATGGAACTGATGGCTCTATTGCGGTTCCACATGTCCGAACATCGCGACGCGGCTTCCTAACATCGAAACATCAAATTGGGCATCACTATCGTCGTTGGGCTCTTAACAAGCTCCCTCACCCCTATCCCCTCTCCCTCCGGGAGAGGGGCACCGCCACCCTGCACTTTGCGTTACGTCACGAAGCGCGAGAGAAGCAGGATCTCGATGCCCTCCGGTTCGTAGGCTTCGAGCCGGAAATCGTTCGTCAGGATGCGATCGATGCCCAGGACGAGCGCTGTCGCGACAATGAGGGCATCGGGAGTCCTCGCATGGTACCGGGCGCGGAGGGCTGCTGCGCGGCGCGCGATCGCGTAGTCGACCGGAGCGATCGCCACGTTTGGAATCGACAGGAGGAAACGCTCCGCCGCTTCGGCCGTCTGCTCCCCGGCCGCAAATGGTTTGACGAGCAGCTCCGTGACGGAGACTGCCGATAGGAAGCCGCTGACCTGTTCGCTCGCGAGGAGGTCGAACGCCATCGTCGTCAGGTCTGACCATGGCTCGACATCTTCGAGGTGATAGATCAGTGGCGCGGTGTCGATCAGGACCGAGGTGCCCTTCTCGAAGCGCGCGCGGAAGCGGGCGCCCCTCACTCCCACGATTGCCGCTCGCTCTCGATCGCCTGATCGATCTCCTCGCGCGTGGTTCCCCAGATCCCCTTGAGCCGTCCGCGCGAGAGCTCTGCGAAGTCGTGCACATTGACCAGAACGATCGAGTCCTCCCGCAGCATCATGATCGCTTCGGAACCTTCGGTAAGATTCAAGGCGTCGCGGTAAGATTTCGGAATGACAATCTGACCCTTTGAACTAACTCTTACTTTTTTGGACATAGTAAGAAGATAGGTCCGAAAGCGGATGGTAGGCAAGGGGAGCGATGTCCGGGACGCATGCGTCGCAGCCGCATTCCCCTCTCCCGGCGCGCGACGATCTCGCAAGCCCTGAACGTCAAATCATGTGCCGCGCGCCACCCTCTCCCCGGCTTCGCGGGGAGAGGGAGAGCACGATGGCGGGCGATGGAAACTTTCTGGATACGAGGTAATAAAGCAGCGAGCCCACAATCAGCCCGCTTGCAGGAACCACCGCGGCCTTGGTCAGCAGATCGATCGCAGTGACGCCCCAGAACGCGCGGAAGGGATCGAGCGCCGCGCACCAGTTCACGACGAACCCGAAGATGAAGAACGGAAAGAGAAGGCGGCGGAAACGGCGATCGGCGAGAAGTCCCGCGAGCGGAATCACGAGCGCCGGCAGAACCGGGAGCAGAAGGCGCGTCGCGTATGACGAACCTCCCCGCCAGTCCGCCCACGCCGCGGTGAGCGCAAAGTAGGCGACGAATGCGACGAACGCTCCGATGCGCAGATCCGCCGGAGCCCCTCCGCGCCGGAGCCACCCGAACATTCCGGCGAACAGCAACGGCGCAAACCAGATCAGCCCATGCATTGGATCGAACAGCAGGCCGACCGCACCGGCAACCGGATCGCCAACGATGTACGGATGAAACGTGGAGAAGGGCGTTCCGACGAGCAGATAGTTCTTCATCGCGAAGAATGCGGCGAACACGATCGGTCCCGTCGCGAGCACCGCGACTTTGTGCAAACCGAGGCGGTGCAGTGAGATGAGAAGTATCGGCGCGACGATGAGGAGCGAGGTTTCTTTCATCGCGAGCGTGAGCGCGAGGAGGGCTGTGGCCGCAATCAGGCGCCCATGTGAAATGCAGGCGATGGCGAACAGGGCGAACGACCAGGTGTATGGTTCCGTGAAGAATGTCCGACTGTAGAACCAGAGCGGCGACCCGAAGTAGACGCAGAAGAGGAGAGCCGCCGCGTCTCTACCGCTTCCCGTCAGGCCGACGAGCAAATTCCATCCGACGATCAGCGCAACGAAGGTGATAGAAAGCGTCAGCAGCCCGAGAAGAATGTCCGGGGCACTCCCGGGCAGAATCGCTTCCTGGAGCGCGACGAGCGGGGCCGCGAGCAGCGGCAGACCCAGCGGATGTGCGAACACCTCGGCATCTCCAATGGTCCGCGTATGCCGCACCAGCGCGATCCCGGCGCGCTTGTGACCCGCGGCATTCGAGCCGGCTTCGACCTCCGCGTAGTCGTCCATGATCTGCGCATCGAAGTCGACGCCAAGCGAGTTTGCCATGAGGGCGTAGTGCGGCTCATCCCCTCCGATCAGCGCCGGACGCGTCGCGAATGGCAGAACGTGAAGCGCCAGAAGCAGGATGAGCCACGGGGCGTAGCGCTGGTTGCGCGGTCGTGATGTCGAAGGCATCGGGCCGCGGCATTCTAGCGTGGCCTTGTGATCGGCAGCGCGGTTAGTGCCCGACTGTCCAGATTCCGGGTGCGGGATCTGTCACACGAACGGGTTGACGACTTCGAGGTTCTCGATACGGAAGCCGTCTTGAAGGTCTTCAGTGTAGAGTCTGCGGCAACCGGAAATGAGCGCCGCGCGAAGAATGAGCGCATCCCAGATCGAAACCTGATGCAGGCGGTGAATGTCGATCGCGCTCGAAAGGTCAACTGGTTCGAGTCTTACGATGTCGAGGCGCGAGTAGAGCTCGACGCGCCGTCGCGCGAGCGCCGCATCCAATCCCAGCTTTCTCGTCGCGACCGCGAAGTATTCGGTGAGCACCTGCATCGATAGCCGGCCGGTACGTTGCCCTGCCACCTGCCGGATCAGCTCCTGCGCGCGTCGCTGTCTGGACGGATCGAAACGGTCATCGGCGTAAACGAGAATGTTCGTATCAAGAAACACGGCCGCGCTCATGGACCTCCTCGCGGGTCCATCGACGCCCGCCGGAGTCCCCTGCCGATTCTGACCACAGATGGTCGAGCTCTTCGACTACCTCGGCGAGGGAGGGCTCGGACACGATCTCCTCGAGATAATTGCGGATCAGCTGATTGACTGAGGTCCGCCGTCGGGCGGCGAGCTCGCGGGCACGAGCCAGGATCTCCTCGTCAATCGACAGAGTCACGTTCACGCACACAGGGTACGTGCGCACGTAGTACGTGTCAAGGTTGCCTGAAGACCATGCCATCGCGGCCGATGCAGCCTCGTCGAACGCAATTGCGACCAGGCACGTGCTGTCGGAGTATGCCGCGTTCAATCTCGTTCCTCGAGGAATCGCTGGAGAGCGCCCTTCCTTGGCCGGAGGGGCTTGAACGTAACTTCTTCGGCCGAGCCCGAAATGACGCCATCCGCTTTGAGTTTAGCCAGGCGGGCTTCGAGAGTCGCCTCAACCTCAGAGGCGGGACGGATCTCCGCGACCGTTTTGCCGTGATAGGTAATCTCGACCCGCTGACCGTTTCTGACTTTGCGGAGGATCTCGCTGAACTTTGCTTTCGCCTCGTGTGTGGAGTAGGAGTTCATATGACTAGTCTAACTAGTCAGAATTCAGGCCATTCCATCGTTGAAGGCGTGGAATCTGACCGCCTCGTTTTGAGAACTGATTAGACCGCTCCTAAATCACGGAACAAAGACCACCCACCCCCTGTTTACTAAACCGTACCCGTATGGTACTGTTTCGAGCCCGGGCCCTCAACATGCTGAAGATCTCACGACTTACGGACTACGGTCTGCTCGCAACCGTCTACCTCGCACGCAAAGCCGGCGAGGTCGTCAGTACGCGCGAGCTTGCCGAGTTTTATGCGCTTCCGGCGCCGATGGTCTCGAAGGTTCTCAAAGTGCTTCACGAGGGCCGCGTCGTGACATCGCACCGCGGGGTTGGAGGCGGGTACTCGTTCGATGGCGACCCTGACAAGGTCACTCTCGGGCATCTTCTCGAGGTCCTCGAGGGTCCGTGGGATCTGGTGGAGTGCGAGACGACGAATCAGGCGGGGCACGCCACGTGCGTGATCCGGTCGGAATGCCCCTCGCGCGGGTTCATGTTCGGTATCAACCGCGCGATTAAGAACGCTTTTGAACAGGTGACCCTGAGCGATCTGGCTCGCGGCGCCTTTCCTGTGCAGGCGATGGCGGCGAAGTTCGACATCCGTCCCGCACCCGAGGAGTTGCAATGACCGTTACACCGGAAACCATCGAACAGCTCGCGAATCGCGAGTACAAGTACGGCTTCGTCACCGATATCGAAGCGGATTCGCTTCCGCCGGGACTCAGTGAAGACGTCGTGCGCGCGATCTCCGCGAAAAAGCAGGAGCCGGAGTTCATGCTCGAGTACCGGCTCAAGGCCTTCCGTCACTGGGTGACGATGAAAGAGCCGACCTGGGCGATGGTGAACTACCCGAAGATCGACTATGAGGGGATCATCTACTACTCGGCGCCGAAGCCGAAGAAGGTTCTGGGCAGTCTCGACGAAGTCGACCAGGAGCTGATCGACACGTTCAACAAGCTCGGCATCTCGATCGAGGAGCAGAAGCGGCTCACAGGCGTTGCCGTCGACGCCGTATTCGACAGCGTCTCGGTCGCCACGACGTTTCGTGAAGAACTGGCGAACATGGGCATCATCTTCTGCTCGTTCTCCGAAGCAGTAAAGAACCACCCGGAGCTCGTGAAGAAGTACCTAGGGTCGGTCGTTCCGCACACGGATAACTTCTTCGCGGCGCTCAATGCAGCCGTATTCAGCGACGGCTCGTTCTGCTACATCCCGAAAGGCGTCCGCTGTCCGATGGAGCTGTCGACCTACTTCCGAATCAACAGCGCAGGAACTGGTCAGTTCGAGCGGACGCTGATCATTGCGGAGGAAGGCTCGTACGTCAGTTACCTGGAAGGCTGTACGGCTCCGATGCGCGATGAGAACCAGCTTCACGCGGCGGTCGTCGAGTTGATCGCGATGGACAACGCGCAGATCAAGTACTCGACGGTGCAGAACTGGTATCCGGGCGACAAGGACGGCAAGGGCGGCATCTACAACTTCGTCACGAAGCGTGGCAAATGCGCGGGCGTCAACTCGAAGATCTCCTGGACGCAGGTGGAGACAGGTTCCGCGATCACCTGGAAGTATCCCAGCTGCATCCTTCAGGGTGACAACTCGGTGGGCGAGTTCTATTCGGTGGCGCTGACGAACAACTATCAGCAGGCCGACACCGGTACGAAGATGATTCACATCGGGAAGAACACACGAAGCACGATCGTCTCGAAGGGCATTTCGGCGGGACACGGCCAGAACACCTATCGCGGTCAGGTGAAGATTCTCAAGAGCGCCGAGGGCGCACGCAATTACTCGCAGTGCGATTCACTGCTGCTCGGTGACAAGTGCGGAGCGCATACGTTTCCGTACATCGAAGTTCGCAACTCGACAGCAACGATGGAGCACGAAGCGTCGACGTCGAAGATCGGCGAAGACCAGCTGTTTTATTGCAGGCAGCGAGGCATCACGCAGGAAGATGCCGTCTCGATGATCGTGAACGGTTTCTGCCGCGAGGTCTTCCGCGAGCTCCCGATGGAGTTCGCCGTCGAAGCGCAGAAGCTGCTGAATGTGAGCCTCGAGGGCAGTGTGGGGTGAAACAAGGATGAAGGATGAAAGATGAAGCCGCCACCCGACCGGGGCGGGCGGGATCATCCTTCATCCTTCATCCTTGATCCTTCATCCTTATCTTTGAAACAACGACGAACGGACAATTGACTTATGACGCCAATGCTTGAAATCAAAGACTTACACGCGCGGGTTGAAGAGCGCGAAATCCTCAAGGGAGTGAACCTCACGGTGAACCCTGGTGAGATCCACGCGATCATGGGGCTCAACGGCTCAGGCAAGAGCACCCTCGCCAACGTTCTCGCGGGACGGCCGGACTTCTCCGTCACCGGCGGAGAGGTTCTGTTCGAAGGGAAGGATCTGCTCGCACTTGCGCCTGAAGAGCGGGCCCGCGAAGGCGTGTTTCTCGCGTTTCAGTATCCAGTCGAGATTCCTGGCGTGAACAATATCTATTTCCTCAAGGCTGCTCTGAATTCGCTGCTCAAACACCGCGGGCTCGAGGAGCTCGACGCGATGGAGTTCCTCCAGCTGGCGCGGGAGAAGATGAAGTTCGTCGAGCTCGACGAGTCGTTCATGAACCGTCCTGTCAACGAAGGGTTCTCCGGCGGCGAGAAGAAGCGGAACGAGATCTTCCAGATGGCTGTCCTCGACCCGAAGCTCGCGATTCTCGATGAGACCGACTCGGGCCTCGACATCGACGCGTTGCGCATCGTTGCCAACGGCGTGAACCGCCTTCGCAACGAAGCCCATTCGGTCATCGTCATCACGCACTACCAGCGACTGCTCAACTATCTCGTTCCCGACTTCGTTCACGTCATCCATGACGGACGAATCGTGAAGTCCGGCGGCAAAGAGCTGGCGGAGGAACTGGAGAAGAAGGGATATTCGTGGCTCGAGGAGGCGCCGGCCGCCGTTGCCGGATGAGCTCATGACGACTGCAAACACCATCGAAACGCTCGAGCAGCCGGAGACCGCCACGTCGCGCTACGCGCAGCTCGCCGAGTCGGTCGATTCGGTTGACTGGGTGGGGCCGCTGCGCGCTCATGCGCTCAGCCGCTTCCAGGAGCTCGGCTTTCCGACGACCCGGATGGAAGACTGGCGGAATACGAGCGTGGCGGCGGTTGCGCAGACTGAATTCTCGCTCGCAGACGCTGGTTCATCGCACGCGAATCTGCCACAGCTTTCTGGTGAGGCCGCGAACCGTCTCGTATTCGTGAACGGCTTTTTCTCCCGGACGCTGTCGTCGACGGCGGACCTCCCAGAGGGCGTGATCTGCATTGGAATGGCTGAAGCTCTGACCAGGCATCGCGATCTGATCGAGCCGCACCTGGGGCGTTACGCGGATGTCGAGAGTCACGCGTTCTCCGCGCTCAACATGGCGCTGTTGCAGGACGGAGTCTTTCTCTACCTGCCCGATGGCACCGTGGTGAGCGATCCGATTCACCTTCAGTTCCTTTCAACCAGAGCCGAAGCGCCGGCCATCGCAAATATTCGCAACCTCATCATCGCCGGCGCGAGTGCGCAGGCCCGGATCGTAGAGCGCTACGAGGGCGGAGCCGAAGCGTCTCGTCTGACGCTAGTCGTGACCGAAGTCGTTTCGGGAACCAACAGCGTCATCGAGCTCTACAAGCTCCAGTCAGAAGCGGACGATGCGTTTCATTTCTCGACGCTTCGTGTCGATCAGCAGCGCGACAGCCGGTTCACGGCGAGCTCGATTTCATTCGGCGCAGCACTGGCACGAAATGATCTGTTCATCCATCTTGGGGGCGAAGGAAGCGGATGCGTGCTCGATGGACTGTACGTCGTCGGGGGCACTCAGCATGTGGATCATCACACGACGATCGATCACGCGCAGCCGCACTGCGACAGCGTGGAGCTTTACAAGGGTGTTCTCGATGGCCGCTCGCGTGGGGTTTTCGACGGCCGGATTATTGTTCGAAAAGACGCACAGAAGACGAACTCGGCGCAGACGAACAACAACCTCATCCTCTCCGAATCGGCGATCATCGATACGAAGCCGCAGCTCGAGATCTATGCCGACGACGTCAAGTGCACCCACGGCTCGACGATCGGGCAGCTCGATCAAGAGGCGATGTTCTACCTCCGCTCGCGTGGAATCAGCGTCGAAGATGCCCGGAATCTGATGATCTACGCATTCGCCAGCGAGGTCGTTCAGCGGATTCGGGTGAAGGATCTTCGTGAAGAGCTCGAGGCCACGCTGCTGGAGAAGCTGCCTGGTCAGGATCGTTCAGGAGTGTCTCCATGAGCGTGACGAACGCGGTTGAAACCGCGTCGCCGGCCCTCGAAGGCTCGCATGTTCGCGACGACTTCCCGATTCTGCGCCAGCAGATTCACGGCAAGCCGCTCGTCTATCTCGACAACGCTGCCACCACGCAGAAGCCGCAGGCAGTCATCGACGCGATCACGCATTACTACACGACCGACAATTCGAATGTGCATCGCGGCGTGCATCTTCTGAGTGAGCGCGCTACCGCCGCGTTCGAAGCGGCCCGTTCGAAGGCCACGCGGTTCCTCAATGCGGCGTCCGATCGCGAAGTCATCTTCGTGCGCGGATGCACGGAGGGGATCAACCTCGTCGCTCAGAGTTATGGAAGAGAATTCATCGGCGAAGGCGACGAGATCATCGTCTCCGCGATCGAACACCACTCGAACATTGTTCCCTGGCAGATGCTTGCGGAGCAGACCGGCGCGATCGTCAGGGTCATTCCCGTAAATGACGAAGGCGAGCTGATGCTCGACGCGTACGAGCGACTTCTCAACGTCCGGACGAAGCTCGTTGCGGTCGGTCACATCTCCAACGCGCTGGGAACTGTGAACCCAATCAAAACGATCATTGATCGCGCCCATCAACATGGCGCCGTGGTTCTGATCGACGGTGCTCAGGGCGCGCCGCATACGCCCATCGACGTACAGGCGCTCGGTTGCGACTTCTACGTTTTTTCGGGGCACAAAGTCTTCGGACCGACCGGCATCGGCGTCCTCTACGGCCGCGAATCGCTCCTTGAAGCAATGTCGCCCTGGCAGGGTGGCGGTGACATGATTCTCTCAGTCAGCTGGGAGAAAACGACCTGGAACTCGCTTCCGTTCAAGTTCGAAGCGGGAACGCCAAACATCGCGGGTGCGATCGGCCTCGGCGCGGCGATCGACTATGTTTCAGCAGTGGGTCTACCGCGGATTGCGGCCTGGGAGCACGAGTTGCTCGAGTACGGGACGCAGCGGCTTCTCGAGATCCCTCGGCTCCGTCTCGTGGGGACTGCCCGTGAGAAAGCCAGCGTGCTGTCGTTCGTTCTCGAGGGGATTCATCCCCACGACATCGGAACAATCGTCGATCAGGAAGGTGTTGCCATCCGTACGGGTCATCATTGCGCACAGCCGCTGATGACGCGGTACGGGCTGTCGGCGACCGCCCGCGCTTCGATCGCTCTGTACAACACGAAAGAGGATATTGACGTGCTCGCCGATTCGCTTCACAAAGTCATCGAGGTATTTGGCTGATGTCGGACATGCGTGAGCTTTACCAGCAGGTGATTCTCGATCACAACAAGAACCCGCGGAACTTCGGACCACTCGAGTCGGCGAACCGGACCGCCGAGGGCTACAACCCTCTCTGCGGCGACCATTACACCTTCTTCGTGGAGATGGACGGCGATCTGGTGAAGAACATCTCCTTCCAGGGTTCCGGTTGTGCCATCTCCAAGGCATCTGCTTCGGTGATGAGCTCGATCGTGAAGGGAAAGAATCAGGAAGAGGTTGCGGAGCTGTTCGAGAAGTTTCATTCGATGGTGACGGGGGCGGCGAAGGCAGAGGATGATCCCACGCTCGGGAGACTCGCGGCATTCGGCGGAGTCTCCGAACATCCCTCGCGCATCAAGTGCGCCACTCTTGCATGGCACACGATGAACAGTGTCGTGAAGGGTGAGAAGGAAGTCGTTACTACGGAGTAGAAAAGACAAGGATGAAAGATGAAGGATGAAGGATGAAGTTGGCCCGACATCCTGACCAGGAAAGAACCATGAGAGAAGAAGTCACATTGACGAAGGACTGCAAGGCGGTCCAGATTCCGTACGGATACGACGTTCCCCTCGCTGAGGGCGCGAAGGTCACAATCGTACAGGCACTGGGCGGCTCGTACACAGTGCTCACCGATCAGGGCATGATGGTTCGCGTCGCTGGCGCCGAAGTCGAAGCGCTTGGCAAACAGGCTTCGGCGGCTCCGCAGATTGAAGGCGAAGTCACTAAGGAGAAGCTCGAAGAGCTGGTGTGGGATCAGCTGCGGACGACATATGATCCCGAGATCCCGGTCAATATCGTCGAGCTCGGGCTGGTCTATCTCTGCGAGCTCAATCCGGTCGAAGATGGCGGCTACAAGGCGAAGATC
Organism: Thermoanaerobaculia bacterium; assembly: GCA_041750915.1. Taxonomy (GTDB): domain Bacteria; phylum Acidobacteriota; class Thermoanaerobaculia; order Gp7-AA8; family Gp7-AA8; genus JBGSYJ01. The sequence goes on along the minus strand of JBGSYJ010000376.1, from coordinate 3,980 downwards.
AAGATGACTCTGACGGCGCCGGGTTGCGGAATGGGTCCCGTTCTCGCGGAAGATGTACGCGGCAAAGTCATGACACTTCCGGGAGTGAAGGACGCTGATGTGCAGGTGGTATTCGATCCGGTCTGGGATCGCAACATGATGAGCGAGGCGGCGAAACTGCAGCTCGGGATCTGGTAAGAAAAGTAGCGGGACATTCCGATGTCCCGCGTCCGAGGCAGTAAAGTCGTACGACGTGAGGCGCATTCATCCCGTGTCGTAGCTCCATGTGGCAGGGGCCTCCGAGCCCCTGCCTTCGAGGCTGTGACGCGGTAAGACAGTTGGGGCATTCATCCCGTGCCGTCGCCCCATAACGCGCGAGCTCCAAGCGATCCAGTGAACGGCGGATCGGAATCCGCCGCTACGAAGAAAAAAAAGGCGCTCTTGCGAGCGCCTTTTCACAATTCTGACCGAACTGATTTCTAGCGGTGGTCTTTGAAGAACGTCCACTGACCGACCGGATGTCCCGCCTGAAGGGCCTGTGCCTGCATGAATCCATCGATGGCGCAGGCGATTGCGACGGCGCCGATGCCGAGTCCGCAGGTGGGAACGCCGATGACCAATGCAGCAACGAGAGCGGCGATCCCTTTCTGCCACTGACCGATGATGAAGTATCCGATGACACAGAAGATCAGATTGAGAATGAGAATCAGAATCGGATCTTTCGGAGGCGACGAGGGGTAGATCAGCTCTCCACCGGCGGGAGGCTGTCCTCCCGGTGGTGGAACCTGTCCGCCCGATGGTGGTGGCGGGGGTGGTGGTGTGTAACCGCCCTGAACATTCGACATGACGTCTCCTTACATTTTATCCGCGAAGTCGCTGACTACCGGCAGGCGAAGTCTCTCGCCCTTGACGGCTTTCATGATCGCCATGACGACGATCGCGAGTCCCGCGATCGAGATGCCGCAGCTCACAAAACTGAGTGCACATCCGAGTGTATCGGGCAGGAATGCCTGAATGACAGCCCAGGCGATCGAGACGACGACCCAGGCGACGAAGATGGCCAGACCGTTCTTCGCATGCCACTGAACTTCAGGATCGTCTTTCTTGGTCAACAGCGGAATCAACGCGAGGATCCCGAGATAGCTCAGAACGAGCATCATGGTTCGGTCGGAGCTTGCCGGCCCTCCCTGTGATGGAGGCGGCGGTGGCGGTGCGTAACCTCCTCCTGGAGGTGGGGGCATCGAAGGTGGGACGCTCGGCGGCATTTCGCTCATGAGTTCTCCTTGTAGGTTTCGGCGATTCTATCGGTCAAAGACGAAAGATGAAAGCCCGCAGGGGAAAATCGAACGCGAAACTGCGCGATTTTCACCATTTACGTCAGACTTTTCACCTCGTCGAAGAAGCGCATCATCGCGTCGAAACGGCGCGACCGGGTCTGCGAGCGCTCGACTCCGAAATCGATGATCTCTCCGATCAGCGCGGGATATGACACCCCGGTAGCCCCCCACAATTTCGGATACATCGAGATTTTTGTGAATCCTGGCGCCGTGTTGATCTCGTTCACGTAGATCGCCCCCGTTTTCCGGTCGAGGAAGAAGTCGACCCGTGCGTAACCGGAGGCTCCAACCGCGGCGAAGGCCTTGATCGCCAGGTCGCGAATCCGGCGGATCTGATCCGAGGGCAGTTCGGCTGGGATCACGAGGCGCGAGCCCTCCTCGATGTACTTGTCTTCGTAGTCGTAGAACTCCCGTCCCGCGACAATCTCTCCCGGCACGGATGCCTTCGGGTGGTCGTTTCCGAGCACGGACACTTCGATCTCCCGCGCGTCGATCCCTTCTTCGATGAGGACCTTGTCATCGAAGCGGAACGCCTTTTCGATCGCGCCGGAAAGACCTTCGGGAGATTTCACCTTCGATACTCCCACGGACGACCCTGCATTCGCCGGCTTCGCGAACATGGGGAACGGCAGTTTCGACAGCGTCTCTTTCGCTATCGCCTCGGCATCGCGTTTCCATGCAGCCTCACCGATCTCGACGTGCCGCACGATCGGCAGGCCGGCCGATGCGAATGCGTACTTCATCATCCACTTGTCCATACCCACCGCCGAGCCCGTCACGCCGCTGCCGGCGTAGGGAATGCCGAGAATCTCGAGGTAACCCTGAAGAGTTCCGTCCTCTCCAAAGGTTCCATGAATAATCGGGAAAACGATCGCAACGTCTTCGCTGCGCATCCACTGGTCGAATGCGAATCCCGGCTCTCCTTTGGTTGCTTTCTCCGATCCTCCCAGAATCTGACGGCTTCGCTCCGGCCCGATGAAGCGCCCGTCGCGGGCTATGCAGATCGGGACGACATCGAAGCGCTCCTTCGGGGCCGCCTCGAATATCGAGCGGGCTGAAAGGATGGAGACGTCATGCTCCGCACTGCGACCGCCAAACAGCAGAACTACTTTTCGAATGTCGGACATGACTGCTCCTGATGGTGAATATGGATGCGAAATTAAACGAAATTAAGAATTGAGAATTCAGAATTCAGAAAAGGAGCTCTCGTTTTCTGAATTCTGAATTCTCAATTCTTAATTTTCTTTACCTCAGCGGTATGCTACCGATCAGATACTTGAGGTCGTCGTCGCGCCAGCGGATGCCGCCACCGAAGGTATAGGCAGTGTCATTGAGCGCGTTGTCGACTCCGGCGCTGACGAAGACCATGGGAAAGTTCGGTTTTTCCTTCCGGATGATGTACTGCCCGAGAAGGCGCAGGTGTGGATTGTCGTCCCGCTTGTTGCCGAAATCATAGGCCTCGCCGGTAACACGGAGCCTTTCATTGAGATCGTAATCGGCGCCGACGCCGCCTGAGGATTCAAAGATGCCGACGCGGAGGGCCAGGTCGTCGAGCTGCCAGCCCGCCTGAGCCGAGATGAGAAAGTCACGCTCGAACTTCACCTGACTGGTGACGGTGGTTCTGCTCTCGCCAGTGATGGGATCCGTAACGGTCGTTTCGATGATCCGCTCAGTCTTGTCTCCTCGCGGCACGTCGACGAGCTCGATGTTGTAGAAGCGGTTGTTGTCGGGGTTCGGGATGATCCGGGCGAGGACTCCGGTACGTGAGCTGCCTGAGAAGCCCTCGACGTCGTCGTCAGAGAGGCCACCCTGGTACTCGGCATTGATTCCGAGGTCGAGTCCGATTCTACCTGCGCGGCCGAGGGTGGATCGAAGCTCTTCGACTCCTCCCTCGACGGAAGTGAGTGCGCCTACGAGACGTTCGTGCGCTTCGTCGTTGTAGAGGAGCTTGCCAACGGTTCCCTCGCCCGCACGAACCTGTCCGGTGATGGAGTTGAGGTTGTCGGCCGTGGTCTTGAGGTCGCTCGACAGGCCTCGCAGGTTTTCGACGATGACGCGGAGATCCTCGCGGTTCTCGCCGACAGTTCCCCCGATCGAGTTCGCAGCACCGTCGAGGCTCGCGACGATCTGCGGAATCTGGATTCGCAGATTGTCGGTGATCATGCGGAGATTCTCAGCTGTGGCGGAGACGTTGCCGCTGTTGACTTCGATCAGCAGTCTCACCTGGTCGGTGATCTGACGGACGTTGTCGACGATCTCCTCGAGGCGCTGGGCTCCTTCCGCGCCGCCGAGCGCCTGCCGCAGCGAAGCGGTGATCGCTTTGACGTCATTCGCGATGTCCGACACCTGGGTCGTCACGTCGTCGATGCTCGCCGGCTGCTGTCCGCCTCCGAGCATGATGGCACCATCGCCATCGGCCGCGAGCACGGGCGCCGTCGGGTTTCCGGTGGTCAATTCGACATACTTCTCGCCGAGAAGTCCCATGTTCGCGATGCTGGCCGTCGCTCCCTGATGGAGCCGGACATCGTTCTCGACCTCGAGGGTGACCAGAGCGCGGCCATCGGGCGTCAGGGTGATCGATTCGACCTTCCCCTTTCTCACACCCGCGACGCGCACGGCCGACTTTTCGTCCAGACCGGCTACGGAGTCAAAAATCGCCTGCAC
>JBGSYJ010000375.1:0-17988 GCA_041750915.1 Thermoanaerobaculia bacterium | reverse complement strand
CTCGCGGCGCGGGCGGCGCATCCCGCGCCGTCTCGCATCGAGGTCGTCAGCGCATCGCGCGAAGGCAGGCTCGATTACGCGCGCAGCTATACGGAGCTTCGCGAGGCGTGGCTCGCGCAGTATCCGTCCCACCGCTCGGAGGCTACGGCGGAGTTCTCGTTCCCATCGGCCTTCCTTCTGCTGCAGGCGGAGATGGATCGCCGCGCTGGCGTGGTCGAGGCGCGGATCGAAAGCGCGCTCGCCGCACAGCAGCGCCTCGTCGACTTCGTTGGATGGATCTCGCCGGCGAGCACGATGCGCGAGGCGCTCACGCGCCTGTCCGGGACGCACCCAGAGCGCTTCGCCGAGTTCCGCGCGCAGACGAATGAGTTCCACCGGCGCTGGCGTGAGCACTTCGGCGGGAAACTCATGCTCGAGGAACCGATGCGTCCGAATGACTACGACGCGATCCCGGCCTTCGCCTTCGAGGAGAGGCCTCGGGCGGAAGTTCTTCTGCGCACCGCCACCGGTCTTGCGAGCATGCTCGCTCTTGCGCTCGTTCTCGCCTTCGCCGCGGCGCGACGCCTCGAGACAAGCGTCGTCGCCGAAGGCCGCGCCGCCCAGCATCCGCGCGACATGGCGGCGGAGTCGGCATAGCGACTGGCTCGCGATCCGCGAGAGGGGGCGCGAGCCGGACTCGGCACCAGGCTGTCGCTTCGACCGCCAGCCCGAGATCGCAAGCGGAACAGAGACTTCACGACGCCCTCAGGCGCTCATGTGCTCGAGGTACAGCCTCTCGAGGTCGGCGTGGCCGATCTCCTCGGTGCCGAGGGTAGTGACGAGCCGGCCCTCCCGCATGATGCCGATGCGCGTTCCCGTTTCTTTCGCGCGAAACAGATCATGCGTTGCCATCAGAACAGCCACGCCTTCCCCTCTCAAGTTGTCGAGAATCTGTGAAAACTCATGGGAGGCTTTCGGGTCGAGCCCGGAGGTCGGTTCATCGAGCAGGAGGACCTCCGCTTTCTTTGCGAGGGCGATGGCGACACCGACCTTCTGCCGCATGCCTTTCGAGTACGTGCCGAGCCGGCGTCCGGCCGCTTCGCGACCCAGCCCGGTATATTCGAGGAACTTCAGCAGATCGTCGCGGGAATACCCATCCATGCCGGCAAGGGCAGTGAAGTACTCGAGATTCTCCAATCCGGTGAGGGATGGATAAAGCATCACCTGCTCGGGAATGTACGCCAGGTGACGCTTTGTCTCGAGAGGGTTGGCCCGCACATCGAGTCCCTTGATCTTTGCCGAACCTTCAGTGGGCTCGAGGAAGTTGAGAAAGAGGTTGATGGTCGTGGTTTTCCCGGCGCCGTTTGCGCCGAGCAGGCAAAAGACCTCGCCCGGCTCGACTCGCAGGTTCAAGTGATCCAGGGCGAGATTGCCGTTGAATCGTTTCGTCAGTCCGATGGCTTCCAGCATCTGTGCTCCTTCCAATAGGCTGGAGCTTAGCGGCGGCCTGCGAAACTCTTTCTTCTTTTCCAATGAACGGTCGATTCGTCACGATGGGCGGCGCCTCCACCCAGCGAGCCCTGCGCTGAAAAAGCGCGCAGCGTGCTCACCCAGGACCGACCAGCAATGGATTACGCCCCGTCGTGTGACCGCGAGGGAGCTGGACTGGACACGAGACGGTCGCCGCCCGCGCAAGCACAGCAGAACTGAAGACGGAAAACTGCGCCCGGACTACTGTTCACCTCGCCTTCTCTGCCGTTCATTAGAAATCGCGCAGGCTGTGTCCGGATCGAGTGACAGAGTGCGCCGCCATGAGATATCGCACGCTTCTATGTACGTTCGCGCTTTCACTCTTCACGGTGTCCGCCCAGTCCGAGATGCTCTCCGGCCGCGTCGCGAGCCGGGAGGGGGCTCCCCTTCCAGGTGTCGTCGTGGAGATCGCAGCAGGGACACTGCCGCGCACGCTCGTAATCACGACAGATGACGAAGGACGCTATGCGGCGCCGGGCGTACCGGCCGGCACATACGACGTCACATTCACTCTGGTCGGCTTCCTGCCGGAGAGGCGAAAGGTCACCGTCACGGAACATGGAGCCAACGCCGACGCCGCCCTCGCCCTGTCGATCGATGAAAGTATCACCGTGGAGGCGACGGCTCCGCCAGCCGGCCGTACTGCGACGAAGACGGACACGGCACTGCTCGATATTCCCCAGTCGATTCAGGTTCTCCCCGAGGCGTTGCTGGAAGAGCAGAACGCGACGCGGGTCATTGAAGCGATCACGAACGTGAGCGGAGTGGTACAGGGACCCGGATACGGCCGGACGAGCGACAGCTTCAGCGTGCGGGGTTTCTCGGCGGGAGGCATCTACAAGAACGGAACCCCGGTGCGGGTCTTTACCGGCATCGAGGACATCTCGAACATCGAGCGGCTGGAAGTTCTCAAAGGCCCCTCCGGCGTGCTGTATGGTCAGGGGGCGCCGGGCGGTTTCGTCAATGTCGTCACCAAACGTCCGTCCCGCACCCCCAATTACTCGTTGATGATTCGTGGTGGCAGCGATACGTATCGCGAGGGCAGCATCGATCTCACGGGACCGCTCGCCGGGGGCGATCGCTTTCAGTATCGGTTCATCGCTTCCTACGAGGACTCGGAAAGTTTCCGCGAGTTCATCACGACCAAACGCCTGTTCGTCACACCGTCGCTGACGTGGACTCCGGACTCGAAGACGTCGCTCACTCTGTTCGGGGAATCGATCGATCAGGAGAGGGCCTACGACGTTGGCTTCCCTGTGATGAACGGCCGCGTCGTCACGCTCCCCCGCGAGCGCAACCTCGGTGAACCATGGGAAAACATTCGCTACGACGTTCGCACCGGCGGCTACTACTTCGACCGCCTTCTTTCTCCGCGATGGCAGCTTCGCAGCAACTTTCGATACCAGGACAGCTTCGAGGACGACATCCTCATCACTCTGACTCCCCAGACTGATGGTCGGACCGTGCGGCGTACGGCAGGTCAGCTGACACAGGGCTCGGAAACGGCAGACCTCAACTTCGAGTTGCTCGGCAGCGTTGCTACCGGCGCGATCCAGCATCAACTGCTCGCAGGGCTCGACGTGAGAAGACAGAGCACGCCGTTCAGTTTCCGTTCGGTTCCCACTACGACCATCGACATCTTTGCGCCCGTTCGAGGCGCCCCGGAACCGGTGTACACGAATCCTTTCTTCGATTTTCCCGCGGAATCAGAGACTGCGGCCCTCTTCATTCAGGACCAGGTCGATTTTTCGACGCGATGGAAAGTGCTCGCCGGGCTTCGTTTCGATCAGATCGAGAACAAAGTGTCCTCGCAGACCGACGAGGCATTCAGCCCGCGCATCGGCGTGGTATTTCAACCGCGGGGCGACGTGTCGGTTTATGGCAGCTACTCGACGTCATTTGTTCCGAACACTGCCCGGGCGCTCGGGAACCTCCCGCTCGATCCGCAGGAAGCCACGCAGTACGAGCTCGGCGTCAAACGCGAATGGCTGCGTGGACGCATGTCGTCGACGATCGCGCTTTACGAACTGACCCGCGCCAATATTCCGACTGCAGACCCGACGAATCCTTCGTTTTCCGTACTCGTCGGAGAGCAGCAGAGCCAGGGCGTAGAGCTCGATGTCGCCGGGCGGCTCACCTCGAGCTGGTCGGTCATCGCATCGTATGCATACACCGATGCCGAGGTGACCAGAGACAACCGGATTGCGCCCGGCAATCTGCTACCGAACATTCCGCTGCACTCGGGACGCGTCTGGACGAATTACCGATTCGCGCAGGGCCCGCTCACCGGCTTCGGATTCGGCGGCGGAGTCCTCTATCAGGACAGGCGTGCAGGAAATGCGCAGAACACGTTCGAGCTTCCTAGCTTCACGCGTGCTGACGCGGCCGTGTCGTACGAAGCGCAGCGATGGGGCGCCTCGCTCAATGTCAAGAATCTGTTCGATGAGTATTACCTCGAGTCCGCCATTACGAACTCAGCGCTCCCGGGCGCTCCGCGCAGTCTGATCGCCTCACTGAGCTTCCGTTACTGATTCTTCAAAGATGACCCTCGTCGGAAAAGAGCTCCGTGAGATCGCCCGCGACGGCCGCGCGGTGGCGGCCGCCATCATCGTCCTGGCTCTCATCATCGGCGCACTCACTGTCGGTGCCGGGCGCGTTGCTGAAGATACTCGCCGGCGAGACTCCGCCCGCAAGGCCGATGAGCAACTCTGGCGCAATCAGGGAGAGCGCAATCCGCACATCGCTGCGCATTTCGGCAAGTATGCAGTCCGGGAGATGTCTCCACTCGCTCTGTTCGATCCGGGAGTAACGACGTACGCCGGTCCGGCCATCTGGATCGAAGCGCACTATCAGAACCCCTTCTCATTCCGTCCAGCGGATGATGCGACCTCGCTGCTCCGCTTCGGCGAGCTTGCGCCTTCCACTCTTTTTCAGTGGCTGCTTCCACTGCTCGTAATCGCCATCGGGTTTCCGATGATCGCGGCGGAGCGCGAACGCGGTACCCTTCGTCACATCGCAAGTCTCGGAGTGAGCGGCAAGCGGATCATCTCAGCGAAAACCACCGCTCTCATGATCGTCATCGAACTGCTCATCCTCGGCTCGGCTCTCGTCGCAGCGATCTTCGGTGCTGCCCGAGTTCCTCGGCTTTCATCCGGCGAGCTGGTACGTGCCGGAGCGCTCGCTGTCACCTACACGCTCTATCTCGGCATCTTCATTGCCATCACGATTGCCGTTTCTGCCCGGGCGGACACGGCACGGACAGCGGTCACAATCCTGCTCGCTTTCTGGATTTACAGCACCCTGGTCGTGCCTCGCCTTGCCTCCGAGATTGCCTCGCGCAGCTACCCCGTCCCCACGAGTGCGGATTTCTGGTCCGCCATCCGTCACGACATCGATCGCGGCATGGATGGCCACAATCCTCGGAATGCACGTCGGAAAGCCCTCGAAGCAACGATGCTGAAGCAATACGGCGTGAGCAGGGTCGAGGATCTGCCCATCAACTTCGAGGGCTTTGCCCTGGAAGAAGGAGAGCGATACGCCAACGAAGTCTTCGACCGCCATTACGGCGCGCTCTTCGAAACGTATCGCAGACGCGACCTGCTCCAGCAGACTCTGTCTCTCGCGTCGCCTCTGCTCGCTGTTCGAGGTTTGTCGATGGCGCTGGCTGGCAGCGACGTCGCGCATCACCATCACTTTGCGCATTCAACGGAGATATATCGCCGCGATCTTCAGTATTTCCTGAACCATGACATGACGGAGAATGCCCTGGGCGTCGAGTTCCTCGAGTACAAGCGGGGACAGAGTTTCTGGGATAGCGCACCGAAATTCTCGTATGAACCTTCTTCGGCCGGCTGGGCGCTGGGACGGCAACCAGTCGCATCCGGCATGCTGGGACTATGGGTGCTCGGCGCTGCTGTGCTGCTGTTCGCTTCGCCCCGCGCGCTCGAGATTCCGGAGAAAAGCATGCGGCCGTCCCGGCGCGCGGAACGGAGCGCGGAGACTGCATGAAACGTCTCGCAACCGAATGCCGGCTCGCGGCGAGCCCTGCCCTGACGATGATTGCTGTCCTCTTTCTCGCCACCTCGGCGATTGCGATCTGGAACGGGATGAGCTGGCGCAGCCAGCGCATCGCAGCCGTTGAAGCCGAGCGAGGGCGGGGCGTCGAGGAAATCGAGACGATACGCCGGGAGCTCGCGGAAATCGAAGCGGGAAAACTCGAAGCGGTGAATGCCACGCTCCCGACCCGTTTCCTCGGCAGATTCAATCATCGCGCGATCCTTCCGGCTCCGCCGCTCTCAGTTGGCTCGATCGGCCAGGCTGATCTGCACCCTTTCGCTGCTCACGTCTCGCTCTTCTCGGTCAAACACTCTCTACTCGACAAGCACGAGCTCGCCGATCCGCTGGCACTCCTCGCCGGTCGCTTCGATCTGGCGTTCGTGATGGTCTGGCTGCTTCCTCTCGTAATTCTGGCCTTCACGTTCGACGTCATCTCCCGGGAGAGGGAACGGGGAATCCTCAGCCTGGCACTGGCGCAGTCCGGCACTCTGCCGCGGCTGCTGCGGGCCAAACTGGGAGCCCGCGCATTGCTTCTCGGCGTCCTGATCGCCATTCCTCTGTTCTTCCTCCTCTTGCTGGCTCCTCCGTTCAACGTTGCACTCTGGGCAGCGACGCTTGTTGCCTATGCGCTGTTCTGGATCGCCCTCGCAGTGGCGGTCAATCTCTGGGGAAGCTCTTCGGCGACGAATGCCACCATACTCACCGGTGCCTGGTTGCTATTGCTCGTGGTAATGCCCGCCGCATTGAATGTGCACGTGACGCGGAAGCATCCGCTTCCCTCCCGGCTCGACGCTCTGGCAGAGATCCGCTCGGTGAACCTGGACACGGCGGAGGCGGGAGAAAGACTTCTGGGCCAATTCCTTCAGGAGCACCCCGATCTGGCCGCGGCGCAAGGGGGACCGGGAGCAGGACAGTACTACGCGGTCCGGCAGTCGCAGGAACGCAACATCCTTCCGCTCGTCACCGCCCTGGAAGAGCAGCTCGCGGCTCAGCACACCGCTGTCGCAAGGTACAGCGTTCTGTCCCCGGCGATCATCACCGACGAGCTGCTTCTCGACATCGCCGGTACGGGACGCCTCCGTTTCGAAAGTTACCACGCTCAGCTTCGCCTCTTTCTCGACCGGTGGCGCGAACACTTCGTCGGCCGCGCGTTTCGGGGAGGTCTCGTCACGCCCGCAGAGCTCGATGGCATGCCGCACTTCGCATTTGCCGAAGAGCCGTTGTCGGCCACTGCCGGAAGAGCATCCCGCGGCATCGCGCTCCTGCTCATCCCGACGTTTCTGCTCGTGGGAATCACCACCTGGAAACTGCGGGGATCTCCACGCATGTGAGCGACGAGATCCTGTCCATCCTTCTATCGTTGGAGCTTAAAGCCGCAGCAGTTTGTCGCGAAGGATGCGTGAATGCAGACGGCTGGTCTGGAGCTCCTGGCCGTTCGTCAGAGTCACACGGTAGGTTCCACCCGGCATCGAATGGACTTTCGTGATCATCGCCACATTCGCCAACGATCCGCGTCCGAGGCGAATGAATTTCTCTCCGCCAAGCCTCGCCTCGAGATCCTTGAGGCGGTACGAGATCGTGTGCTTCTCGTTCTTCGCGGTGAGAATGTGCAGCAGCTCGCCGTCGGCGATGATCGAGGCGATCTGCTCGACGGGCAGCAGAATGATCTCGTCCCGCTTGCGCACCGGGATGCGCTCGAGCGGCAAACTGTCCTGCTGCGAGAGCGCCGAGGCAACCGTCTCGAGACGAACGACGTCGTCGGCCCGGACGTCGGCGCGGTCCAGGCGGTCTATGGCCCGGCTCAGAGTCTCGCGCAGCCTGCCGGCTTCGACCGGCTTGAGCAGATAGTCGACTGCATTCAGCTCGAAGGCCCGCACCGCGTACTCGTCGTATGCGGTGACGAACGCGATCATCGGCGTTGCGTTGCGCTTGAGAAGTCTCACGACACCCAGCCCGTCGATCTCCGGCATCTGAAGATCGAGCAGCGCGAGATCGGGACGTTTCTTTTCGATCAGCTCAATCGCCTCCGCGCCGTTTTCAGCCTCGCCGAGCAGCTCGACGTCGTCGTGCGAGCTGAGCATCGATTTGAGCAGCGAGCGGGCGGGGCGCTCGTCATCCGCGATGATGACCCGCAATCTCTCCCTCATGCGCGCCTACCCGCAGCGCCGGGTTCCGACTCTGAACGGTGATACGAGATCGGAAGCGAGACTTTCACCTCTGTCCCGCTGGCAGGATGACTCGTGAGCTGCAGAAGCGCATCCTCGCCGTAGATACCTCTCAGGCGTTCCTCGACATTTTTGAGTCCCACTCCGCGTCTCCTCCCCTGAGCGATTTCGATCTCGCTGGCTGCGCTTCCGGTATTGGACACCGTAATCTCGATACGAGCTCCATCAGCATTCAAATCCGAACCTACGGAACGCGCGACGAGCGCGACTTCCCCCCCCTGGCGAGCCCGGGCTATCCCGTGTTTGATCGCGTTCTCCACGAGCGGCTGGAGGATGAGCGAGGGGATGCTCGTTTCGAGCAGGTGGTCGGGAACGTCGATCCGTACGGTCAATCGTTCTTCGAATCTCTCTCGCTCGATGTCGAGATACGCGCTGATGAGCGCAAGCTCCTCTTTCAGCGTCACCATTGCCGTGCCGGATTTCAGAACCCCGCGCAACAGCGCCGTGAGCTTCATCAGTGTCTTGCCTGCCCTCTCGGGAGAAGCCTGAACGAGCCAGGTGATCGTGTTCAGCGCATTGAAGAGAAAGTGCGGATTGATCTGCGCTCGCAGAGCGCGCAGCTCCGCCTCGGTCGCCAGCTTACCCATCTCCTGTTCGCGTGCCGACTGGATCATCCTCTCTCGCATGATGCGGAGCGCGTCGATTCTCCGACCGATGATGTTCGCGACGTTCAGCAGGATCTGCTCGTCATCGGAAAGCAGCCGCCGGCCCCCTGCCAGCGGACCAACCACGATCACATATCGAGGAGGCTCGCTGGTCGGAACCGGGATCGTGGCCGTGGATCCTGCGAATTTTTCCTCTGAATCACCCGCCGGATCGACCACCCAGCTCATCGTCCGCGCCGAGAGCGCCGGCTGCAACAGCGCACATGCACGATCGAGCAGCCTCTCGTCCGATTCTTCTTCCGCAGCGATGGAGGCCATCTGCTGCTGAAGCCCCGCATAGTCAGCCCTCCGGAGGACGATCCGATCGACGAACCAGCTCGAAGCCCGGCTCATCACCGGATACAAAAGGGCCGTGCCCACCCAGAGAACCAGCAACGTTCCGGCGACTACCGGATCTCCATCGAGCGTACTCGATGCGATCAGAGGCTCGGCGATCGTCACGAATAGCCCGGCAGCCACACCAACGAGCATGAACAGTGCGAGCGCCCTTTTCAGAAAGATGTCGGCGAGCGCGAACCTGTAGTCCTGGTAGAGAATCGCGAATGCCAGTGGAAGCGAGGCGTGGTGACCGACGAGCTCGGTCAGCCACGACTCCTGGCCCTGATCGTGCTGACTGAAGCGGATTGCCAGTACGGCGAAGATCGAAAGGGCAATGATCCACCAACGCCTGGGCCATCCGGCCCATTTGCGCGTCATCACCAGCAGCGGAACCGTGAGTGCTCCGTAGCTTATCGTCAGGACCTGCATGGCCAGACTCGACGGTACTGAAGCTTCACGCACTCCCCAGAACTGCAGCGTCGCCGCAACGGATGCGACTCCATACGAAACAGCAACGAGGATGGGCGCGCCTCTGCCACGCAACTGTTGACCGGAGGAGATCAGAACGGAATGAACCACGACGGCCGGAAGAAATCCGAGTGCACTGAACGCCACGGCCATCAGAAAGGGATGAGGCTGTCCTACCCCGAGGTCCCGAACTCCATAAGCTGCAAGCCCTGCCACATTCCACATGAGCCCCAGAATTGCCGTGGCGATCGGCAGTCGATCGGGGAACGAAGCACTCCACGAGCCAGCCGTCCGGATCGGCCGTCCCCGGAGCACAAGGCCCATGAGCATTGCATAGAGCGCGGCTCCGGTCAGAAAGCCGAGAATATGCACGAGTGCGGCGAAATTGGCTCCGCTCATGGTCCCCATCGCTTCGATTTGATGATCATCCCTGCCCTTCGAACAAGTCTGTCACAACGAAAAGCCCGAATTGACCGACGAACGGCCGGAGCGAGGCTACCGATGGGAGAAAACGCGACGGACAGCGGGAAATTCTTCACACCATTCTACCGGACCGTGACACGGCGGCTCACCGGGGTCGAGCCCCGAGTCGTGCCCGGCGAAGCACCGAGCTCACCCCTTCGGTGGCGACCAGTGCACGATCACGTTGTTCGGCTCGTTCAGGGACTCGTCCGAGATCACCATGAGAAACCTGCCGTCCCGCGCAACGTCGAACCAAACGATCTCCTCGGATACCTCGAACAGAAATCGCGGCTCCGGCCGGGAGAGATTCGCGCTCGCTTCGAGATCGACTTCGTAGATCTTATTCTCACGCTCATAGTACAGAGCTCGCCGTTCCCGATCCCACATCGGAACGCGTCCCCCTTCGGTCGAGATCTGGATGCTTCGTCCCGGTCCCGGAAACGGCTTGACCCAGACCTCGTCCCGTCCCGTCTCGCCGGACGTATACGCGACGAAGAGCCCATCGCGAGAGAATCGGCCCCCTGTCTGTGATTCCGGTGCCACGACGAACGGACGCTCGTTCGGCTCTCCATCCAGATCGGCCAGCCACAAGTCGTATCGGGAGCTGGGATCGAATCTGTGGTAGATGAGGACCTTCCCGCCGGGGGAGACGCCCCCGGGGAACTCGAGCTCGTCCGAACCGACGACCAGTCGCTCCTCTCCCGAGCCTTCGAGATCCTTGATGAAGATGTCCGGGCGCCTCACCCGGTCCGAATAAAAGAGAAGGGCAATCCCCGAAGGGATCCAGACCGGAAGCGATTCCTCTGCCGGATGCGTGGTGAGCCTGCTGCGGGTATTACGGTTCAGCCCGTAGAGCCAGAGATCACTCGTCCCGGTACGCGTGTCCCTGAGGTCGATCGCGACCTGCTCGCCGTCCGGGGAGATAGCCAGGGAAGGACTATTCACGCCTTCCGCCAGGGCAACGCCGCGACTGCCGTCCCGGTCGAACCATCGAATCGAGTGGTTGGAATCCGCTTTCCTGTAGCCGATCGTTCCATTGCGGGCGGCGGTGAACGAGGCGCCTCCCGTCGGCATGAAATAGTTGACCCCACTCACCACCGGTATCGGCTTTCCCGTAAGACGGACCGCGTTCTCGTCGAATGGCGTCGCGACGAGCGTCCCGTCGACGACATGCAGCACGTGGCCCGAGTCCAGGAGATCGAAGTTCGATCCGATCTCCCCCACCTCGGCCGTGTCGGGCGAATCGAGCCGGCCCGAGCGCAACTTGTAGCTGCTCCTGTCCCGCGACGGTTCACGAGTCAACGACATGTAGAGAAAGCGGTTGCCGTTGCGCAGAAACTTCGGATACATCAGCGCGATTTCGAATCGACCAGGCTCCGGCGCGACGATCCGCTCGCTCGTGCCTCCCTGAGCCGATACCCGGAAGATCCCGTCTGCCTCGGTCGCGAACAGGATGACGTCTTCGGGGCTCCACGTACCTCCGCGAGGGATACCCTGCACCGCCGAGATGTCGCGCGAGGTTCCTTCGACGATGTCTATCACCTTCAGCCGCCCATTCTCGATCACCGCGAGCTCGTCGCCACGCGGCGACCAGCAGAGAAGGCTCATCCGCGCGCTGTCTGGCAACATCTTCAGCGAGTCGGATCCGAGCTCGCGTATCGCGACGACCCATTCCCCGTCGGTTCGCTTGACGCGCATAGCCACGCTGCGGCCATCCGGAGAGAGGAAATTATCAGCCACCTCCACGTATTCGGCCGTCCGGCTTGGGATCGACAGGTGGATCGTCTCCGGATCCGCGGGACGACTCGCGTACCGGTAGGCGACGACACCTGCGATGAGAAGGGCGATTGCGGCCAGCCAGGGGAGTGCGCGGCGAAGTTTCGGCTCGCTGCGTCGCGCGGCGGCGAGATCTCCGCTCCGCGATGTTGTCGTCTCGCTGATCCATTGCAACTGGCCACCGATGTCCGCCGCAGATTGCCAACGGGCTTCAGGATCCTTCGCGAGACACTTCCGGATCACATGCTCGAGTGCTGGCGGCGTCATTGGGACGAGCTCGGATGCTGCGGGCGGCTCGGCCGAAACGATTGCGGCGATGAGGCTCGTCTTCGAAGTTCCCTGGAACGCGCGCTGTCCGGTCAGCATCTCGTATAGGAGTGCTCCGAGGGCGAAGATGTCTGTTCGCGCATCGGCGGGGAGACCTTCAACCTGCTCGGGCGCCATGTACTGAAGCGTCCCCACGATGGTTCCCTCGGCCGTGATCGGAAGTCTCGCCGTCGGCGCATCTCCCAGTCCGCTGATGGGACCGGCCTCGGTCGCGGTGCGGGCGAGCCCGAAATCGAGCAGTTTCGCTCCGGAGCGCGTGATCATCACGTTGCCCGGTTTGAGGTCGCGATGGGTGATGCCCTTGCGATGCGCGGCATCGAGAGCCGAAGCGATCTGCTGGCCATAGCGCAGGACATCGGCGAGAGGAAGCGCGCCGCGCGCCAGGCGCTGGGCGAGCGATTCTCCTTCCAGCAGCTCCATGACGAGATACGAGACCGGCAGCGATTGGCCGTCCGCCGTCAAGCTGCCGACGTCGTAGAGCGTGCAGACGTGTGGATGGTTCAGCGACGATACTGCTCTCGCTTCTCGCTCGAAACGCTGCAGGAATTGATCGTTCTCCGCGAATCCAGCGGGCAGCACCTTGATCGCAACATGGCGATCGAGACGGGTGTCCTTCGCACGCCACACCTCCCCCATACCACCCGCACCGATCGAATCGACGACTTCGTACGGTCCGAGGCGCGTTCCTGTTTTGACGGACACGGGAACAGCATAGAGAGTCGAGCGGGCCTGGTCCACTCCTCTCGACCCGTACCCCGTGCAGTCCTGACCGTGGCGTGCGTTCACCAGGCAGAATCACCCATTCATCTGTCAGAAAGAACCACCCACTGGAAACGATTCCGGGCACACCTGTGGCAATCCGTATTCTGATCGTCGCTGACCACCGCGCCGGCACGCCCAATCCATGAACAGCGACAGGAAACAGACGATGAAAACCGAATCACGCTTCCGTTCAGCCCTCTCATGGATCGCCACGGCGATCCTCCTCACCTCGCTCGCCGCAACTCACGCCTCGGCCCAGAGCACAGGGTCGATCACAGGCAGAGTCATCTCCAGCACGGGGGCTGCAGCTGGTGGAGTCGACGTTTCTATCGTGGAACTGCGACGTAGAACAACGACATCCACAGACGGGACCTTTCGATTCGACAGCGTTCCGCCGGGGCAGTATCTGATCCTGGTCGAGAGCCCACGTCTCGGATCGAGCGTCGGAAGCGTTCAGGTCACCGCGGGAGCAACGGCCGAGCTCGAGGTCGAGCTGGACCTCGCCGTGCACAGCGAGCAGATCGTAGTCAGTGCGGGGCCTGAGAGCAGGGCAGCGGACGACGTTTATCAGCCGATCGATGTGGTCAGCGGAGACGAACTTGCCCTCCGGATGCAGCCGACGCTCGGAGAGACGCTGTCGAATCAGCCGGGCGTGAGCTCGACATACTTCGGACCTGCTTCGAGCCGGCCCGTAATCCGCGGCCTCGGCGGCGACCGTATCCGTATCCTCGAAGAAGGCATCGGTACAGGTGATGCGTCCAACGTCAGTCCCGATCACGCCGTCACATTCGATCCGATGAATGCCGACAGGATCGAGATCGTCCGCGGCCCGGCGACTCTTCTCTACGGCAGCAACGCCGTGGGCGGGCTCGTAAACATCATCGACAGTCGCGTGCCCGAGTACGTTCCGACCTCACCGATCGGCGGCTCGGTCGATCTGATGTTCGGCACCGTTGCCGATGAGCGCAGCGGAGGCGTGGCGCTTCAGGGCGGAGCAGGCTCTTTCGCCTGGAACCTCAGACTCGGCCGGAGGGAGACCGACGACATCGAGATCCCCGGACCTGCCGAGCATGAAGACGATCATGACGATGATCCCGACGATGATGATCACGATGACGAAGAATTCACTGGAATTCTCGAGAACAGCGCTCTGAAAAATGATTCCGGCTCGCTCGGTGTGTCATGGGTTGGCGATCGTGCGTTCTTCGGAGTTGCCGTCAGCGGTTTCGATTCCTTCTACGGCGTTCCCGGGCATGGCCACCACGAAGAAGAAGGCGAGGAGCACGAAGAAGAAGAGGAAGAAGAAGAGGAAGAGATCGTCAGCATCGACATGCGCCAGAAGCGGGTCGATGTGCGCGGCGAGATCCGGAATGACACCGGGCTCTTTTCGGCCTACAGGCTGCGGGCGGGTCGCACGGACTACGAGCACACCGAACTGGAAGGAGACGAAATCGGGACGCTCTTCACCAACGAGGCCACCGAAGCGCGCATCGAGGCGATCCATCGCTCAATCGGGCCGTTCCGCGGCTCGATCGGCATTCAGCTTTCGAACCGCGATTTTTCGGCTGTTGGAGCCGAAGCCTTTGTGCCTCCAAGTGATACCGACACGCTCGCACTCTTCATCTTCGAGGAGACCGGGAGCGGGCCGCTGCGCTACCAGTTCGGTGCGCGTTACGAAAAGCAGGACGTATCGGCACGAGTCGACGATCTTCCGAGCCGCTCCTTTGCAGGTCTCTCCGGCTCTGCCGGCGTGATCTGGAGAGCGCCGGAGGATCCATACGCAGTTGCCGTCTCGGTTGCACGCGCAGTTCGCGCTCCTACGGCCGAGGAGCTTTACGCAAACGGTCCGCACATTGCCACGCGCTCATTCGAGATCGGGAATCCGGATTTCGACGAAGAGACGAGCCTCGGCATCGACCTCTCCTTCAGAAAAACCGAGGGTCGCTTGAAAGGCGAGCTGAATCTTTTCGCACAACGCTTCGATGACTTCATCTTCGAACGTCCCACGGGCGAAGAAGAGGACGAGCTCCCCGTGTTTCAGTTCGAACAGGCGGATGCGAGATTCAACGGCGCTGAAGCTCATGCCGACATCGAGCTCTTTCACACCGAGCCGCATCACTTCGACCTGGAACTTTCAGCTGATTATGTCCGCGGGTCGCTCGCCGGCGGCGGCAACCTTCCTCGAATCACTCCGCTGCGCCTCGGTGCCGGACTGCGCTACCGTGGCCCGCGGATCTGGTCTCTGGTCGAAGTACGCGATGTTGCCGACCAGAACCGGACTGCGGATTTCGAAGAGGAGACTGACGGCTACACGTTCCTCAACGCGGCTATCGGCTATCGGTTCTTTCTCGGACCGACGATCCACGAGCTGGTGCTTCGGGGGACGAACCTGACCGACGAGCTGGCGCGCAGCCACGTCTCGCCGCTCAAAGAGCTCGCTCCCCTGCCGGGCCGCGACTTCAGCCTCGCGTACAAAGTGATGTTCTGATCCACAAAGCAGCACGCGGACAGTTCTGTGCGTGGTCCGAGAGCCGTCATTTCAGCCCTCGGACCGCGGCCCGGGCGCAACGTGTCAACTTAAGCGCGACGACGAGCCACCTTCCAGGGGTGAGGGGCCGCGCAGGCAATTCGAATGCAGCCACGGGCAGGAGTAGCTGCAAGCCCTCGACGCCCCTCTCCCGGCGCGCGACGATCTCGCAAGTCCTAAAGGTTTGTGCGAGTTCCGCGCGCCACCCTCTCCCCGACTTCGCGGGGAGAGGGAGAGCACGAGGCAAGGGCGGGTGCATCCCTTCGAAGCCTTCGTGAAGTCGACGTTCATTGCGGCCCGGTCGAGAGCTCAACTGCGATGCGGCTCGAGGGCCGAACGCGCATTTCCGAGCCAATAGTCTTGAGTCACAAATTTGCACGCAGCCTCGTCAATCGCAACCCCTCATCCCTACTCCTTCTTTCGCGCAACGAGCGCTGTGGCGTGACCGAACGGAAGGTTCACTCTTCCGGCAAGCTTCGCCTCCAGCGCGAGAACGAGGTACAGAACCTCATTGAGCCACGCCAGCGAGCTCGGATAAAGGCGGATTCCGAGACCAGGCGCATGTGCGGGCTCTCCGTGCGCATGAGCAGGAGGCGGCCGGAGCCTCTCGCGTACGATCGTCCAGAGAGACGGCAGCGCATTCAGGTATGTTGCGCGGACCACATCGAGGCCGGAGTCTTCAGCCATCCCCGCCAGCCGCTCGAGACGGAACCGGCGGTAGTCGGCTCCTGCCAGTTGCCGATGCCCGAAGGCCGAGTTCGCACGGACGTACAGGACTCCGCCCGGCCGAAGTAACCGGGCCAGCTCTGCCATCGCACGCGTCTCCCCTTCCTGCGGGAGGTGCTGAAGAGTGTCGATGCACGTGACGAGATCGAACGCCCCGTCCTCCAACGGTACGTCGAGCGCACTTCCGATCATGACGTCCGCCCGTCCCCGCTCCCGGGCTCTGAGCAACGCATGCCAGGAGAGATCGAGTCCAGCAGACCGCTCGATCTCTACCTTGCGTGAAAGATGATCGAGCAGGAATCCCGTTCCGCAGCCGATGTCCGCAACACGCAGCGGTCCCAGGCCGGCGAGGTGCGGAAGGAGAAGAGAATCCATCCCCGCCCGCATGCCGCGAGCCCACCAGTGACCCTGTTCGATCTCCTGCAGCCTTTGGTAATACGCCGGCTCGAAGATCTTCGGGTCTTCCTGATGTACCTTCGCGGGCTTCTTCAACGACCCCCCTCCGGCGTCGGCTGTGACCGGCGAGGCGAGATCGAATCGATGAACCACCGAACGTCTTTCACTGTGATGACCCGCATGACGATGAGCAGAACGATATACGAAGCCGCAGCGAGCAGAACACGGATCGGCAGGAGCAAACCGCCTGAAAGGAAAAAGACACCCAGCATCGCGCCCAGTGCAACAGCAGGCCGCAGAAGATAGCGACCGAGCGGAACATGACCGATCAGCATCCGGCTGGCGGTGTAGCACGCCACAAGAATGAAAAGCTCGGACGCGACGGTAGCGAGCGCGGCCCCGGAAAGGCCATATCGCGGAATCAGTGCGACGTTCAGCCCGATGTTGATCGCTGCTGCGACGGACATGATCCAGAAGTCGGTTCCCTGTCGGTTGAAGCAGACGAGGATCAATCGGTAATTCCGGCTGATCGCGAGCATTCCCAATGCGACGAACAGAAGCTTCAACGGCTGAGCGGATGCGGCGTACTCGTCACCGAAGAGCAGAGTGACAACTGGTTCGGCGAGAAGAACGCCTCCCGCAACAACGCCCGGCACCAGACCCATCGCGATTCGGGTCGAGTTCCCCATGAGGTCATCGATCGTACCGATTCCGCTCGTCGACGCCTTCGCGACAATCGGACGGAGCACCAGGTAATACGAAGTCACGAGCAGCGTAGGCACCCAGACGATGCGGTAAGCCGCAGCGTAAAGTCCGGCGGATGCTGAGCCGAGAACGAGACCGATGTAGATGAGATCGAAATTGTGAGACACCATCGCCAGTCCCGCCGTCCCCGCGAGCGGCGCCGAGGCTCGAAGAATCATCCGCGCGAACTTCAGGTCGATTCCCGGCAGCATCCAGCCGAACCGCCTGAACGCCATCACGATGAGAAACGCTGTGGATGCGAGCCGCGACACGAGGTAGACGACCGGAACGAGAATCACATCTTCGGGACGATGGACAAACAGGATCACCCCGGCCAGCATGGTTACCTGATGGATGATCTCGCCCGCTGCTGAGACATGCATGAGCTGCGCGCCGAGAAACAGCCAGTCGAGATCCGCGGCCGTCGTCA
The DNA here is from genome assembly GCA_041750915.1 of Thermoanaerobaculia bacterium. GTDB lineage: Bacteria > Acidobacteriota > Thermoanaerobaculia > Gp7-AA8 > Gp7-AA8 > JBGSYJ01. The sequence continues at coordinate 597 of JBGSYJ010000375.1, read as the reverse complement.
CGAGCGAGATTCCGTAGATCAGCAGGACCAGCACCGTCACCGATGTGAGCGGCGCCAGTCCGACGAACAGGAGTAGCGCCCCGAATCCTGCGACGGTGAGCAGCAGCCGTATGCCTATCACGTTTCGCACCAGCATCCTGATCGGCACGCTCTGCCTTGCGACTTCAAGAGGCGCGTACTGCATGAGCCCGAAGTCGACGATCAGCGCGGCCCACGCGAGGACGCTGGTGGCGAATGCGGTGATTCCGAAGTTCTCCGCCGAAAGCACGCGCGTGAGATAGATGGTCGTGCCGAAAAGAACGAGGCGACCAGCGATCTGCCCGCCCGAGAGCAGCACCAGGTTGCGGCTGAATGATGGAGCACTCATCGCGGCGTAAGCGGCGAAGGCCCGCGCACGGGCCTGTTGATGTCCTGCAGTGCCTGGATGCCGCCGATGGCGAAGCCGGCCGTCGCGTAGAGGTAGTAGAGAAAATGGAGAGGGATCGCCCGAACCGCGAATGTGAGTCCACGCTCGCGCGCAAAGAACCGGTACAGATCGAGATTGAGAAAAATCAGAAGCGCCGCGACCCCTCCGCCTGCAATTGCTGCAACGGGGAA
>JBGSYJ010000374.1:0-7127 GCA_041750915.1 Thermoanaerobaculia bacterium | reverse complement strand
GAAGTACCGACCCTCGGCGGCAGCCTTCCCATATATCTATTTCAGAAAGTTCTCAGCGCCCCAATCATCGGCGTACCGATCGTCAATCACGACAACAGTCAGCACGCGGCCAACGAGAATCTTCGGATTCAGAATCTCTGGGACGGGATCGAAGTGTATGCCGCAGTTATTGCGAAGGAGTGATCTTGCAGATCATCGTGGCGGGCATGAACGAGCTTGTCATCCCGAGCCTGGTCGTGCGGGCGGGTGGGGCGAGGGATCTCCGGCGATGGTACATAGTTGCCTATGGCCTCCTCCGCCACCCCGCTCCCATAACGAATCACGAATGTACTATCGCCGGAGATCCCTCGCCCCTCCCGCCCCCCGCGCTCGCTCGGGATGACAGATCTGCCGTACCTACTTTGACGCTCAGGGTTTCACGATCATCTCCGGATCGACGCCGAAGGTCTTGGTCACGCCCTGGGAGTTGGTCACTGACAGATCGAGCGTAAAGAAGAAGTTCCCGCTGTTCAGCAGCGTCAGCGAGAGCGGCGAGCCGGCGCCGTTCATGATCTGCCACTCAGGATAGACATCCCGAGGCGAACGGCTGAAGGTCGAGCTGGTGCCGCTTCCTCGAGGTCCGAATACTGCTCCCACGGTTGGATTGCCAGCCGCGGGACTTCCAACCTGTGTCGAGCTGTCCGCGGCCGAAAAGGTCAGCCACGATCCGTCAGAAGCGATTGACGGAGTCTTCACGTCATTGTTGGGCGCTTCCGAGATGTCGTACAGATAGAACTCGAGCGTGTCATCGTCGTCAATGTCGGCGAAGGAAGCCGGTTGCCCCGTGTTTCCCGTCACCTTGACGAGTCCGATCTGCAGAAAGCCATCGTACGCGTTTCCCTCTTTCGCCAGAGAATCCCAGTCGAATGCCATATCGAGATGAAAATCCGTCACTTTCTGCTCCTTTCAGTGGACGTACATTTCGTGAACGTCGTCCCGTCATCATTTGTGCGCGATCATCATCTGGTGATAGCGCACGTCACTCCTGAGCTTCGCCAACTCCGGGTCTTTTCGCAGTTCTTCTGTCGAATACCCTCGGTCCACGGCGAGGTCGAGCTGTTCAATGGCACGTTCCCGCGCGCCTGCGAGCTCATAGGTGAGGGCAAGCCGGTAGAGGATCTGAGGATCGTGGTCCCGGTTCTTCCCTAGTGCATCAGCGCCGATAAGTGCTGGCTCTCTGTTGCCCTTCTTGGCCAGCACGAGGGCGCGGCGTGAGAGGAGCTCGGCGCTCTCCGGTTCTGCGCGAAGCTTCTCGTCGAGCAGTTGCAGCGATCGGGCGAACGCATCTCGCGCCTTTGCCTCGTTTTCAGGAGTCCATCGATAGGCGTCACCGAGGTTGGACCAGACCATGAAGTCGTTCGCCCCGCTGGCAACTGCCTTCTCGAATGCGGTCACTGATTGCGGGTAGAGACCCTGAAAGAAGTAGAGGGTGCCGAGGTTCGAATAGACGGAAGAGTCCTGCCTGATCTCGAGGGAGCGTTGGAGAATCCGTGCGGCACCCGCGTAGTCGCCCTTCTGATGGAGAACGGCCCCAAGATTTCGATAGCCCGCAATGTTGTCGGGTGCGAGATCGATCGATCTCTGGAATGCGCCAGCCGCATCGTCGTAGCGCGCGCCGACGTAATAAAGGACGCCGAGATCGCCGTGAAGGTGCTGATCATCCGGTCGGAGTGCGATGGCCTCTTTGTAGCGTCGCTCCGCCTCATCGCGGTTCCCTGCCTTGAATGCAAGCACGCCCAGACCGCGGATGGCTGCCACATTCTCCGGGTCCAGCTTCAGCGTCGACTCGAACCTCCTGCCGGCGCTCTCCACATCGCCTTTCTCAATCTCGGCGAGTGCAAGGCTCGTCTGCGCAGCGGCCAGCTGCGGCTCGATTTCCACGGCTCGCTCTCCGTTCTTCTGGGCGAGATCAAGCCATGCTGCGTCTTCCGTCTCACGATATTTCCGCCAGTAGGCGAGAGCGAGTCCGGCGTGGGCCGCGGCACTGTTCGGATCCAGCGCGATCGCTCTCTGGTAGCCGGCGACTGCCTGATCGATGTACCCCTCGCGCCAATAGGCGTCGAGAAGCTGGTTCGAGCGAGCCGTGTGGTCCTGTGACGTGACGGGAAGCGGTGCCACGACGCTCGCCGTTGCGATCGGGACGTCAGCCTTGGGGATACGGCTCTCGAATGGCTTCATCTGCACGATCACCGCGAGAACGACAATCGTGAGAATGCCGATTGCGAGAGCTGTCGTGCGCCGGTCCCACGTGAAACCGCGTAGCGCTTTGCGAGTGACAGGGAGAGGGGAGACGCGTCCCTGCCGCGCCTCGTCCAGGGCGATGCCGAGTGCTCCGGCATGATCGAAACGATCCTCCGGCCGCTTGGCCAGCATCCGCGTAATCAGCGCGGAGATGGCTTCCGGGAGATCATCGTGCAGCGACTTCGGATCCGGCGCGTCGCGATAGGCGATGTCGTGCAGCGTTGCCGCGACGGAATCCGAATGGAATGGACGCCGTCCAGTGACCATCTCGAACAGCATCGTGCCGAGCGAGAAGATATCGGAGCGTGCATCGACGTCGCCTCCGAGAATCTGTTCCGGGGACATGTATTCGAGCGTCCCCAGGAGTTCTCCCGGTCGCGTGCGCTGCGCGGTCGGTCCGGCTTCCTCGCTGCTCATCATCGCGCCCGAGAACTTCGCAAGGCCGAAATCGAGGATCTTCACGCCGCCAGTCGAGGGAATCATGATGTTGCCCGGCTTGAGGTCGCGGTGAACGATGCCACGCGCGTGGGCGAGGGCGAGACCGGCGGAGATGGTCTTCATCAGATCGAGCGACTCATCCAGCGAGAGGGCTGCGCGACCCATGCGCTGGGCCAGTGTCTCGCCCTCGACCAGCTCCATGACGATGTAGTCGGTGTCGTTTTCCTGCACGACGTCGTAAATCGTGACGATGCTCGGATGGTTGAGTGCGGAAGCGGCGCGGGCCTCCTGAAGGAATCGCTGGCGGCGGAAGCCATCGCCGTCCGGGTGGGACTGAAGTACCTTGATCGCGACGGTTCGTCCCAGAAGCAGGTCGCGCGCCGCGTAGACGTCTCCCATGCCTCCTGAGCCGAGTTTTTCGGTCACTCGATAGTGCGAGATCGTGACGCCCAGCAAAATGCCTCCAGACCTTTCGCTGCAGGGGACGCGGGAAGTATATCCCGGGCGCCGATTCCATTACGCGAGGATCACGAGAGTCAGTCGGCCGGCAGTCCGTCGACGAAGTCCTCGAGCGACTTCCACAGTGCGCGCGTTTGCGTCGAGGATTATGTGACGGTATCCGGTATCCCTCAGCGTGGCATCGATCGCCTGCTGCGCCGGCTTCTGCCGTGAGTTCCGTCTCATGAGTGTGTGACGAGCTGCCCCCCGGACGAAGACGGATCGGGGCAAGCGATCTTGCAGACGGCGCACTGAGCAAAGAGATCTTCCTTCAGTGCTGGATGCGTCCCCCCGGGAAATCCTTCGGCGACGGTGAACAATTCTCGGAGCCGCGTGCTCTCCCTCTCCCCGCGAAGTCGGGGAGACGGTGGCGCGCGGCATCCGCGCATACGTCGAGGACTTGCGAAATCGTCGCGCGCCGGGAGAGGGGCGTCGGGGGCTTGCAGCTTCTGTAGTCGATCGCCAACAAATGAGTTGCTTGCACGGCCCCTCACCCCTTGCCCCTCTCCCCGTTCACACGGGGAGAGGGGGATGCGGCTCGTGTTCTGACTCGAAACGAAGGATCTCCCGCCATGCGGCATCTATCCGGATGACATAGATGCGTCTCGAGGAACTCGATGACCAGCCGAACCTTTGACAGCGCCCCACCAGACTCATTCCCCTCGGCACTCGGACGATGGCAGCCCCAATCTCTCAGGTCCACAGTGACACTCCTCGCCACCATTCTAGTGATCCGGTTGGTGCTGCGCATCGTGCTGTGGTGGAGTTTCGGACGTCAGGCCGGGATCGTCCCGGGGAGGCTCCCACTGCTTCTGGGCACCGGCTCAATCGCCGATCTCCGAGTCGCACTTCTTCTCGCCCTGCCGCTGGCGCTATGGTCCAACTTCTCTCCCTCCCGATGGCGTCAATCGAAGCTCTACGCGGGAGTGAAGCTGGCCACGCTTCTGATGGTGAACATCGGCCTCGTCTACACGGCCTTCGCCGAGTACTACTTCTTCGAGGAGTTCAACGCCCGGTTCAACCTCGTTGCGGTCGACTACCTGATGTACCCGCACGAGGTGCTCGGCAATATCCGTGATTCATACCCCGTTGCCGGAGTGCTTCTTCTCACGGCTGCAATCGCCGTGATGATTGTTCCTCTACAGCTCGCAACCCTTCGGGAGGGCCGGCTGCGCGCCGGTGCCAGGCCGGAACGACTGGCAAGCCTGGCACTATTCGGTTGTGCGCTTGCCCTCTCGATGATCGTGCCTCTGAGCGCGGCGGGAACGAACAGGATCGAGCGGGAGATCGCATCGAACGGACTCGCCCTTTTCTTCGATGCACTCCGCACTCACGATCTTCGATACACCGATCACTACCGTTCGATGGATAGCAGCGCGGCAGTCGCTCTGGTGCGCGAGGAGTTGACGGGAGCGTTCGAGGGCCGTCAGCCGGGCCTTCGTCAGGTGCGTGCGTCCAGACCCGACGGACTCGGTCACATGAACGTGGTCGTCGTCGTGGAAGAGTCGCTCGGCTGCGAGTACGTCGGAGCGTGCGGAGACTCGCGCGGCCTCACCCCTTCACTCGACCGGATTGCAAGCGACGGAGTGTTTTTCCAGCAGGTCTGGGCAACAGGAACCCGTACCGTCCGCGGCCTCGAAGCCATCACTGCGTCGTTTCCTCCGATTCCTTCCGAGTCGATCGTGAAGAGGCCGGGGGGAGATCGCCTCGACAACTGGGGAAGAATCATGCAGTCGGCCGGATATAAAACGAGCTTCCTTTACGGCGGATATGCATTTTTCGACGGCATGACAAACTTCTTCGCGTCGAACGGATTCAAGATCATCGATCGCAAGAACTTCAACGACCCGCAGTTCTCGAATATATGGGGAGTTTCGGACGAAGACCTCTTCGCCAACGCCCTCTCCCACTTCGATGAACGCGCAGCGTCCGGCGGGCCATTCTTCAGCGTGGTTCTGTCGACATCCAACCACAAGCCCTTCACGTTCCGCCCCGGCGTTCCGGGTGTTCCCGAAAAAGGGGGCGGCCGGGAGGCTGGGATCCGCTATGCGGATTTTGCGCTCGGTAGATTCATTGAGGATGCCCGGAAGCATCCCTGGTTCGACGACACGCTCTTCATCATCGTGGCGGATCACGGCGCACGGGTTTACGGCCGTGAGGAGATCCCGATGGAGACCTACCGGATCCCTCTCGTCTTCTATGCCCCCTCCAGGCTCGTGCCTCGCCGTGTAACCACACCTGTGAGTCAGATGGATATCGCGCCGACGGTGCTGGGTATGCTCGGTATCGGCTATGAGGGGGAGCTCCTTGGCCGGGACGTTTTCAGGGAGTCCACGCGCCGGCCGACGATTCTGCTGAGCCACAATCACGACGTCGCGCGATTCGACGGGGAGTCACTCGTTGTACTGGGCCTCAAGGGGAGTGTTCATGAATACCGGTATGACCTCGCGATGAACACGCAGGTGCCCGAGCCCGTCGATGCCAGACGCGTGGACCTCGCAGTAGCGTGGTACCAGTCCGCGGCGAACCTCCTGGAGTCCAGGCGTGAGCAATGATGTTCGCGCGTCACGGAGCCTGGCGTGGCACGTCGCTGCTCCCGCGCTGATTCTGCTTGGCGCGCTCGCACTCTGCGAAGGCCTCGACCTCGATCTGAAAGTTGCCCGGGTGTTCTGGGATCCGGTGGCAGAAACCTGGCCGTGGCGGGATGCGTGGCTCACCGAGACGGTGCTCCATCACGGCGGGCGCAATGCCGTGGCCGTGATCGGGTTGACCGCTCTCGCGGCCGGCCTCATTCCCTGGAAGGGTGAGACGCGACGATCCTGGCGAAAGAACGGGATCTACGTCTTTCTCTCGATTGTGCTTGCGACTTCACTCGTTGGAGCTCTCAAGACGCAGAGCGGGCGGCCATGCCCCTGGGACATCCAGGCGTTCGGTGGCACTCTCGCGCACCATGGCCTGTACGCCGCTGCGAGCTCACCCGGAGCGAAGTGTTTTCCGGCGGCCAATGCGTCCGCGGGCTTCGCGCTGCTCTCGCTCTGCTTTGTCGCACCGACACGTCGACTCGCGTTCGCGGGCCTGCTAGTGGGCCTTCTTGCAGGCGGGATCTTCGGAGTTGCGCAGATGGCGCGAGGCGCGCACTTTCTCTCGCACACGCTCTGGACGGCGGGGATCTGCTGGTTTGTCGTGTTCGGGCTTGACGTGCTCGTGAAGCGCTGGTCCCTTTCAGGTCATCCAGCGCGCGCCCTCGGCAGCGGGGCCGCGGCCGGCCGGGCGGTCGCACTCGTGCTTCTACTCCTGGTGCCCTCGATTGCGATGCACGGCGAAGTCATCCCTCGCATCGTGTCGATTCGGATCGTGGCTCAGGACGTATTCCCGGAGGACGCGGCGCGCAACCATCTCGGCTTTCGTACCGCGAACCGACTCCACGTCAGCACACGGGAATCGTTGATCCGCCGCTTTCTGCTGTTTCGCGAAGGGGACGTGCTCGACCCCGAAACGCTCGCACAGACCGAACGGAATCTGCGGGGCCTGGAGTTTCTCGAATCTGCAACGGTCCGCGTCATTCCACTGGATGAGGACAGCGTCGAGGTGGAAGTCGTCACCCGCGATTCATGGACTACCGATCCCGGAGTCTCGATCGGCAGCACTGGTGGGAGCGGGCGCCTCGGGTTCGAGCTCACCGAAAAGAACCTTCTCGGCAGCGGTCGCGCCCTGACCCTTCTTCTCGATGAAAATTCAGAACGGACGCGAATGGGTATCGAGTTGAGCGATCCGGCATTTCTGCGGCCCTACTGGCAGGCGGACTTTGCCTGGTTCGACAACTCGGACGGCACGGAGCGCCGGCTCTCCCTCGGGAAGCCTTTCGCTTCGATCGACTCTCCCTGGAGCTTCGAGCTTGGTGCCGAGGAGGT
>JBGSYJ010000373.1:0-2155 GCA_041750915.1 Thermoanaerobaculia bacterium | reverse complement strand
GCCAGCGGCGCTGCTCAAGAAGGGCTACTCGTACGTCGAGCTGGGTCAGCGCTCCCAGGGGATCGTACAGCTCCAGTACGTGCTTCACGAGCACCCCCGTGCCCCTGAGGCCGCCCTCGCCAGGGAAAAATTGAAGACCCTTGGCATCGATGGCAATTAATTCCGGCGGAGGCTTGTTCAGAGTCGGGTTGTAATAAGACAGAGGAGTGTTACATGGCAAATATCCGTTCGGCTGAGAAGCAGAGACGACAGGCCGAGAAGGCGAATCAGCGGAATCGCGCGGGAATGTCCCGCCTCCGCACCCAGCTCAAGAAGACCCGCAAGGCGATCGCCGACGGTGGCGACGACGTGAAGGCGATTCTGAGCGAGACCGCGTCGCTCATCGACAAGGCCGCAAAGCGGAAGGTCATCAAGACCAACACCGCCGACCGTTACAAGTCGCGGCTGTCGGCTGCTGCGAAACGCAGCGCCGCAGCGAAGTAGTCAGTAGCCAGGAGTCAGTAGTCAGTAAGGCGCCCCCTCGAGGGCGCCTTTCCTTTTGGGTCGTGGCGGGAGATTCCGATCTCCCGCTCCTCGAGTCGTCTGGAGCTTGCGCGTTCTGGAGCGACGACACGGGATGAATGCTCCATATGTCGGTCCGAGTTGCACCGCTGGACGCGGGACATCGGAATGTCCCGCCACTTCTTCGACTCTGGCGATGCACACTCCCCCGCGCGAACCTACTGGCTACTGACTCCTGACTCCTGACTACTTCCCCCTAGAATCCCTCCAGCAGGTTCGTCACCAGCCGCTCGGCGAAACGCAGGGCGATGTCGTTGATCGCTCGCGTTTCCTGATCGAACGCATCGGTCGCCGAAACATCGATCGGGTACGTCTCGAGGAAGCGGTACTGATTGTTCTTCCAGATGATCGCATCGTCGTTCCTGTGGTCGAGCAGCTCGATCGCCGCCGTGATGGAGACCTGATACTGCGTGGCTCTCCCCTGCTCGTTGAACGCGACCGGCGTGATTCCGAACGACTGGACCTCACCCCGAAGGATCGCATCCGCGTCCGCCGGATTGCTCACGAGCTGCAGCCGTCCACGAAAGACCATCTCAGCGGCAACAGCCTGAGTGATCTGCTGCTCGACCTCGACGCGCGTCGTGCGGTTGACGAACGTCGGTACCTGAATGCTGCGAATCGACGGAGGGAGAAAGTTTCCCCGTCCGACGAGGCTGTAGCCACAGCCGCTGAGGAACAGAAGCAAGGAGAGAAGAGCCACAGTACGTTTCATCGGACCACCAGATTCACGAGCTTCCCCGGAACGTAAATCGTCTTGACCACCTGCCGGCCCTCGAGGTGCGTCAGGACCTTCGGGTGCTGAAGCGCTTCAGATGTCGCCGTCTCCTGGTCAACGCCAGCGGGCAGCTCCATCTGCGCACGTAGCTTTCCGTTGATCTGGACAACGACGGTGAGCATGTCTTCCTTCATCAGCTCGGTGTCGGCTTCCGGCCAGGATGACGTGAGGATGAACCCATCATGCCCCAGCCTTTCCCACAGCTCCTCGGTGATGTGCGGCGCGAAGGGATGAAGCAGTTTGAGCAGCGACTCGTACGCGAGGGTTGCATCCCGGCGCGAGACGCCGCCCGCCGCGAGATAGTCGGCGATCGCGTGCGAGAGCTCCATCAGAGAGGAGATCGCCGTGTTGAACTCGAACCGCTCGATCTTCCGCGTTACCGAAGCGATCGTCTGATGCGTCTTCCGGATCATCTTCACAGACGCCGGATCGGATTCATCGGAGCGGAGAGTTTCGATCTGTTCGCCCAGAGTCCAGACGCGGCTCAGGAAACGCCAGGCCCCGATCACGCCGTCATCGGACCATGCTGCCTCCTTGTCGGGGGGGGCGATGAACAATGTGTACACGCGCTCGGTGTCCGCGCCGTACCGCGCGATCAATTCATCGGGCGGCACGACATTGAAGCGTGACTTCGACATCTTTCCGACTTCCGGCACGAGTTGCTGTTCGGTACCTTTGTGGAACGGCACGCCTTCCCGAAGCTCGACCTCGTCGAGGGGTACCCACGCCGAATTGTTCGAAGGATCGCGGTAGCCCTCCTTGGTGATCATCCCCTGGTTGAAGAGTCGAGTGAACGGCTCTTCGAAGTTCACCAGACCC
>JBGSYJ010000372.1:0-3951 GCA_041750915.1 Thermoanaerobaculia bacterium | reverse complement strand
GATCTGGGAGGGGGGCCTTGTAAGACGTAGGCCGCCGCCCAGATCCCTCGCTCGACGCTCGGGATGACACGATGCATCGATTTTTTCACCATTGACGATCTTTCAGTTCAGGGGGTATTCGAATGCAGGATTTCTACGAACCAAAAATTGGCGACCGGGCGCCCGAGTTCCGCCTTCCCTCGACTGAGGGAAAGGATCTGTCGCTGAAGGACTTCAAGAAGCAGAGCGTCGTGCTTTTCTTCTATCCGAAAGACGACACTCCCGGCTGCACGGCCGAGGCGTGCTCATTCCGCGATAATCACGACGCACTGAAGAAAGAGGGTGCGGCCGTTCTGGGAATCTCGATCGATTCGCTCGACAGTCACGAGAAATTTCGCGGCAAGCATGAGCTCGACTTTCCGCTGCTGTCGGATGAGTCGGCGGACGTTGCGAAGATGTACGGCGTCTGGAAGGAAAGGAACATGTACGGTCGCCGTACCTGGGGCGTCGCGCGCACGACATTCCTCATCGGCCCTGACGGGCGCGTCCGGAAGGTGTACAAGAAGGTCGACACTGCGAAGCATGGAGAAGACGTCCTTGCCGATCTCCGGGCGATGAAGTGAAGATCTATCGATACCAGCAGGGCGACCAGGCGTGGTTCGCGGTCGATCGGGGAGATGGGCTCCGTCCGAGCGGCCATCACGATCTGGATCGGATCATCCACGCCGAGGATGAAGCGGGAGAGGCGCTCGAGATCTCTGCCCTTCAGCTTCTGACTCCCGTGATTCCCGGCAAGATCGTCGCCGTGGGGCGGAACTACGGAGACCATGCGAAAGAGCTCGGCAACGACGCGCCGGCCGAACCGATCATTTTTCTCAAACCGCCGTCCGCGCTGCTTTCGCCCGGAGGCGCCATTGAGATTCCCCGGCAATCCGAGCGTGTCGACTTCGAAGGGGAGCTGGCTATGGTCATCGGCCGCCGCGCGCGCCATGTTCCCGAAAGCGACTGGCGCGATTACGTCCTCGGATTCACCTGCGCGAACGACGTCACTGCGCGCGACATCCAGAAGCGGGACGTGCAGTTCACGCGGGGAAAGAGCTTCGATACGTTCCTGCCGCTGGGGCCGTGCATCGAGACCGAGCTCGATCCTTCGAGCCTGTCGCTCCGCACGCGTGTGAACGGTGATGTTCGGCAGGATGGCCGCACGTCACAGATGATCTTCACGCCTGCGTTCATCGTCGCGTTCATTACGTCGGTGATGACGCTCGAGCCAGGCGACGTGATCCTTACCGGAACGCCGGCGGGTGTCGGACCGCTCTCGCCCGGCGATCAGGTGGAAGTCGAGATCGAAGGAATCGGAACGCTGAGCAACGGAGTGGTTTCCGCACCGTAGCCCCATGTGGCAGGGCCTTCCCAGGCCCTGCCTTTTCGAGGAGTGACGTTGTAAGACGGTTGGAGCATCTATCCCGGGTCGTCGCGCCATGTGGCAGGGCCTTCCCAGGCCCTGCCTTTTCGAGGAGCAACGATGTACGACAGCTGGAGCATATGTCCCGGGTCGTCGCGCCATGTGTCGTACGTCTTTAGTACCCGAAGAGGCAGGGCCTGGGAAGGCCCTGCCACATGGCCCACATACAATGCTTCCATGAGTTTGAATGGTTCGGCCGTTCTGGAGAAGATCGTAGGGTGGTATCCGGAGCTGGCCACTCTGCCGCCGGACGTCTTTGCGGTTGGTGGAGTCGTCCGTGACGCCTTGCTCAATCGCGAGCCGCTCGACGCAGATCTGACGGCCCGATCCGCGAGTGAACTTGCCCGCAACTTCGCTTCACGCCACGCCACGTATGTCGTCGAGTTGGGCCGCGACCCGATGCAGGTGCATCGTGTCGTCGTCGGAGGGCGCGTCTACGACTTCGTGGAGATGACGGGCGATTCCATCGAGGAAGATCTTCTGCGGCGGGACTTCACGATGAACGCGATAGCGCTCGAGATGAGTTCAGGGCGGCTCATCGACCCTCTGCACGGCGCTGACGACATCGAGCGACGTCTCGTCCGGATGATCTCCGAGCAGAACTTCCGGGATGACCCGCTGAGAATCGTCAAGGCTGTCCGCATGGCTGTGAAGTTTGATTTCCGGATCGAATCCGCAACTCTCGAAGCGATGAGCAGGAATGTCGGGATGATCCCGGACGTCGCCGTCGAACGTGTGACATATGAGCTTCGAGCGATTCTCACCGGACCGCGGGCCGCATACGGGGTTGCGCTCATGTCAGAGAGCGGGATCGATCAGGTGATCTTCGGCAGGCAGCTGACGGATGAAGATGTGCAGCGAATCGGCGCGGGCGCTTCGCAGGATGCCGACATCTCCCTCGCCATTCTCCTGGCAGATCTGAACGAGGCAGCAGTCCGGGAGTTCGCACTCCGCTGGAAGCTCAGCACGGCTTCGCTGCAGGCGATTCTCGCCATCCACCGGATGGCGGCGCAGCTGCGAAGCAATCCGGATCTGGTCCGCACAGCGCTGTACGACTTCGGACGGGAGACCTCGGAACGCGCCGTCGCGTTCTCGAGAGCCGTCGGCAACGTGGAAGCGGCAAAGTTGATCGAGCGAGTCGCGCAAAAGGACGGGGACAGAATCTTTGCGCTTCAGCCGCTGCTGACCGGCGAAGAGATCGGAGCGCTGAGCGGAATGCCGCCGGGACGGGGGCTGGGTGCGCTCAAGCGGAGAATGATCGAGGCGCAGATCCGCGGCGAGCTCGCCACGCGCGAGGATGCGGAAAAGTGGATCGGACGGAACAACCTGTCATCCTGAGCGATAGAGCATTGTGTCATCCCGAGCGTCGAGCGAGGGATCTGGGCGGCGGCTCCCGTCGAAGAGGCCCCCACCCAGATCCCTCGCTCGGCGCTCGGGATGACACGCCGCAATTGGTTCACAACCAGGATGACACCAACCCAGAACTCAGAACCCAGAACTCAGAACCGGTAGGGTGGGCGGATCACTGCACGAGCTGTACGTCGATGTCCCCCGCCATGAGGCGCAGATTGATGAACGAGTGACCGCGCTCATTGATGTAATGGGTCTTTCCGGCGAAGACGCCCTGCTTCGAGATGGTGCGGTCTCCGAGGTTCGTGGTGACGTCGCCGACCGTAGCCCTTGCGGAGAGCTCTCGCACGGAAGCCTTCGGGACCTTGAGTCCGATCTCGCCCGCGCGCATATCGACCTGCACGTTTCCGAATGAGCCGTCGAGTCGCACAGCTCCGGTGTTCTGTACGACTTCGACGTGCATGCCTTCGGGGATCTTCACCACGAGATCGAAAATCGTCTTCGAGTTCTGAGCGGAGCGGCCTTCTGCCGCGACGCCGAACGCACGCGTGACGTAGGCGCGGGTTCCTCGGATCTCGATGTGAACCGAGGAGGCATTGGCGATTTCCTGAGCCCGTGCGGCGTCGCGGTCCTTCTTGTACTCGCGGGTCACGGTACCCGAGGCCTCGATCTTGCCGGCGGTCCCGGTCTGGATGAGGAGATTCGACTGCGGAACGTCGACGACGAGCCTCAAGGCAGTCCCCGCGTCGATGGAAGTGCGGAACGGATGAACGGCTTCCTGCTGGCCGCTGACAGTCGCGGAAAGCAACGCCGCGCTGAGCGACAGAATGATGAGTTTGTACATGATGACCTCCCCTCCCTATATCAGCTTATACGAGGTCCGTGCCGGAAGGGTTCCGCAGAGCCGCGTGAATCAGGAAGTTTCTAGAGCTCCGGGCGGCGGCGCGGAGGGCTGAAAAAAGAAAAGAGGGGCCATAGGGCCCCTCCAGGTACGACTCCCCATTTGGTTAACTGCTTACGACACTATTTCTTCTTCTTCGCTTTCGCTTTGCTGGTGGACTTTGCTTTCGACTTCGCAGCTGGCTTTTTCGCTGTCGCCATTGTGCTCACCACCTTTCATGCCGTACGGGACCTCACGGTCGCGCCTATTTGGCAAA
>JBGSYJ010000371.1:0-8970 GCA_041750915.1 Thermoanaerobaculia bacterium | reverse complement strand
GTGGTTGAGCGCCGAGGTAGCCCGCGCTTCCCGCTTGAACCGCTCGAGCGAGGATGGATCCTGCGCCATCTCCGGCGGGAGAAACTTCAGGGCGACATGCCGGCCGAGAGTCGTGTCCTCAGCTTCATACACGACCCCCATCCCGCCGCTGCCGAGTTTCGCGGTGATCACGTAATGCGACAGCGTCTTGCCGATCATTGCATCCAGGCTTCGATGTGAATCTTGCCGGTAGCGAAGTTCACGGTCCCGGTTGCCCAGACCTGGCGCGCGTTGACCCATGCGTAGCTCTCAGACGCCGTGCTGAGGGTGACGTTTTCCCAAAGGTCAGCAATCGGCTCACCCACGCGCGGAACCGCCACGCCGTCAGCGTAGAGCGCGATGCGGTGGCCATCCTCGGTTTCGACCGTCGCGTGTATATCGAGGTCGATGCGGCCGTCGGCACGCACACGCACATAGTCGATCCCTCGCACTCGTCCGCTCACGCGGCCACTGCCGTTGCCCTCGAAGGCCACGTCAATGCGAGCACCCTGCGCCGGAAGTGGTTCCGTGCCGGCCAGGATTGCATCGAGGCTCATCCCATAGTCTGTAATCCCTGCAACATCGAGATCGTATTCGTATATTTTTTCGCCCGTCATAGAGCTCTCCGTTCGTGAGGCGACAGTATACGCGCACCAGTAGAGGGACATTCCGATGTCCCTCGTTCCAGGGAGTGCCGAGGTACGACATGTGGAGCATTCATCCCGGGTCGTCGCTCCAGAACGCGCGAGTTCCGACGATCCCGAAGAACGGCGGATCGGAATCCGCCGCTACGTAGAGATTTCGAGATTTGTGACTGCTCTTTGCCCGAGAGTGTGCTTTCAATGAACAGGATGGGTCGAATTCTGCGGTTCGCCTTCGTCACAATCGTGTTCGCGACGAGTGCTCTCTCGAGCACTCCTGATTCTGAACAGCCCGCTCATCATTGCCGGAGCGGCGTTCCGTTTGAAGCATCTTCGATCACCGCGCCTCCACTCATGAGCGGCGTTGGCAGCAGCCACTTCCCCATCACGACGCAATCGCCTCAGGCTCAGGCTTTTTTCGATCAGGGCATCAACATGCTTCATGCGTTCTGGGACTTCGAGGCGTACAGGGCATTCCGCGAGGCTGCGCGCCTCGACCCTGAGGCAGCAATGCCGCACTGGGGCCTCTTCACGGCACTCGGATACAACGCGAAGGAAATGAAGGCGGAACGCGACGCCGCGCTTGCGCGGGCGATCGCTCTCGCGCCGCAGGCAAGTGAGCGCGAGCAGTTTTATATTCGCGCGGCATCGCTGCTCGTGGAGCCCGGCAAAGGTCGATCTGCATTCATCAGCGAGATGGAGGCGCTGATCGATCGGTTTCCGGATGACGTCGATGCGAAGCTCTTTCTCGCAAACACGCTCTCGACCCCGACTGGCAGCTACGCTCCCGATGGAAGACCGCGTGAGGGAAAGCTGTACGGCCAGGCGATTCTGCGAAATCTGCTGCACACCCATCCGGAACATGCCGCCGTGCATCACTACTGGATTCACGCCGTCGAAAATGGTCCGCGACCGCAGGATGCTCTGGAGAGCGCGGTCAAGCTTCCGGAACTCGCGCCCGCGGCTGGACATCTGCGACACATGCCGGGACACATCTACTATCGCATCGGCCGATACGCCGAGGCGCGGACGGCTTTCCATGCGTCGATGGAGATCGATCTTGCGTACATGAAATCGCAGGGCGTTTCTCCCGTGGCGAACTGGAACTATGTGCACAACCTCGACTATCTCGTGGGCAACTGCGCCGAGGATGGTAGGTTCGAGGAAGGTGTGAAGTGGGCGAAGGTTCTTGCAGGCCTCGCGGTGAAGGATGAGCGGCTCGAAAATCGAGGCGCGGGGTACATCGTGTTCGGCGGACTCGCTGCACTCCCACGGTTGCAGATGCGCTACGGCCGGTGGCTCGACGCGATCGGGAGTCTTTCTGCAGCATTGAAGGATCATCCGAACGCATCGCTCTCGAAGGGCTATCTCGAAGGTCTTCTACTCTTTCTCCGCGGGATGGAAGCATCCGAACGGAGCGATGCGATCGAGGCAAAGAGACATTCAGCGGCGCTGTCGGAGCTTGCGAAGGGACTCGCGACCAGCGCTCCCGCGCGCGGCTCGGACTGGTACAGCGGCCACGCGGCGAGAATTCTCGATGTGCACTCGCTGGAGTTGCAGGGAGTCGTCGCGGCGCTCGAGGGGTCCATCCCCGAAGCAGTTCTGCTGCTCCAGCAGGCTGCCGACAGCGAACGAGATCTCGGCTACTGGGAGCCGCCGCACTACGCGCGACCCGTATACGAGACCCTCGCGAGAGTTCACATGCGCGCTCGAAACTTCGAGCAGGCGGAAGCGGCCTGGGAACGAGCTCTCGCTCTCCGGCCGCACAGCGGTCATGCCCTTCTCGGCCTCGCACAAACCCAGGCTCTTGCGGGCAGGATGGAGGCGTCCCGCGCGACATACCGAAAAGTGCTCGAGGCGTGGAGCGAAGCGGACCGCGACTTGCCGCAGTTGCGCGAAGCGATCGCGGCGGCCCGGCGATAGCCCATGTGGCAGGGCCCTCCGAGGCCCTGCCTCTCAAATCGTTCCGATGTACGACACCTGGAGCGACGTCCTCGGGAGGAATGCTCCAACCTTCGTACCTCCTTACTGCACTGAAGAGACAGGGCCTCGGAGGGCCCTGCCACATGAGCAACGTCCCGGGATGAATGCTCCAACCTTCCTACAACTTTACTGCTTTGAAGAGGCAGGGCCTCGGAGGGCCCTGCCACATGAGCGACGTCCCCGGGATGAATGCTCCAACCTTCGTACATTTTTACTCCACGAAAACGGCAGGGCCTCGGAG
Organism: Thermoanaerobaculia bacterium; assembly: GCA_041750915.1. Taxonomy (GTDB): domain Bacteria; phylum Acidobacteriota; class Thermoanaerobaculia; order Gp7-AA8; family Gp7-AA8; genus JBGSYJ01. Next base: position 6,087 of record JBGSYJ010000371.1, on the reverse strand, counting down.
GGCCCTGCCACATGGAGCACGTCCTTCGTGGTGTATTCTTCGGCCACACCCCAAATGATTGAGCGCGGAACACGCCTCGGCCCTTACGAGATCGAAACGCCCCTCGGTGCCGGAGGCATGGGTGAGGTCTACAAGGGGCGCGATACACGTCTCGATCGCAGCGTTGCGATCAAGATCCTTCCGGCCCACCTCTCGTCGAATCCGGAATTCAAGCTCCGCTTCGAGCGCGAAGCGCGGACGATCTCCGGGCTGAACCATCCGAACATCTGTGTGCTGCACGATGTTGGAGAGGTGGAGCTCGCAATCCCCAATCCAACGGCGGGGCAGACTGCCGCTACGTCAGCGACGTCCTACCTGGTGATGGAGCTCTGCGACGGAGAGACACTCGCCGATCGTCTCGTGAGAGGTCCACTGCCGATCGATCAGGTTCTCCGCTACGGCATCGAGATCGCGGATGCGCTCGACCGCGCGCACCGCAGCGGGATCACGCACCGCGATCTCAAACCCGGCAACATCATGTTGACGAAAGTCGGCGTCAAACTGCTCGACTTCGGACTCGCGAAAACGAAGGGCAATGGGATCCCGGAGCCCGATGGCAGCACCGAACTGAAGCCCGTAACGCAGGAGGGGATGATCGTCGGGACGTTCCAGTACATGGCACCCGAGCAGATCGAAGGACGCGAGGCGGACCATCGCTCCGACATCTTCGCGTTCGGCGCGCTGCTGTATGAAATGGTCACCGGCAAGAGAGCATTCGACGGGTCGAGCCGGGCGAGCCTGATCGCGGCGATCCTCGAGCGCGAGCCTCAGCCGATTGCGGAGATCGCTCCGCTCAGTCCTCCTGCACTCGATCGCGTGATCCGCAGTTGTCTCGCGAAAGATCCGGATGAGCGATGGCAGAGTGCACATGACCTTCGCAGGGAGCTGCTGTGGATGCGCGACGGTCTTTCGTCGCCTGGCCAGGCGGCGCCCGCGATAGCGCACAAGGGTCACAGTCGCGAGCGCCTCGCGTGGGTCGCCGCAGTCGCGCTTCCGTTGCTCGTTGCTGCGTTGATGTGGCTCGCGCTCCGGCCTTCGGATGCCCCGCCGGTGCGCCTGGTGTCTGCGATCGCACCGCCCGCCGGCGCCGAGATCGTCGTTACCGGCGACGCCGGCGGGCCGGTGATTCTCTCCCCTGACGGACGTCTTGCGGCCTTCGTCGCCACTTCGGATGACGGCCCGATGCTTTACGTTCAGTCGCTCGAGACCGGAATCACGACGCGACTGAACGGAACGGAACGGGCGATGTTTCCCTTCTGGAGCCCCGACAGCCGCTCGCTGGGTTTCTTCGCAGAGGGCAAGCTCGCGGTCACGGATCTGAACGGCGCGCCGCCACGCGCACTGGCGGACGCCGCGGACGGCCGAGGTGGAGCGTGGGGCTCCGATGGGACCATAGTTTACACACCGTACACGCAGGCCGGGATCATGCGCGTTCCGGCGAGCGGCGGAAGCCCTGTCACCATTACTACGCTCCAGGCTCCGTATACCACCCATCGCTGGCCTTCATTCCATCCCGACGGTAAGCACATCCTTTACGTTGCCGCGATGCATTCAATCCCGGAGAGTCCGGACACGGCAATCTTCATGACTGCGCTCGATGGCTCCGGGACACAAAAGCTCGTTGCATCGCCGGGAAATGGTCTCGTCTGGAGAGACTGGCTGCTTTATCTCAAGACAAACAAGCTGGTGGCCCAGCGTCTGAGCGGCGCCGCGCTCGAAGGCGAGCCCATCGTGGTATGGGAAGACGTCCTCTACGATGGGGGGACCTGGCGTGCGATTTTCTCCATCTCGGACGGAGGTCTCTTTTCGACCCACGGCCGTAGCAATTCAGATGGAAATACCGTCATCTCGTGGCTCGACCGCAAAGGAGACAGGATCGGCGAGATCGGACCACCGGCGTACTATCGTGACGTTGCGCTCTCTCCCGACGAGAGCATGATTGCGGTGTCGATCGGCGATCCGCTCACGACCATCCATCTCCACGACATCGAGCGGGGATCACGCACGCGGTTCTCTTTCCTGCCGGGCGCAACGGCCGATCCCCACTGGACGCCCGACGGGCGCAACATCATCTTCACCACCCTCGGCGATGCGAAGTTCCAGCTGGTGATCAAGCCGGCGGACGGATCGGCGCCGGAACGTGTCCTGTACGAATCAGACATTCTGCTCAGACCATCGGCGGTGACTCCCGACAGCCGGTACCTCCTGTTCGAGCGGGGCTCTGGACTGGCGGGCGACATCATGAGGATCCCGCTCGCAGGTGGGGAGCCGGAAACTGTCATCGGCGGTCCCATGCAACAGTACGAGGGCAAGCTCTCGCCCGACGGAAAGTGGCTTGCGTACATTGACTCGAATTCCTCGGGCCGGAACCTGTTCATCACATCCTATCCACCGAGCGGAGCAAGGTGGCAGATCTCGAACGAGACCGTCTACGCATCGTTCTGGAACCAGAACGGTAAGGAACTTCTTTACGTCAGTCCGTACGGGATCCGTTCCGTCAACATCGAGACCAGCGAGAAGACGGTTCGGGTCGGACAGGTCACCTCTCTGTTCGCCGTGAACGTGAACACGAATGACCGCGGGATCGCGATGTCGCGCGACGGGAGCCGGTTTCTCGTCGTCCCAATCCGCCAGTCCACGTCCGGGGCGGCGACGCTCATCACGAACTTCGATCTGCCGCTGCGCGACTGACTTCCGAAGCGCAGGAAGATCGGCTAAGGGCGGAGAAGCTGTCGTCCTGAGGGACGCGAAGGATCTTTATCTTGGGTCGAGCGGCTTAGGATGACTTGCTGACTCCTCCTCCACATAGGCCTGACGTCCGAGCCTTTCTCGCCCCGGTGCTCACGACATGCTCTCAGACGGAGATGCTGGTATTCTGAAATGTCATTTCGAAGCGACCGGGAAGTTCGATGATCAAAGAATACTCCGGCGGAAGAGAAGTCCTCACATCCGGGCTCCATCGGGCGGGTGTTCTCGTGGTTCTACTGATCTCGATTTCCCTCTCCTCGCTGATCTTCATGTCCTGCAGCCACGCCGAACCGCCCCCCGTTGCCGAGGTTCCACAAGAACGAATCGAGGGCGGAGTGATCGGAGGAGTCACGGGTGGTCTTACTATCTATGGTTTCCCGCGCAGCACACCAGCCCGTCTCCTCCACAGGGTCGAACCGGGGTTGACTGATCAGGCCGCGAGGGCGCGAATTCGGGGAATTCTGGTCGCAGCGTTGTACGTCGACGACCGCGGCATCGTCCGCTCGGTTCGCATTTTGAAGGGACTACCGTTCGGCCTCGAGGACAAAGCCGCTGAAGCGTTTGGCGAATGGCGCTTCGAACCTGCACGGGAAAACGGACGCCGTGTCGCGAGCGTCTATCAGGCGACCGTGAGCTTTTCTCCCAACACTGACCGTTGAGCAGTTCTCTCCGAGATTTCCGCGCCGGGGAAGTAGAATTCCCATCTCAATCGAAGACGATGAGAAGTCCGATTCAGGGGAGAGAGAACATCATGCGTTCGAACAGTGTCGCGCGGTTCCTTATAGCCATTCTGGTTTTCTTCGGAGTACTCGCATTCACGCCCGACATGAACGCTGACCAGGTGAAGACCTGTGCAGCGTTCCTTACAACTGAAGAAGTCGAGTTCGCGCTCGGGATGAAAGTCCAGGTCGTGGACCCCATCGAATATTCGGAGGGCTTCACCTCCTGCTCGTGGCTCGTCGATCGAGACGAAGGACAGCTCGGGGTGAATTTCTACTTCTTCGAGATCAAGGCAATCCGTGAAGGGATGATCTCGGCCGAATCGATCCCCGAGTTCTTCGATCTGAGTCTCGCGACGATGCGGGATGGAGGCGGAGGTGAGCCACAGAAACTCACCGGCATCGGCAAGCGGGCGGTTCTCTTCGCCAACGAGGAGAACTGGACTGTGCTGATCGAGACCGACGAGGGCTTCGCCCAGGTTTCGGTCACGTCCTCCGGTGTGGAACGGGAGCAGGCGGTGGCGGTCGGGAAAGTCGCTGCGAGCCGCTCGGCGAAAGAGTGAATGCATCGGGGTCTCCGATGGAGACGGCGAAGTGAGTTGTCATCCCGAGCCTGGTTGTGCGGGCGGGAGGGGCGAGGGCTCTCCGGCGATGGTACATAGTTGCCGATCGCTCCTCGCCACCACCCTCCCCGTCACGAACCACGAATGTACTACCGCCGGAGATCCCTCGCCCCTCGCGCCCACCCGCGCTTGCTCGGGATGACAAGTCCTGAAATTCTCCGCGGATCGGTTACTTCATCAGCTCCTTCATGAACTCCGGATCGCTCGTTGGCGGGACGAATCCCTTGATGCGCATGTAGGTGACGAGGTTTCCGTAGTGCTCGATGCTGTGAATCTGGTTGGTGTTCAATACTCCCAGCTTCGGATTGTCGCCTCCCATGAACTTCACCATCTCGACAGCAGAGGCGTCGTTCATGCTTTCGTACGCCCGGTCGCAGTAGGCAAACGCGCCGCCCAGCGCTTTGATGAGATCGACCTTCGCTGTCATGCTCTTTTCAGCGCCGGGAGACGGACTTTTCTCACCGAGCGCAATCGAGCAGAAGAAGTACTGCGCGTCTGCAACATGTCCGAGGATCTGTCCGAAGCTCCTCACATCCTCGGACGGCTTGAAACTGTAGTTCTCTTCGGGCATCAACTCGGCCGTCCGAACGAGAATCTTCTTGATTCCTTCGTACGTGCCCTGGCTGGCCGAAATGAGAGGACTGATTTTCGAAGCAGCGGCGTGCGCGGGTTGATTGCTCTGGGCAAAGGCGACGGGCGCAAGAAGGAAGATCAGAACTGTTCGCAAGAGTGTTCGCATCGGTGTTCTCCTTATGATTGCTGTTGGGTTCGGTGAACTACTGAGAAGCCAGGCTGATTCGTTCGACTACCTCTCGAGCGTTCACCTCCTTCCGGAAGCGTACGCGCCAGAGCCAGTACACCATCGTCACGAGTACCGCCAGAACCGGCATCGCCAGCAGCGGCATGATGCGGATCGGCTCCGGAATCACTTTCGCCTGCCCGATGAAGAACGACATCGCGGCGATGAAGAGCGAGAAGCTCATCCGCCAGAGGTGGCGCGCGAGCCGGCGCGAGCCCTGGAGGGCGCCGTTTCGAAGCATCCGGAGGTCGGAAAACCCGGCGATCGTGCCGACGACTCCGAACATGAAGAACGGAAATGCGGGAACGCCGTTGCGCGTTCCACCGGCCACGACCGCCTCGATTCCGAACGTCAGGCAGGTCAGGCCGACTGTCATCGCGACGACCATGAGCAACGGGTCCAGCCACCGCGACACGCGCCTCGCAGGTCGACGCACGGTGGTCAGCGACGTGATCACCAGGTAGGCCGTGAGGACACCTGCCGGGACATTGACCTCCGCCCACTCGCCATGCGCGATGGCTAGAATCGTCCCGAATGCGCACATCGTCAGCATCGCGTAAACGAACACCATGCCGCTCCTGCGATGCAGCGGTGCGCCCTTCGTCGTGTAGAGCGCCAGGTAGCCCGCGCCGAGACTCAGCGCGCCTCCGACGATGTGAATCAGATAGATCATCCGCATAACGCTCTCCTGTTTGTTTGCCGTTCCGTGGAGACACTTCGGGCTGCCTGTCGCAAGACAGCGTTCTCTCAGTTCAGTCTTCGGGGAATCTCGTGTGCCGTCGGATCAGATCGGCTCGCGGTAACGCCTCAATCGCACTGCCACGCTGAGGCACGCGGCCGCGAAGAGAAGACCCAGCCAGAGGCCGGGCGTCGTGAGAAATCTCAGGGGCGTGAGTTGGGACAGTCGGTCGACACTTCCGCCGTCGCCCGGCTCGAAGTTGAAGCCAGTCGCCATCGCACCTGTCAGCCGGTACTGCAGCAGCGACATGAAATACCAGGTCCCCGACGTGACGCGCTCGAGCGCCGACACGGCGAGCAGCGGCAGCAATGCCCACAGAATCGCGGCGCGCCGCACCCATGCCGAGACGAGCAGGAACCAGCCGAAAATCGGCGAGAACCAGAGGACATGAACGAAGAGTCCGTAGAGCATGATCGGAAG
>JBGSYJ010000370.1:0-9602 GCA_041750915.1 Thermoanaerobaculia bacterium | reverse complement strand
CTTCAGGATCTTCTTCAACGCATCGTCGTTCGGATTGATGAAGAGCCTGCCATCAACCTCGACTGCGGGAAGGTCGCCGACGCTGCGTATCCATGGTCTAAGTGCGTCTACGGAGGGATCGACGAGCTCGTAGCTGACCTGGTGCCTGGAGAAGAACCCGGTGATCAGACTGCTCTTGCGCAACTCGCGGGTCGGAAAAAACCGAACCGTCATAGACCTCACCTCACCGATCTCGCCGCTTCTATTGATTATTGAATCTCCCAGTATTCCAGAATTGCGCCCACTGTCAAACTGGAGCTTCCTCCAGCGGGCCTCCGGGAACCCCGACCTGCAACTTTTCCGCTGTGTACTGCAGTTCGTACAGCCGACGGTAAAGTCCATCAATGCCGATGAGCTCGTCATGAGTTCCGCTCTCGCGAATTTCCCCATGATGAAAAACGAGGATCGCGTCGGCGGAACGGATCGTGGAAAGACGATGTGCGATCACGATCGACGTCCGCCCTGCCATGAGGATCTCGATCGCGCTTTGGATAAGGCGCTCAGTCTCGCTGTCGATCGATGAGGTCGCTTCGTCCAGGATGAGTACGGGAGGGTCGAAAGCAAGAGCCCGGGCGAATGAGAGCAGTTGCTTTTCACCCACCGAGAATCCGGCTCCCCGTTCACGAACGACGGCGTTGAAATCATCCGGCAGCCTACGGATGAATTGATCAGCCTGCACTCTTGCGGCAGCATCCCGCACGGACTGAGAAGTCACGGCGGGGTCACCCAGGGAGATGTTGTTCTCGACCGTCCCGGAAAAGAGGAAGAAGTCCTGCTGGACGATCGCGAAAAGGCGCCGCAGTGATTGCAGATCGAGCTCCCGAAGATCGACTCCGTTGATGAGAATCTGGCCGTGCTGACAATCGTAGAACCGGAGCAGGAGACTCGTGACGGTGGTCTTCCCTGCTCCGGTGTGACCGACGATCGCGATGCGCTCGCCCCGTCGAACCCGGAAGGACACATCGCGGAGCACCCACTCTTCATCGTTGTAAGCGAACCAGACGTTGCGGAACTCGATCTCGTTCACGTCGGCGAGAGTCGTGGCTCCTTCTTCCCGGCCGATCTCAACCGGAGTGTCGATGAGCTTGAAGATCCGTTCGCTTGCCGCCATGGCCGCCTGGAGAATGTTGTACTTCTCCGAGAGGTCGGAGATCGGCTCGTAGAAACGTTGCGCGTATTGAAAGAAGGCGATCAGAACGCCCAGCGAGAGTGTTCCCTGGATGACCTGACCTCCCCCGTACCAGATGATCAGCGCGATTCCGATGGATTGAATCAGCTCGATCATCGGGTAGAAGACGGAGTAGTAGAAGATCGAATCGAGGTTCGCATCGCGATGGCGCGCGTTCAGGTTTGAGAACTTAGCCGCTTCCTGAGGCTGCCGGTTGAAGAGCTGAACGATTCCCATTCCAGACAGATGCTCCTGGAGGAACGCGTTGATCGCGGCGATCCGGGCGCGGACCTGGCGGTATGTCGTCCGCGCGCCGCGACGGAACCACATCGATACCAGAGCGATGAACGGGGTGATTGCGAACAGCACGAGAGCCAGTCGCCAGTCCATCCAGAACAGCACGACGACGATTCCGGCCAGAACGAATATGTCGCCGAAGATCGCAACGAAACCCGCTGTGAACATTTCATTCAACGCATCGACATCCGTGGTGACTCGGGTAATGAGCCGGCCGACCGGATTGCGGTCGTAGTACCGCACGTCGAGCTTCTGCAGATGTCCAAAGATCTGCTTTCTCATGTCGTACATGACGTACTGCCCCATGAGATTCATCAGGACCATCTGCCAGTAGATGACGGCAAAACCGCCGATCAGAGTCAGCAGGTAGACGGATGCGGCGACGTTGATGCCTGTGATGGGATCGAACGCCAATCCCATCGACGCGAGCCAATCACCGAAAGACGCGCTGACGCTGCCCACCGGAGGTGCACCCGCCGGGCGGACATAGAGATCGATCCCGATTGCGATGATCGCAGGCCCCGCGAGCTCGAGAATCGACGAGAGGATGACGAGTCCGACCGATATCGAAGCCGTCCGGCGGTACGGTCGCAGGTACGAGAGCAGTCGTCTGGCCAGTCGGCGGTCGAACGCCCGGCTCCCCTCCTCTTCGTGTCGTTCGATGGTCATCAGGCGATCTCCTCGATCTCTTCCTCGAGCGCCTGCCGCCGGTAAAGTTCCGAGTAATAGCCGTCGAACGCCATCAGCTCGTCGTGAGTTCCCTTCTCGATGATGCGGCCCTGGTCGAGGACGATGACAAAGTCGGCGTCTTTCACGGACGAGACGCGGTGCGACACGATCAGAACCGTTCTCCCCTTTCTCACCTCGCGCAGCGACCTGAGGATTCGCTCCTCGGTGTTCGTGTCCACCGCGGAAAGCGAATCGTCGAGCATCAGAATCTGAGGATTCCTGACGAGCGCGCGGGCGATAGCTGTACGTTGCTTCTGTCCGCCTGAAAGCGTGATGCCGCGCTCCCCGACGATCGTCTCGAGGCCCTGTGGAAAGAGCACCACGTCTCCAGACAGGCCCGCCAGCTCGGCGACCTGCCGCACCTCGTCATCCGAGGCGTCCGCGCGTCCGAATCGGATGTTCTCGGAGATCGACTCGGAGAACAGAAATGTCTCCTGCGGAACCATGCCGATGACTTCGCGAATCCGTTCGATCGGAATCGCCTCTACCGGGCATCCGTCGATGAGAATGGTTCCTTCAGGAGCGTCGTACAGTCGGCCGATCAGTGACAGGAGTGTGGACTTGCCGCTGCCGGTGCGTCCGACGATCCCCACAGTCTGCCCCGGCGCGATCTTCATGCTGATGTCGCGCAGCACAGGCGGCCCGTCGTACCCGAAGGTGAGACCTCGAATCTCGATTGCACCCTCGAACGAGTCGACCGTACAGGGGATCGCAGGGACGCGTGTCGGGGCCACGTTCCAGACATCGCTCAGCCGTTTCATTGAAGCGAGGCCTCGCTGGAAGAGATTGATCACCCACCCCAGAGCGATCAGCGGCCAGATCATTCTCGCGAGGTAGAACTGAAAGGCTACGAACTCGCCGATCGTCAGCTGCCCCGCCATGATCCGCCGGCTGCCGAGAAAAAAGACGATGACGAACATCACGCCGATGATCGTGTGCAGAAGCGGATAGAAAAGCGCGGTCATCCGGATCAGACTCTTGTTTCGTTCGACGTACTCCCGGTTCATGCGCCCGAACGTCTCCATCTCGTTCTGTTCCTGGGTGAAGGCGCGAACGACTCGAACCCCGGCAAGGTTCTCCTGAACACGGGCCGACAGTTCTCCGAAATGGTCCTGCACGAGCCGGAATCGGTCGTGAATGCGTTCGCCGAATGTCTTCGAAAGAAAGCCGACGACCGGAACGGCAAGCAGCGACACCATCGCAAGCACTTTGTCCGTGCGGTACATCATGATGAACGCGCCGATGACGATCAGAATCGACGAGAAGGCATGCATGACGGCGGGGCCGATCAGCATGCGCACCGATGAGAGGTCGTTCGTAGCACGCGACATCAGATCGCCAATCCGCTGCTTCTGGTAATAGCTCAGGGGAAGCGTCTGCATGTGTTCGTAGAGATCGCCCCGCATTGAGAACTCCATCCGCCGGGAGGTTCCGATGATGATCCGTCGCTGGAGAAAGAGAAAGACGCCCTGAATGATCGCGGCCCCCACGAACAGCAGGGCATACCGCACGAGCGTCTCGCGGTTGAACGCACCGGAGAGCTCGTCGACAGCATTGCCGACGATCAGCGGCTTGAACAGTGAGAAGACTGCCGAACCAATGACGCAGAGTCCACCCAGAAGGAGCGGGTTGCGGAAGAGCACGAAGTAGTGCAGGAGACGGCGGATGGGTGTCATGAACGACAGCAACAATATCGGGAAGGGGGCGATTTATTGCCCGACTTCAATCGACGACAGGCAGCTTCTCCATCTCCTGCCGGATGATGCGGAGCACACTGCCGAGCGTGAATCCCTTCGGAAAGGCGTGAGGAATCCGGACCCCGGCGCCTGCCATTTCGAGAAAGTCCAGTGGTGGCCTTCGGTGCGCAAGACTCCAGAGAAGCTTTCGCGGGAGTTCCTCCCGCCCTTCGACCGATAGATGGAGCGGCTGAAGGTAGTATCCGAAATGCATCCGCTCGACCTTTGCCTTCCCTTCGGCGAACTCCGGAAGCGTGATGCTCAGAGATATCGATCCGAGGATCCAGTTGTGGCGCGCGAACTGCTCGCGCCAGCGATCTTCTTCCGATTCGGTCAACCGTTCGAGACGCATCGGGCGGTAGTGTAACGGTTCCTGAGTCGATGGAGCTCTGGAAGGTGACTCAACATGTCACGGTGGCGGTAAATCACGCAGCCTGTCATCCCGAGCTTGGTCGGGTGGGCGGGAGGGGCGAGGGATCTCCGGCGATGGTACATTCTGAGTTCTGAATGGCGATGTGGAACGCAATCCGTTCTCATAGGCAACTATGTACTGTCGCCGGAGATCCCTCGCCCCTCCCTTCACACCCACGCATGCTCGGGATGACAAGTCTGAGATTGGCCGCGCGGTTGTTGTTGTGACACCGGCCGACCCAAACGCAATCCAATGACTCAGCGGGACTTGATGTCACGGCGTACGACACGGCGGCATTTTGCCTCGGCGCGCGCTTCGATCTGGCGAACACGTTCCCGCGAGAGATTCAGAATCTCTCCGATATCTCGCAGTGTCAGCTCTTCGTCCTGGAGGATCCCGAATCTGAGCTTGACGACGGTTCGTCCTTCGATCGGGAGCTGTTCGATCGCACGCTGCACGGAGCCGTTCTGCTTGAGTTTCTCCAGATACGGAAGCTTCTCGCGCTTGATGATCCGCGAGTCGCCTTCCGAAAGATCACCGAGCTTCTCCCAATACGTCACCGAGGCTCGGGGGTTGGGATTGGTGAACAGCAGCAACGTGGCGAGCTCGCTCTCGTCGATCTCCAGATCGTCGCAGATGCGACGCAGAGATTTCGCGAGAGTGGTGCGGATCTCGTCCTCAGGCCGGCCGAGAAACTCGGCGATCTGCGCGACGTTCCTCGGGATGTTGTCACTCACACCATGGCGAAGAGTCAGGACGAGACGTTCCTTGGACGAAAGCTCGGCCATCTGGTGCAGCAGTTCTTCACGGATCGACTGCTCCTCCATCTCGAATTCCGCGGATGGAATCGTCGTCTGTTCGATGAGATCGGCAAGCTCAGTGTGCGAGTCCTCTCCGAGCTCGGAGCTGAGCGAGAAGCTGTCGTGGCTCGCCCTGAGGAGCGTCTGAATCTCTTTCGCGGTGACGCCCAGGTCGAGGGCCAGCTCGTCGGGCGTCGGGATTCGATTCTGCTCGTTGACCATCGTCGAGATCGATTTCTCGAGCCGGTACATGAGGTTCGCGCGTTTCGGCGGAAGGCGGAACGCGCCCCCCTGCTCAGAGAGGGCATGAAGAATCGACTGCCTGATCCACCAGACGGCATAGGTGATGAACTTGACGTTCTTCTCAGGGTCGAATTTCTTGGCCGCGTGGATCAGACCGATGTTGCCCTCGTTGATGAGATCGAGAAACAGGACGTGTGAGTTGCGGTAGCGCTTCGCGTATGAGACGACGAATCGAAGGTTCGCCTTAACAAGCTCTTCGAGAGCCGCGCGATCGTTCTGCTGAATGAGCTGTCCGAGCTCACGCTCGCGCTCGGGAGTCAAACGCGGGATCTTCGCAATCTCCTGCAGGTAATGATTCAGGAGATCGTGCGAGTCATCTCGGTCATAGCGTTTCATCCGACTCCGGGCCCTCTGGTGAGCCTCCATTCTACGTCCGGAAGGCGAACGAACGGTAGTGAGGAGGAGGGGGAGAATGAGGTCAATAGCCCAATTGAGCGGCGAAGGAGCGCGTGTCATCCTGAGCGCCAGCGAAGGATCCCCTCAGAACTCGCGCTATCGCAACTAACTGGGGGATCCTTCGCTGCGCTCAGGATGACACGCGAGGCCCCTCTCAGCGGCGACTCTTCTCGATGTCGCGGCGAGGCGCTTTTACGAGCGCGTCTTTTCGGTCGAAGCCTGAGCGCCGATCCAGCAACAGCTGACGAATGTAGGCGAGGATCGTCTCGGCGTCGCCCTCCATCGCGTCACTCGTCAGCTCGCGCTGAAGGTTGAGGATGAATTCGACGCCGGCCAGATTCACTCCGAGATCGCGCGTCAGACTCAGGATGATCTCCAGACGCCGGATCGCGTCGGGACCGTAGAGCCGCGTGTTCCCTCCAGTCCTGTCCGGCTGGAGAAGACCCTCGCGCTCGTACAGGCGGAGAGTCTGAGGATGGATGTTGTATCGCTCGGAGATCACCGAGATCATCACATAGCCTTCTTTTTTCTTATAGACCATGGCCGGATTCTCTCGTCTGAAAGCGGCGGCGGGAGCAGCCTCACAGGCCGCCCCCGCCGTCCATCAACCCTTTTTGTCTTCCTCGACGACTTCTGCTTCGATCACGTCGTCTTCCGTGGCGCCCGTGGATGAAGCGCCGGCTGATCCGGCACCCGTCCCGGAGTCACCCTGCGCGCCCGCCGAGCTCTGCGCCTGGCTGTACATCACCTCGGCGATCTTGTGCGAGGCCTTCTGCAGGTTCGCCGTGGCTTCCTTCATGGCATCCACATCACCCTGTTCCAGCGTCTTCCTGGCTTCGGCAATGGAGCTTTCGAGGGAGCTGACGTCGTCTCCCGAGATCTTGTCGCGATTCTCGCTGAGCATCTTCTCGGTCGAGTAGAGCAGCGAGTCGAGTCCGTTCTTGACCTCGATCTCTTCGCGCCGCTTCTTGTCCTCGTCCGAGTGCGATTCGGCATCGCGCACGAGTTTTTCGATCTCGTCTTTGCTCAGACCCGAAGAGCTCGTGATGGTGATCTTCTGCTCCTTGCCAGTTCCGAGGTCCTTCGCGGATACGTTCATGATGCCGTTCGCGTCGATGTCGAACGTCACGTCGATCTGCGGAACTCCACGCGGTGCGGTCGGAATATTCTCGAGGTGGAACTTTCCGAGAAGCTTGTTGTCCCGCGCCATTTCACGCTCGCCCTGGACGACTTTGATTTCGACCGAGGTCTGGTTGTCAGCCGCGGTGGAAAACGTCTCCGACTTCTTCGTCGGAATCGTTGTGTTGCGCTCGATCAGCTTCGTCATGACTCCGCCGAGCGTTTCGATTCCGAGCGAGAGAGGAGTGACATCGAGAAGAAGCACGTCCGTGACGTCGCCGCCGAGAACGCCACCCTGAATCGCAGCGCCGATGCCGACGACCTCGTCAGGATTCACACCCTTGTGCGGCTCCTTGCCGAAGTACTCGGTGACGAGCTTCTGAACCATCGGAATGCGCGTCGATCCGCCGACGAGAACAACCTCGTCGATGTCCTTCGGACTGAGTCCGGCGTCTGCCAGGGCGCGCTTGACCGGCTCCATCGTCTTCTGGACGATGTCGCCAATGAGCTGCTCGAACTTGGCGCGAGACAGGGTCATGTTGAGATGCTTCGGACCCGATGCATCGGCTGTGATGAACGGAAGATTGACGTCGGTCGACATCGTGGACGAGAGCTCGATCTTCGCTTTCTCCGCCGCTTCCTTGAGACGCTGAAGCGCCATCTTGTCTTTCGACAGGTCGATGCCCTGATCCTTGCGGAACTCTTCCACGATCCAGTCGATGAGCCGCTGGTCGATGTTGTCTCCGCCAAGGTGCGTGTCGCCGTTGGTCGACTTGACCTCGACCACACCTTCGCCGACCTCGAGTACCGAGATGTCGAACGTTCCGCCGCCGAAGTCGAACACGGCAATCGTCTCATCGCCTTTCTTGTCCAGACCGTAGGCCAGCGCGGCAGCAGTCGGCTCATTCACGAGGCGCTCGACCTTCAGGCCGGCGATCTCGCCTGCGTCTTTCGTTGCCTGACGCTGCGAGTCGTTGAAATACGCGGGCACCGTAATGACCGCGCGATCGACCTTCTGTCCGAGAAAATCTTCAGCGGACTGCTTGAGGCGCTGAAGGATCATCGCCGAGATCTCTGGCGGGCTGTACTTCTTACCGGACACTTCGATCACCACGTCGCCGTTGGCGGCGCGCTCGACCTTGTACGGCACCATCTTCATCTCTTCGCTGACCTCATCGAACTTCCGTCCCATGAAGCGCTTGATCGAAAAGATCGTGTTCTCGGGGTTTGTGATCGCCTGCCGTTTTGCAACCTGGCCGACGAGCCGCTCCCCGCTCTTGGTGAATCCGACGACCGATGGGGTCGTCCGGCTGCCTTCAGGATTCACTATGACCTGAGGCTCGTTCCCTTCCATGATCGCAACGACCGAGTTCGTCGTTCCGAGGTCGATCCCGATGATTTTTGCCATGTTTTCTCTTCTCCCGTCAGGCCCATTCGGGGGGCCGTGTAAACTTTAGTGTCCGGTTATCAACTTTCAGCTGCTACCTGAAACCTGAGTCTCCCATCATTAATTCCGGAGCCTGACCTATCCAGGTCAGTTACACAGATCACGGCCGAAAACCCCGGAAACCTGTGAATTTCCTCCCTGCCGGCTTGTTATGATGTCCGCAAAGGAGCCCGTAAATGAACGAGGTGCGTTCCCGCAGTTTCATCGATGTCCCGTCCGTGGACGGTCTGGCCCGCGAGCGCGCCTTCATCCGGTCGGTTTACGGCTGGATGTTCGGAGGACTCCTGCTCACGGCCCTGGCCGCGCTCTGGGTTGTCCTCTCTCCCCCGATGCAGCAGATTGTCCGGGCGGCGTACATCCCTCTGATCATCGCCGAGCTTGGCCTGGTCTTCTTTCTGTCGTTCAGGATTCAGAAGATGACCCCGGGAACGGCGGCAGGTTCGTTCTTCGTGTTCTCCGTGCTGAACGGGCTGACACTCAGCTCGATCTTCTTCGTCTACAGCCTCGGTTCGGTCACCTCAGCCTTCCTCGCCGCTTCGGGGATGTTCGGAGCGATGGCGATTTACGGCCTCGTGACCAAACGCGATCTGACCTCCTGGGGCTCGTTCTTCTTCATGGGGCTCATTGGAATCATCATCGTTTCGGTCGTGAACATCTTCATGCGATCCGATGGCCTGTCGTTCGTCATCGGCGTGGTCGGGGTCTTCGTCTTTCTCGGACTCACCGCCTACGACAACCAGAAACTCAAGGCTTACGCGGCGAATGCCACCGGCTCTCAGGTGACAAACTTCGCAGTCATCGGCGCGCTTTCCCTCTACCTCGATTTCATCAACCTCTTTCTGATGATGCTCCGTCTTTTCGGAGGACGCCGCAGCTGAGCTGAGCGCGAGGCTGCGTCATAAACCCGCGACTGTGTCATCCCGAGCGTCGAGCGAGGGATCTGGGAGGGGGCCCGTGGGATGAAAAGAACGTGAATCGAGCATTCTTGAGTAGAAGGCCCCCGCCCAGATCCCTCGCTCGACGCTCGGGATGACACATCCTGTTGATTTTTCACAGCCTCTGAGCGCAGCGCTCAGGATGACATTGTCGTTCGCTGCTTAACTCAGGTAAGGCCATTGGGATGACAAAGGGAGACCGCATCATTTCGCCGGCCAGC
>JBGSYJ010000369.1:0-2009 GCA_041750915.1 Thermoanaerobaculia bacterium | reverse complement strand
GCGGTTGTGCGATCGCACGCAGGTGTCATCCTGAGCCTCAGAATGACGGGACAGGTGACTGTCGACGAAACTGAACGACATTGTCATCCCGAGCCTGGTCGTGTGGGCGGGAGGGGCGAGGGACCTCCGGCGATAGTACATAGTGGATTCGTCACCAGAGATTGGCGAAGTGCGGACCCCCTACTCGAGGCAACTATGTACCATCGCCGGAGATCCCTCGCCCCTCCCGCACACCCACACCTGCTCGGGATGACCTCTCGTTCATTTCTCGCAGCACTTCTCTGCCTTCTCTTCCTCTCCGGATGCGCCACCGTTCCGAAAACCATCTTCCCGATGGGGACGACCGACCCGCGGGATGCCTGGGCGCAATTGCTTTCGACTCGTCGAGGATTCGACGGCGTTCGCAGCTTCGCGCGAATGCGCATAAATGAAGGCGACCGCGCTCGATCGTTCAACGCACGCATCGCGCTCGACCGCCGAGGGACTCTTCAGATCGAAGGCCTCACGCCGATCGGGACGAAAGCTTTCACGCTCCATGCGAGCGGCCGTTCCGTGACGTTCATCAACGACCTCGACCGGACGTACTGGACGGGCGACCTCGAGGTGCTCTCGCGCCTCATGCGCCTTCCCGTGGCGGACCTCGAGTCCCGAGACCTCGGGATGCTGCTGATCGGATTGCCGGCAGGCGCAGACTCGATTTTCGACATGCAGGGGAACGCGGAGAGCGGAAAGTTCAAAGTGGAGCACGGCCCGTATCGCTACACCGTTGCAGGCGCAGGCTTCGAGGACGCGGTAGCCGTCCAGGGGGACCAGCGGATCGTCTTCCGTTACGCCCCGCCGAGATATCCGGCGGCAGCAGTGACGATTCTCAGCACGACCCTGGTGAATGGGACCGGGAATCTCACCGAGCACCTCAGCGTGGTGCACAACGAAGTTGTCAAAGCGCCCGAGATTCTTGCCGTCCCGGTGATTGATCCAGACTACCGTCCGGGCCAGCCTCCTGCAGCACTGCCCGTTGAAGGGAATTAAGAATTGAGAATTCAGAATTCAGAAAGCGTGTGCCATGAAATGCCCTTTCTGAATTCTGAATTCTAAATTCTCAATTTCCGAAGGACCCATGACCCCTAAGTCCATCTCCATTCGCGCGCACGCCAAGATCAACTGGACGCTGCGCGTGCTGGGAAAACGCGAGGACGGCTATCACGACCTCGAGACGATCTTCCAGTCGATCTCGCTTGCGGATGACATCACGATCGAGACCGCCGACGAGTTTTCATTCCATTGCGACGATCCATCGATTCCCTCGGGCGAGGACAATCTCGCGGTGAAAGCGTACCGGCGGATGCAGAAAGAAATGCCGATTCCGCCAGTCAGAATCGTTTTGAAGAAGCAGATACCGGCGGGAGGCGGGTTGGGTGGAGGCTCGTCGAACGCTGCCGCAGTCATGCGCGCGCTGCTCGCTTTCGCCGATCGCGTACCCACCGCGGCCCGGATGGCTTCGATTGCCCTCGACCTCGGATCGGATGTCCCTTACTTCCTCGTCGGCGGTGCCGCGTACGGGAAGGGAAGGGGAGAAGTTCTGACGGCGCTTCCCGATCCTCCGGCGATCCCGATGCTCGTTCTCCTCCCGGAGGAACGGATGTCGACGCCGGAAGCTTTCCGTATGCTCGACGAGCGGCGGGGCGACAGGAAGATCGATCTCGAATCGTCGGGAGCTGACGCAACGTTCCGTACGATGCTCCATCTCGGATTCGAACAGGCGGGCCGACTCTTCGAGAACGACTTCGAAGCGGTCGTTTTCCCGGCGCATCCGCATTTCGCCGTCCTTCGAGAACAGCTCATCGGCGAAGGTGCTTTCTGGGCACGGATGAGCGGATCAGGCTCGACGATCGCCGGGGCATTCGCCGACGTCGCTTCCCGCGACAGGGCTTTCGAGGTCCTCTCAAGAGTTGCTCGCGCCGTCAAAGCGGAAACAATCAGCCGCGCCGAGTCGTTGTGACTCCGGTGCG
>JBGSYJ010000368.1:0-12479 GCA_041750915.1 Thermoanaerobaculia bacterium | reverse complement strand
AAGACAACTGCGCCGGCGACGGCGACGAGACCCAGCAATGCGATCAGCGGAGTCTTGCCAGCGGTGGCGGGCAGTTCCCTCGGACGTGCTTCAGCGATCTGCGTCTGCGCGATTCGCGGCTCGGTCACGGTGTAGGTCTCGTAGGTCTGTTCGGGAGTCACCACGCGAAGATCGGCCGTGCCGAAGTCGGCTTCTGCAACGTTATCGGCATAGGTCACGACGCGAGTGTTGGCCGCGCGAGCAAGCAGTACGGCGCGCGACTCTTCGTAAACGATGTCATGGCCACCGTTGCTCACAGCGTCCGCAGCGAACCATGTGCGGAGCGCACGAGGCTCTCCGGCGACTGCCGGATAGAAGACGAACATCGTATTCGGCAGTTCTTCACCAGGGGAAAGCTGATGTGGAACGGTCAAAACGGTCGCATGGATGGTCTGTCCATCCTGGCTGCGCACCTGAACGATGTTGCGGTTGCTGAAGCCGGGGACGAGCTGAATCGTGTAGGTGCCTGGCTGGAGCAAAGTTTTGCCGACCATGAGCGGCTCGTCCACGGGAAGAACCGAAGCTTCCGGGATCTGTGCGAGTGCTGCGGGTGTGAGTACGAGAAGCGCGAATGCGCCGACTGCGATCAACTTCTTCATGCTATTCATCTGAAAGAGCTCCTTCTTTGTGCTGGGTTTTTCAGGCCGGGAAATCCGGCCCCGCGCCTGAGCCCGGTGAGCATTCCCCGTCAATGGGACGTTGGATGTTCGCCAGGCGCTGCAAGGCTGCGCGAAGCGATGAATTGCATACGCGAGGCCAGAAATGGCGGACACGACAGTTCGGCAGCGGTCGAGCCCGTGTCATCCTGAGCGAAGCGAAGGATCCCCTCCGGGATCGTTCTGCCGCATGCAATCAGGGGATCCTTCGCTTCGCTCAGGATGACACGGGCTCCGCCTGGCCCACTTGGTCTGAGCCCCTTTCCCCGTCGGGCGGGGTGAGCGAGATCAATCTGTTGCGGACACGGGTACGCCCGGGTTAACTCCCGTTCACTTTCCCCGGATTGCTACCCAGCCGGCGATCGGTGCCAGAAGAACCGTGGTGAGGATTGCGAGCAGCAGCGGGGTGCTGACCCGTACCGTCGAGACCACCTCGCGCGCTGCGACCATCAGGTCCGCGCCGAAAAAGAAGATCATCAGTGCAATCGCGACAGAGAGGGTTGCTGCCTGTCCGACAAGCAGTGAGCGGCGGGCTTTTCCTTCGGCGTCGTGACGCTGGCGCAGCCTCATCCGCCACCACATACCGCCGGAAGTCGGGATGGGCGCTTCGGCGATCGAGTGAGCGCGGTCGTCGAGAAGTGCGCCCGCTACCATGTGAAGCTCGGCGCACGGAGCACAGGCGACGATGTGGTCTTCGAGCTCGCTTCCGAGAAATCCCCGTCCGAGGGCATTGAGAAGCTCGTCCTCTCGCTGGCAGAGTTCGTTTCTCATCGCGCGGCCTCCTGCGATCGGTTCGTCCTGCCTTCGCTCAGAATTCCTGCGAGCTTTCTGCGTGCGCGGAGCAGTGTCGTGCGGACACTCACGGTGCGGACGCCGAGAGTTTCGGCAATCTCCTCATGGGAGGAACCCTGGGCGTAGGCGAGCCAGAGCATTTCGCGGTGTAGCGGGTCGAGTTGCTTCATGCCCCGCTCGAGGTCGGTGCGGATCGAGGCCTGCCGCTCGGGCACCGGAGCCTGGCTTCTCGGCGTTTCACCGGCCCACGATTCCTCTTCGAGCGGCACATCTTCGTGATGTTTTGCACGCCGCGCCGAGTCGCGTACGATGTTCGTTGCGATCTGGAACAGGGAGTTGCGCCGATGCGATTCGCTTTCGTGCCGCGCTCCCGCCCTGTAGAAACGGTAGAACGCTTCCTGGAGGACGTCGTCGGCTTCGTTGCGATCCCCCGTGATGCGCGACAGGTAGGCCCAGAGCGGACGCGCCGTCCGGTCATAGAAGGCGCGAAACTCCTCCTCGTCCATCATCAGGACGTGGCTCTCCCGCTCGAGGGTCTCGGAGATCGTGGCATCGCGGATCACAAATGGCAGAATCATCTTTCCAATCATCTCATGAGTCCTGGATCATGTTCCGGGTTCGGCCCCGGGACCTGGTTCGATTGCGGGTCCTGCCAGAGGCCGAGCCGGCGGGAGAGGAAGATCGATGCGACTGCAGAACCGATGAAGCCGGCGCCGACGAAGAATGCGATCATGCCGAGTGCGAACAACTCGCGGGAAGATTCGGGGTCCAGCCGGAGACTGACAAACAGCATTCCGACCGCAGTCGCTGCCAGGACGACGCCGATCTGAATCGACCAGAGGACACGCGTCATCGGAGGGTTGCTCTGCGGAGTGCGCTCGGCGTGGAGCGCGATCGGAGCCGCCTCGAGGAACTTCGAGCCAGCGGGTGTCTTGATGTAGGTCAGCAACTCGTCGGTCGATCCGAACCGGTCGAGGATCTTGTTGTGCACCTCGTTTTGTGTCTTGAAGAGGCGGTTCCATCGCTTCTGTTCGTTCACCGTGCGGATGAACCAGCCAAGTGAAAACGCGGCAAGCAGAAGGGAGCCGATGATTGCGAGGGACTCGATCACCTCACCAATCAGGCTCCTGCGGGGGGCAGGCTCTCTGAGCTCGCCCACATAGAACCGCGGGGTCCGGCGCACTTCGGGATGGGTCTCGACGAACGCCAGCAGCTCCGGGTAATCGTTCATGAAGCCCTGGTTGGACAGCAGGGTCGGGTCGAGCTGGAGAATGCTGACGAGATCCGGCGGACTCTGCCGCAGCAGAGCGATGAACTGCTCGCGAATCTCGTAACTCGTCACCACTGTCTGTTCCGTGTTCGCCTCTGCGCTTTCATCAGCGCCAGGTTCGGCACTCTCGGTCACGGCGGTGGCCGTTTCAGTCGCGGTAGCCGTGGCGGCAGGAGACTCGGCCTCCTGAGCATGGATCCCGGCGGGGATTGCGAGGATCATCGTCAGGATCAGGATCGTTCGAATGGGAAGGCTCATGGCGGGTGGAATCTCCTTTTGGCTGGTAATACGCCCGGCCGGGTGAAATGTGCACATGGAGAAGAGTGAAGAGTGAAGGGTGAAGCGGCGCTGGCGGTAGTATTGTCTCGAGGGGGTTCGTACATGTTTCTCGGTCACTATGCGGCTGGGTTCGCGGCGAAGCGGCTTGCGCCGGAGGTGTCGCTCGGAACCCTCTTTCTCGCCACCCAGTTTGCCGATCTGTTGTGGCCACTGCTGCTGCTGGCGGGGGCCGAACGGGTGAGTATCGAGCCCGGGATCACCCGTGTCACGCCGCTTTTTTTCGAGCACTACCCCTGGTCACACAGTCTTCTGATGCTGATTGTCTGGGGGGCCCTGTTCGCCGGAATCTATTTGATCGCGCGACGCTCGAGCTGGTTCTCATGGTGATCGGCGTGCTGGTTTATGTGCGGATCACATCTCCTCGGAACAGACGGGGAACCTGGACGCTGGTGACGCTCGTGGTCTTTCTCGTCGGGATCCAGCTTGCGAATATTTTCGGGCCGCCACCCCCGAACACCGCCTCGATCGCGATTGCAGGACAGGCGATGTGGCTTCTGGTCGCCTGGGGATACTGGATCGACAGGAATCGGGTGGTAGTAGCGGCGCATTCCGATGCGCCGTTCCCAGCGGTGTGAACCCGCGCGCGTTTTGGCGCCATGGCCATCGCCCCATAACGCGTGAAACTTTCGGTTCCGGAAGCGGGAGATCGGAATCTCCCGCTACTTTGCGAAAGGCTTGCTACACTCGAATGAGCGATGCAGGGGCGGATGCAGGTCGTACGGGCCGTTGTCGGCGCGATCGCGTTCGGCGCCATTGTCGCCGGCACCTTCGAGCCCTTCTATCTCCAGCAGATCTTCCAGGTGCGTGCCGGTCTGGCAGCTCACCTCACGGCGTTGCGTTTCGGGAAGGCCCCCGAACTGAAACCTCTGTTTGTGGAGACCCTGGAGCGGACGGAGCCCGGCGACAGAATCGCGTTGATCACGCCGGTTCATCGTTGGCACGAAGGGTACGCCTACGCATACTACAGGGCTTCGTATGAGCTCGAGGGACGTGAGGTGGTGCCGCTCGTAACGTGGTGGGATGAACAGGTTCCGGAGAACATTCGTTTTGCGGATTACGTCCTGACCTGGAACAGGGACGTGAGGCTTTCCGAGTTCGAGTGCGTGTGGACCAGTGAAGCGGGCAATCTGTATCGGAGACAGAATTGATCGCTGTGGCATCTGTGATTCTCGCGGCGCTGGTCGTCGGATGGCCTGCGGCGAGCCTGGCGGGAGTTCGCGGGATCGGAGGATTGCGGGCCGGCACCTCGTTCCTCCTCGGATCGGGCGTTGTCGCGGGGTCGCTCATGCTTCTTTCGCTTCTCGGTATTCCGTGGAGCCGGACATCGTTCCTTCTCGTGTTCGTGATTCTTGCGGCTCTGCTTTGGTGGTTGTCGTTGAGGCGATCCGGAACTTCGGATGAGCGAACGCAATCCCCCATTCGCTTCGGCGCACTGTCGATCGCGGCAGATCTGGCCACCGCGGCTCTCGTGGCAGGGCACGGGCTGTACGCATCCGTCGCGGCTCCATTCGAGACGGACTTCATCTCGATATGGGGATTGAAGGGTCGTGTGTTCGCGGTGAACGAGGGCATCGACTGGGCATTTCTCGCTTCGCCGTGGAACTTTTTCAGTCATCCGGATTACCCGCTCCTTCTCCCGCTGCTGTTCGATGCCGTTGCCGTGATGAATGGCGGATGGGAAGACCGATGGCTGGGTATTTTCACCACGGCGTTTGGAGCTTCGGCGCTTCTAGCGATTCGTGGATTGCTCCAGCGTGAGCTCTCATCCGGATATGCGGCGGTGATCACCTTCGGTGTGGCCTCAATGGTCCTGTCGCCATGGATTGGTATGGCGGAGGCGGGGATGATCGCGTATGGCTGCACTTCCCTCCTTTTCCTGCGGAGCGCCTTGCGCGATTCAGGTGCAGCTGCTTCGACAGACTGGAATGCAGGGGCATGGTTGCTCGTGTGCGCTGCGATGACGAAGAACGAGGGTGCCGCTCTCGTGATTGCGGTCGCTGCAGGAATTATCGTCGTCGCGCGGGGCCGCCGGTTGCGGAGTCTCATCAGAATTCTCCCCGCGGTCGCGTTCGTCGGAGGCTGGAGGATCGTACAGTGGCTCTTCGCGCTGGAGAATGACCTGACGACTGGATCGCCACTGCTCCGAGTTGCGAACGCCGATCTACCGCAAATGGTCCGGCTACTGTGGGAGCACGGAGGTCAGACGATTCCCTGGCTGGGTTTCCTTCTCGCTGCGGTACTCGTCGGGCCTCGGCTGATTCGACAGGAGCGCTTTCTGCTCGTTGCCATTCTGGTGCAGCTTGGATTCTACCTGGCCGCTTACCTGATCACACCGAACGACATCGAATGGCAGATCCGATGGTCATGGGGCCGTTTGATCACGCATCTTCTGCCACTCGTCGCGCTCGCGCTGCTGATCCCGCTCGCTCGCTTCATGACATCAGAAGCCGAGGTCGAGACTGCAGGGACCGCCGTAGCGCGGTGCTAGTCGCGGGGGATGTGAAACGGCACTTCTGCTTCCGGCGGGGATTCGAGTTCCCGTTCTTCCGGAGTCGGGCGGGTCTCCAGAGTCCGGTGAGCTTCTTCCGAAGATGGTTCGTCCGTCGGCATCGTCTCCTCCTGATCCGTATCGCAGTCTACGATCCGGCAGGGGCGGGGCGCGTGACTGCTGTCACGACGGAGCGTGTGCGGTGAGTCGACTACCAGTGTTGCGAGAGATCGACGGGCTTCGATTCGACCTTCGATTCGAAACCGAATGCGAGAGTGATCAGACCGATGACGATGTACACAGCTGCCGTCGAGATCGACCGTGTGGGCTCAGACGTTCCCAGCGTGGTCATCTGCTGACTGTACTGATAGAAGATGAATCCGCCGATGCCGAAGAAGTAGGCGCAGTTCAGCCACGTCGCCGCTTTCGGTCCCGCGAACGCCAGAAAGATGCCGGCAAGAAGCACCAGCGGTTCCCATATCAGTAGCGCTGCGCCGTCGGAACTGTTGCCGCCGAACCATATGTTCACCCGCGGGTTCGCGCTTTCCAAAACGGGCTTGAGCTGCCGGATCTGCCAGACGAACCAGTAGCCGTTCGCCGCCAGGACCCAGAGGATACGGAGATGACGGAGGTTCATACGATGTTCTCTAGGCCGGCCACAACCAGCCGAAGACTCCGGCGGTCAGCAGCGCATAGATCAGGCCGTCGAACGTTTCCTTGAAGGTCTGACTCCAGGAGCGCCGGTACCAGATCGCGATCTGCCACAACGCCACCGAATAAGCGATGAATGCCGTGGTGCCCGCGAATCGGAAGACGTCCAGATAGTCGGTTCCCGGTGCCAGCGCACGTCCTGCAACATACGCCGCGAAATACGATACGACCAGGATGTAGAGGAACCAGAGACCGAGCTGTCTGCCCATGCTGATGGGACCATTCGGCCAGACGGTGATCAGCATCACCGGTCCCTTCTTCATTCTTTCGTTGAACTCGACGGTTTTCATCTCCGCCATGTCCTTCGCTCGCGGAAGCATGTAATCCCCGGGCGGAATGTTGAGCGGCCGCAGCGCGTCGGTGACGACGTCTTCTGCAGGCAGCCCGGGCAAGTCGCTTTCGTGCCACAGCGGCGCCATATGGATGATCGCACTGGCGATGAAAACGAATGCCGCCGAAATGAGGATCGGGAGCCACAGCGCGGTCAACGGTGTCATGGCATACCTCTCAGTCTGAATTGTGTGTCCTCAGTTTAGCTCGGTTAGGAACGCGATCGCCACGACTAAAGGCACGAGGTGTCAACCTGAGCGCATCGAAGGATCCCACCAGCCTTCGCGGTATAGCCAGAAGGAAGGGGATCCTTCGCTTCGCTCAGGATGACACTTGCTCCCGCGCAGACCTTTAGTTGGCGCCATGAGCCCGTACCGTTTCGCCGAGTCCGAGAGCATGTAAACTGACGCACACATGGCATCACCGGCATCGGCCACGCGGATGGATCGTCCCGTCGATCCTGCCACCGATCACATCCTCGGAAATCAATCCGCGGGAATCACGCTCGTCGAATACGGCAGCTATGCATGTACTCATTGCCGGGCGGCAAACGAGCGGATCACCGAAGTTCGTGAGCGGCTCGGTGACCGCATCCGCTATGTATTTCGCCACCGGCCGATTCCCGGCGATCTGGCTCGGCGCGCGGCGGAACTTGTCGAGCGGGCGTCGCCCGAGCAGTTCTGGGATGCGCACATGGCGCTGATGACCCGATCAGAGACTCTGACCGAGGAGGATCTTGCGGCGGTCGCGGAGGAGCTCGGAACGGCTGGTGAAGATCCCGCAACAGCCGCTGTGAATGAGGGCCTCGCCAGAGAACGTGTCGATGCTGACATCCGCAGCGCGCAGGCGAGCGGCGTGATGTTCACGCCCACGTTCTTCATCAATGGCCGTCGTTACGAAGGCGTCTGGGACGAGGCCGCGTTCACAGATGCTTTGCTCGGATCGCTGGGGCATCGGGTCCGTTCCGCTGCGCTGGACTTCGCACGATGGGCGCCATCGGCCGGCGTGCTCCTCCTTCTCGCGTCGATCCTGGCGGTGGCGCTTACGAATTCTCCGCTTGGACCGGCGTTCACCGCGTTCTGGCAGAACCACCTCGACATCACCTTCGCCGGACGCACCTTCGGCATGACGCTTCTGCACTGGGTGAACGACGGGCTGCTGACCATCTTCTTTCTCGTGGTGGGCCTGGAGATCAAACGGGAGCTTACTGTGGGTCATCTCGCGACGAGACGCTCCGCGGCGCTACCCATCGCCGCCGCCATCGGCGGCATGGTGGGACCCGTCGCCATCTATCTGCTGATGGCTCCAGACGGCCCGTGGTCGCGTGGCTGGGGTGTGCCGATGGCGACGGACACCGCGTTCGCAGTCGCGCTCATCGTCATGATGGGAAGTCGCGTGCCGGTAGAGCTCCGAATCTTCCTGACGGCGGCAGCGATCGTCGACGACATTGGAGCGATCACCGTCGTTGCGCTCTTCTACTCGGATGAGCTGAATCCCGGATATCTCGTCCTCGCGCTGGCGACAGCGGGCGTGCTGGGACTGCTCAATCGCTGGGGTGTCTATCGCGTCACACCGTACGTTCTGCTCGGCGTGGTGCTCTGGGTGTTCGTGTATGCCGGAGGTCTGCATGCGACTCTTGCCGGCGTGGTTCTCTCGATGTTCATTCCGACGCGGGAGCCGCCGAATCTGCGTGCGCTGATGGCGCAGGCGGACGCGATTCTCCTGGCCGAGGCTCGAGGAGTCGGGGAGGCACTGAGACGAGGTCCGTCGGAGCCGGCTCTCGATGCGCTCGACGCGATTCACGACCGGCTGGAGTCTCCCGCTGACCGGATGCTTCGAACCGTCTCGCTTCGATCGAGCTACATTGTGCTGCCGCTGTTTGCCCTGGCGAACGCAGGAGTTCCATTGAGCACAGAGGTCATTGCTGGACGTGAGCCTCTGATGGTCGCAATTGCGGCAGGACTCGTCGCAGGCAAGCCTCTTGGCGTGTTCGCGGCCTCGTTTCTCGCGGTGAAGATCGGCATCGCGGACAAGCCCGAGCACTATTCATGGATGCAACTGCTCGGAGCGGGAGCTCTTGCCGGAATCGGGTTCACCATGTCGCTCTTCATCGCGGGGGAAGCGTTTCCGGACGCGGGTGATTTCGCTGCCGCAAAGATTGCCGTGTTCATTGCATCCGCTTTGTCGGCACTGATCGGAGTGGCTCTGCTCTGGAATGCGGAGCCCCGTCGTGTCGCGCAGGTCGGCTCGGCTGCAGGAGCTCGTGTGATCCGCGGAACCGAATGCTGAGAGCCCCTCAGGTACGGCGATTGTTCTGAGCGACGAACTGTGCGAACTCCCTGACCAGTTTTGCGAGCCGTTCGCGGGTCGGCTCATCAGTCAGCCCATCTGCGTCGAATTTGTCGCCGGCGGATGCGATCTGCAGCGAGCGGCCGAACCACGGCCGCGTGCCGAGCGCCCGCAGAATCGGTAGCCATGCGGCCTGCGCGAGCGCGGTTCCGCCACCGCCGGGTGTTGCTCCCATGAGTGCAACCGGCAGCGCACCGAAGACACGGGGAATGTCACGCGGAGGCCGGCTGAGCCAGTCGATTGCGTTCTTTGCGACGCCGGGAATCGACTGGTTGTACTCCGGTGTCGCGATGACGAGTCCTGCAGCGTTCATGAGGCGATCTTTAACCGCTGCGACCGCCTCCGGTACGCCCTCGGCAGCCTCCATGTCGGCGTCGTAGAGCGGGAATCCGTGAATCGAGACAATCTCGAACTGAACGCCTTCCGGAAAGAACTCCGCGGCCGATGAAAGCAACCTCGTGTTGAAAGACTCGCGGCGAAGGCTGCCTGAAATTCCGAGGATCGTCGTCATGACATCGTTCCGATCTTGTCGACGTAGCACCATTTCCAGGTCTCACCTGGCTGAAACGACTGAACGACCGGATGCTTCGAGCGATGAAAATGCTTCGTTGCGTGCTTATTCTTCGAACTGTCGCAGCATCCGACATGCCCGCATTGAAGGCAACGTCTGAGATGTACCCATGAGTCGCCGGACTGCAGGCACTCTTCGCAGCCATCGGTCCGCGCAGGCGCGTTGTCAGTTGTTTCGAGATGGTCGCAGGTTGGTTCGGTCATGAGAGGCTCCTTCTACGAGTAGACAGTACACAGTAGACAGAAGACAGTAGGGAGACGGCGGCGTCACATCGTGCGAGACGCTACTGTCTATCGGGCACCGTCTCCTCCGATTCGCGGCGTGACAAGACGGGAGACAGTCTGGTGTTCACCGGGAAGTAACGTCGTCGTCTCCCTACTGTCTCCTGTCTACTGTCTCCTGTCTACTGTCTCCTGTCTACTGTCTCCTGTCTACTCATTCCACTTCTTTCTCAACTCCACAGCGGCTCGAGATCAATCGACACGGACTCGAACGGCGGCGCGAATACGGTTACGTTTCCGGAGTACTTCTCGAGAAAACTCCACTGCTGCTCGACCGAAGCATAGACCTCGAGCTCGCGGTTCGCCGGATGCACGAGCCAGAGATGGCTCACGCCGGCCTGCGCGTAAAGGGGAAGCTTCGTGCGGCGATCGAACCTTTCGCTCGAGGGTGAGAGGACTTCACACAGCCAGTCTGGGGCTAACTCCATGCCCGGCGCGTCCGGGATTTGCGGCAACCGCTCGCGCCTCCACCCGGCGATGTCGGGCACCAGGACGTCAGCGCCGAAATGGAGCTCCGGCTCGAAGAGAATCCACCAGCCGCCCGGACCGCGACGCCCGCGGTGGAATGCATCGTTGAGGTCCGCTCCGAGAACCGTCGCGCTCGTGGCGTGACGGAGCGAAGGCCTGGGAGACAGGTACAGATCGCCGGCAACGAGTTCCGCGATTTTCATCTCAGGAGCCGCGATCACATCCTCGTATAGCGCGTTGCCTTTCACTTTCTCAGTCATGGACCGAGGCTACCTCGGGACCTTGTGGAAACCGAGGAAATTCTTCATACGTGTCGAACCTGGGGGTGTTCCATCGCCCGAATTTGTGAACTTCGGGAGGGGCCGGCATCTCGTTTCCCACTGGTTGTAGAGTTTCATCAGGTAAGCTCCCGACCGATGCCGCTCCGGATTGACAACGAGACGCTTCGCGACACCTATCGCGAGATTGCACTGCGGAATCTGGAGCTCGAGATCCCCGTCGATGATCGCCGGTATGAATTCAACCGGCTGTTCGCTCTCGATCGGGTCAAGGAAGGCATCGAGCTCGTACCGCATTTTGAAGGGAAGTACCCCGATCGGCCGCTCGTGATCATCGATGTCGGTGCCGGCAACGGTGGCGTCGCAATCGGCCTGGCGAACGAGCAGCGCAATCTGGTGGTCGCTCTCGACCTCGTACCGAATCCTGCGCTGATCGAGCTGCGCCGGTCGACCGGAATCCCGGTCCGGCAGGTCGTCGCTTCGGCTTTCGAGTTGCCGTTTCGTGATGGGAAGGCAGACGTTGTTCTCTGTCTCGAAACTGTTGAGCATCTGGAGCGCCTTCCCCACGCTGCGGCGGAAATGATGCGACTGCTCATACCTGGCGGCCAGGTGATGATCACAACTCCAGCGAGATCTCGATTTCTGCTGGAGCCCGATCCGCACTTTGCAATACGTGGACTGCTTCTGCTTCCCGACCGATTGCAGAAGTTCGTGGTCCAGCGCTGGTACCCGCGTGTGAAGCATTACGACGTGCATCACATCTTCTGGACTGCGTGGGGAATCATTCGAGCGTTTCCAGGTCGAGGACGCACAGAGACGCTCGTAGGCATTCCATGGCCGGGCCGCCCGCGGAATCTGCGGGAGATCCTCTGGAAATTGCTGCGTCGTTTCCTGTGGGACCGGATCGTGATCTATCGCAAGTAGAGGGACATTCCGATGTCCCTCGTTCCAGGCAGTGACGATGTACGACGGTTGGGGCATTCATCCCGGGGTCGATGAGGTGGTCGTCGCTCCACAACGCGCAAGTACGCTACATCCCTAAGAACGGCGGATCGGAATCCGCCGCTACTTGTGACGTCTGCGCAACTCCCAACCTCCTCCCGCCACGAACAGCAGGATGCCGATCATCGATGGAATCCATGCACCCCTGCCGATTCGCCGTTCGAATCTCACAGCATGCTTTCCGGGTGCGACGGCGGCCGCGGCGAACATCCCGTTGATCTCCAGCGGCTCGACAACATTGCCATTGATCGCAATCCGCAGCTCGGGTGTGAGCTTCTCGGACGACACGAGAAGGAACGGCACATCGGACGTCGTTTCTATCTCGGTCAGGCTTGCGGCGTAGTTGACGATCCGTACACGCGCATTCCGCCGGTCAGCCGGGACTGCTGCGATCTGCGCGATGCCGGCGCCCGGCGGGACCGAGAGCACCGCCTCATTCGCAGGATCGAAACTCATGTCTGCCAGCAACTCTTCGAAGCCGAGCGTGCGCGTCCTCCATACCGGATAGAACCGCGGAAGTGCGTTCAGATTCTGGAAGACCCGTCCGTCCGGATTGTCCTGAAGGAGAATCAGCGGAGAGGTCGTGAACCGGACGAAAAGAGGGTCGCCGCCTTCCGCCATTTCGCTTCTAAGAAAGCTCGCTTCAACTCCTCGGGATCGCAGCTCGATCCTGATCCGTTCCCCTGCAGGTGCAATCCCGCGCAGCGGAAGATTGAGCTTCGACATGCGGATTTCGTCACCAGTGAGCTGGAGCTGAAACAACTGTTCGCCGGTGTCAGGTCGCAGAAGCGAGATGAGCAGCTCCGCGTCGTTTGCTTTTGTTCCGGTGCCGGCAATGGCGATCTCGATTCCTGACGCTTCGGGTACCTCGAGATCGCGCACCAGCCGTCCTCCCGGCGGAAGCT
>JBGSYJ010000367.1:0-1556 GCA_041750915.1 Thermoanaerobaculia bacterium | reverse complement strand
GCATCGCCCGTTGAAGCCAGAGACTACTTCCTTCTGGAGTTTCCGACGCTGATCATTCTGCGTCCTGCGGAGATGACGGCTCCGCCGCTCGCCGCCATGCTCCCGGTGACTGCCATGAATTCGTCGGATCGACGAAAAGCTTTCATCATTCTCGTCTCCGAGAATCTGCGCACATTCGATGGCAATGCGGCCTTTCTGTATGGGGTGAATCTGGTGGTTGCGGTGAAGGACCTCGGAGCAATCCGGCAGATCTACCGGGAAGCCGAGATACACCATCGGAGGCTCTATCTGGGAATGATGGAGCTCGACATGACGGGATAGTCCCAGTCTGTTCTATCGAGGGATTGTCAGCTGAACCGCCGGTGCCTCTTCGAGCTCCGCGCGATATGCCTCGAAACAGGCGCGGCAGCGGGCCTCGTACGACGCATCTCCGACCTCAACCTGCGCATCGCCTCCTGAGAGTCTCTGCGAGTAGTGGGCCGATCCGCGACAACGAACGCAGACCGCATGCATCTTGGAGATCTCCTCGGCGACGGCGAGGAGAGCGGGCATCGGACCGAAGGGCCTTCGCATGTAGTCCTGATCGAGCCCCGCGGCGATGACGCGGATTCCGGCGTCCGCCAGCTGCATGCAGACGTCCACGA
This sequence comes from Thermoanaerobaculia bacterium, assembly GCA_041750915.1. Taxonomy (GTDB): domain Bacteria; phylum Acidobacteriota; class Thermoanaerobaculia; order Gp7-AA8; family Gp7-AA8; genus JBGSYJ01. The sequence continues at coordinate 912 of JBGSYJ010000367.1, read as the reverse complement.
TTCCGTCATCAAAAAACTGAACCTCGTCGATCCCGACAATCTGAACTCCGACTTCGACCCGCGCCCGGAGGGCTTCCGACGTGGGGACCGGGATTGCCTTGAGACGGCGGTCGTCACGGGAAACGACCTCTTCGAGACTGAATCGGTCATCGACCAGCGGCTTGAATACCTGGACTCTTTGTCTCGCGATGACCGATCGCCTCAGCCTTCGAATGAGCTCTTCCGACTTGCCCGAGAACATACCTCCGGCAATGATCTCGATCCATCCTCCGCGATAAGTGTCCATGCGCCCCCTCACGCCCGGCTGTGGGTTGTGAGTTGTGAGTTGTGAGTTGTGAGTTCTGAGTTGTGGGTTTCAAGTATAAGCAACCGTCAGGGACCTGCAGCGTTTCCGAAGGATACCAAACCTGCCCTCTTCTGGTTGTGGAGTCCGCGGCGCGTCCAACTTCATTGGAATTCTCGCTTCCGTGTCTCAATTCAACATTCAGCTCCAGCCCCTCCTCCCAAAAAAAAGTGCCCCCGCGAACGGGGGCACTTTGAACTGCCGCTGAAACCTGAGCGTACGGACTACGGGATCAGGAGGCGAACCACAACGCGACGATTGGCCTGGCGTCCTGCTGCCGTGCTGTTGTCACCGATCGTTTCGGTCGTTCCACGTCCTTCCACGGTGATCCGGGAAGCGTCGATACCATGACGGCTAACGAGGTAGTCCCGGACTGCTTCAGCGCGCCGGCGATCGAGATCGCGGTTGGCGCCAGTGTTTTCGCGGTTGTCGGTGTAGCCGATGACGATCGCGGTTGCGGCGGGTTCCTGCTTCATCCGCAGGGCCACGTCGTCGAGAATCGCCTTTGCGATGTTGGTCAGGCGAGCTGAGCCGGCATCAAAGCGGATCTCGTCGGTCCGCAGGTCACG
>JBGSYJ010000366.1:0-3892 GCA_041750915.1 Thermoanaerobaculia bacterium | reverse complement strand
GAAGTCGACGTTGTTGCGGCCGCTCACCTGCCAGAGGCACGTCAGACCCGGCTTCATCGACAGCCGCCGGCGCTGCCACCGTTCGTACGACCACACTTCCTCGGGAATCGGCGGGCGGGGGCCGACCAGACTCATGTCGCCCTTGAGAACGTTCCACAGCTGCGGGATCTCGTCGAAGGAGAATCGTCGGAGAAGGCGTCCGACTGTCGTCACCCGCGGGTCGATCCGCGACTTGAAGACCGGGCCGGTCATCTCATTGAGATGCTGCACCTCGAGCCTTCGCTGGTGAGCGTCTTCGATCATCGTCCGGAACTTGTAGAGCGTGAAGATCCGGCCGTTGAGACCGATGCGTTCCTGCTTGAAGAGCACCGATCCGGGAGAGCTCAGACGGATTGCGACTGCCGCCAGCGCGAGGACCGGCAGACTCACCGCGAGAAGTGCGAGAGAAGCGGCAACGTCGAGCGCTCGCTTGAGCGCGAGTTGCGCTTCGTTCGACGGCGTGGTGGTGAATGTCAGAAACGGCACACCCTCGAGCTCTTCCAGCTCGACCCGGGCGACGCGATTCGGAAAGAAGTTCATCGCGATTCTCGTCCGGATTCCGAGCTCTTCGCAGAGAAGGAAGATCGATTCCATCGCGTCAAGTTTTCGCCGCGTCACGGCGAATACGATCTCGTCGATCGTATGTCCGCCATCGACTCCCTTTTCGAGAATCATGGGGAGGTCCGACACCGTGCCGAGAACCGGATAGCGGGCCCAGCCGTTCGTCAGCCGGTGGCCGTCCGAGACGAATCCGATCACCTTGTAGCCCCAGTACTTGTGTTCGCGGATGAGCCCTGCGACTTCCGTCGCCCGCTTCCCTGTCCCGACAATCAGGATCGTGCGGTAGTTCAATCCACGCGACCGCACGTAGCGCGCGATCAGCCGGACTGCCAGCTTCTCCGCAACGAGAAACAGTGCTGAGAGACAGACGAAGAGAATGAACCACGACCTCGACAGCTGGGTGAGGGGAATCAGGTAGGCGAAGCTTGCCAGGATCGCGGTTCCGATCCCGACGATTCGCAGTGTGTTGAACGCCTCGGAGCGGACCGAAACGGTCCGATGGCTGTGATACGCGTGACTGGAAAAGAACAGCAGCGACCAGATGACCAGAACGATCGGGTAGATCTTCAGATACTCCTGAAGCGGGTACAGACCGGTCGGGAAGTGAACCGGTGCGATCCAGGGAAAGACGAAATCGCGGATGAAGAAGGCAACGAAGAATGCGGCCGATGTGAGCGCGAGATCGACCAGGTAGACGAACCTGGCAATGAGTCTTGCCCGCTGCTTCAGCATCTTGCTCGCCCGCCCATACCCTTCTGATCAGGGTCGATCCCTATCATGTAACCCTTTTTTGTTGTGTAATCAGCATACAGGATATCGTCAACAATTTTACCGGACACCCGCTCCTGCCACTTCGAAGAGCAACGTTTCATAACGGTCGGTGACGACGCTCCAGTCATAGGTCGATCGGGCCCGGTCTCGGGCCATCGTTCGATATACGTCCAGCGCGCCCGGATCGTCCAAACTTTCCTGCATGAGCGCCGTGAGGGTCTGCCCGCTCCCCAGCCGGAAGTACCGGACGGCGTCGCCGCCGACCTCCCGGTTCTCGGGCGTATCGTTGGCAAGAACGGCGCCTCCCGAGGACATCGCCTCGATGAGAGCGGGATGGGTCCCCCCGACTTCCGTTGCCTGGATGTAGAGCAGAGCGTTCCTCTGGAGGGTCCGGTAATCGGGCCCGTAGAGTGCCCCGGGGAACAGCACCCGGCTGTCGGTCGTCGCCTCGAGCCGTTTGATCAGCTCGTCCGCATAGGGCGCGTCCCCTACCATGACGAGGGGGACGGAACCCCGCACTTTCGCATAAGCGTCCACCACGGCTTCCGGATTGTTCTCCGGCTCGAAGCGGCTGACATAGAGCACGTACTTCCGCTCCTCGAGGCCGAGCCTCGCCAGGACATCGGAATCGGCCTCCTCGGGAAAGCCGGATCCGTAGGCCAGCACATCGGGCTCGATGGCAAAATGATTCCGGTAATAGTGCGCGATGACTTCCGCATCGGCGATGAGCCGGTCAGCAAAGTGAGCGGAGAACGCCTCGCCCATCAGATAGACGAAGCGGCCGAGGGCGTTCCACTTCCGACGATTGCGCTCGATCCCGTCGACATTGATCGCGACCGGCGTCCTTCCGACTCGAAGCAGCGGCAGCACGAATGCATTCGCGGCGTTGCAGACGATCGCAACGTCGAAGTTCCGCCTGAACGCATCGAGCGCCGAAAGAAGAGAATGGCTCACCGTCTCGAAGTACTTGTGCCTGATCGCGGGCAGCTCGATCCGAGCCACGCCGTTCCAGCTCGAGCCCTCTCCGCTATAGAGAGAGGCCCTGCAGTACACAGTCACGTCATGACCGCGGGCGGCGAGCCGGGTTCCCAACTCGGCCGCAAAGGTCTCGAACCCTCCGTACACGGGCGGGACTCCGCGGGTTCCGATGATCGCGATCGAAAGATGCGTAGCGGGAGTGTCAGCCGTCATGCTCGAACCAGGGTGCGAGCTGTTTATCGGTCACGACTCTGCGACTCTGAATCTGACGCCTCGCCTTCATGATCTCGCGGCGATGTTGCCACAACCAGCGGAACGCCGGTAGCGAGGAGCGCTCGACCGTCAGCGATGCGACGAGTACGACCACATCTCGGAAAGTCTGCCGCATGAGGTTGCGCAATGTCAGGTAGCGCCCCTGGTTCTTGAGTCGAAGCAGAAACCGGTTCTTGACCGAATGCATGTTGATCGAGGCAGGAAGATCTTTTCGCTTTTCCGGAGTCACTGTTCTGACGTGGTACCCCACGGCCTCGGGAACCGAGAGCGCCCGCCATCCGAAGAGGCGGCCACGCCAGGAGAGGTCGGCATCCTCGCGGTAGGCAAAGAACCTTTCGTCGAACGGACCTCCACCGATCGATGCGTCATCGAGAAATGATCGCCGGTAGACGGCGGCCGCGCCTGACACGCCGAACACTTCGAACGGCTCACTCTCACCGCCGGTGTCCAGCAGCCCGGAGCCGATATCGAGATGACGTCCGTTCCGGGTCATCACAATCCCCCTCGAGTCGACGATATTCGTCGGCTCGATCGACGGGCCGATGCCCCGCAGAAGTTTCCCGGTAGCCGATCCGAACTCCGCACCAGCCTTTTCGAGAGCGTCGATGCAACGGGTGGCATAGGCGGGTTCGAGAAAAACGTCCGGATTCAGAAGCAGGACGAAGGCGCCCTGCGATGCTGCGATCCCCTGGTTCGCTGCAGCGCTGAAGCCGCGGTTCGTTTCGTTACGGATGATCTCGAGACCAGGGAGGATCGACATCGCGATTTCGACGGAACGATCCGTCGAAGCGTTGTCGACCAGGTGAACGTCCATACCGTTCAGCCTCTGATGCGCGATACCGGCCAGACAACGCTTGAGGAACCGCTCGCTGTTCCAGGTGATGAGAACGACGGAAAGCGACGGGCTCGTCATGCCGAAAAGCTCAATGTCCGGCCATTTGGAGAGGGCTGCCACCGGGGCCGAACATTGCACCCGGATTCGTCAGCTGTCTGCCCCGATGGGGCAGAAGAGGGTAGCCGGTGGCAAGCGAAGCGCAGCCACCGGATGCCACAACCAGATACGCATCCCGCCCCGGAGGGGCGGCAGAAAGAATCAATGCTCTGCCGCCCCTCCGGGGCGGAAACCGTCGTTCCACATCGCATCCGGTGGCTGCGCTTCGCTTGCCACCGGCTACCCTCTTTTGCGCCTCCGGCGCAAGGGGCTGAATCAGCCACGGGTGGAGGAATCTTCCCATCTGCGGAACGCATCGCGCGCAACCGCCAGGTACAT
>JBGSYJ010000365.1:0-5351 GCA_041750915.1 Thermoanaerobaculia bacterium | reverse complement strand
TGGAGGACGTACTCTGCGACGGCGACGCGCTGCGCCGACGGCTGGATGCCGTGCTGCTCGAGAATGTGTACGACGTTCGGCTTCATGTCGGCCAGTACTATAGATACGTTCTGATACTGGACTTTGTCAAGGGCTCGCGCGCTGTCATCCTGAGCGCAGCGAAGGATCTTCTTGCGGGGATCGAGCGTCGCGAGATGATCCTTCGCTGCGCTCAGGATGACATTTTCACCGCTTGACTCTCTCCTCGCGGTTTGACCCACCGCAGCACGTTTTATAGAGTGGATCTCAGCCAGACAACCAAGGAGGTCCCATGAATCAATGGACGAAGTTCATTCTCACATCTCTCCTCGCAGTCACAGTTCTCGCCTGCGGTGAGAAAAGCGATACGACTGCGGCGGACGAGATCGCGACTCCGGAAGACATCGAACAAACGATCGTCGAGGCGGTCGAGGAGCAGACCGGAGCGAAGCCATCCACGGACACGACACCGTGCGATGTGCTCGACGACAAGGTCATCCGGGCATCGTTCAATCTCGGCTCGGATGTCGAGCTGACGAGAAGGCCCTCGAAATACTCGCCGCATCCCCTCTGCACTGTCAGCTGGCCGAAGCCGAACGCCGCTGAGCTCGAGAAGAACCAGGCGTCCGCAATGTCTGACTACCTGCAGCGGAAAATGAAAGGTGAAGATGTGAAGATGCCGTCGTTCCGGACGGAGAACGAGGTGAGTCTTACGCTCTATGAACCGCAATTCAACTCTCCGCAGGAAGCGATCGCCTCGTTCGATCTGGCGATGAAGCGTCTATCGGACGGGGTCACGGCCGCCCACAAGGACGTCGAGATGACGTTTCAGGCAGACGTCACGCCGGTGGAAGGCATCGGTAGCAAAGCGAAGTGGGCGCCGAAGCTGCGCCAGCTCAGCGTAGTGGATCGCAACAGGATCTTCCACGTGGCCGTGAATACGGGAGCCGAGCTGGACGATGAGCTCGAGACTGCGAAGGGGCTCGCCAGGGAAATTGCCCCGGCGCTCTGAGACGCTGTCATTCTTCAGTCGAAGCGACGCCGGCGGTCATGATCAGTAAGAGTGGCCCGCATCCACACGGCATGATGCCCTGAGGAAGAAATTGGCCGCCGTTATGCTCCCCCTCTCCCCGTTCACACGTGGAGAGGGGGAAAGCGATGTTGCCGTCGTGCTCTTCCGCGGATGCCGCGCGCCACTCTGGTCCCGTACTTCGTGGGGCCGGACGCTCCAGTTGTCGTACAACTTCACTATTCGGCATGGGCAGGGCCTCGGAGGGCCCTGCCACATCGAGCACCTTTACCTTCGGCTGCGCACTTTACGCGGTACCTGCTCCTCGCCACGCGGCGTGGTGTCGATGTCGTCCGGAAGACCATCGGCATCGTGATCCGACATCAGATAGAGCACGGGCGCGTCGTGGTCGCTCGTTCGCAGAAGAGTCGCCGGATCGTCGAGATGCGCACCGGGCGCGTCGGAGTTCCCACGGGCAAATGCAAAGTCGCGGACGAATGGAGCGAGAGAGGCCGAGGTCAGCACATGATCGAGAGCCTGCGCTTTTCCTTTGAAGATGAAGGAATAGCGCTCTTCGTGCGGAAGCCGCTCGATCTCGTTGTTCAGATCCGTCGCGACCAGATCGATGCACGGCAGCTCCTCGGAGACCGCATCGCAGACGCCTTGAATCATCCCGACGACTTCTACCAGACCATCGCTGAACTGGAACGCATTGAAGTCGCCGATGACGACGATGCGCCGCTCCGGAACCTCTTTCTGTATCGCATCGATCGTGCGCGCGAGGCTCGCCGCCTGCTCGAAACGCTTGGCGCGAACGCGGCTGTCGCTTTCCGCGCCACCGAGCGAGCGCTGATGAACGGCAATGACCGTCAGGGGGAAAGGAGCGCCGTTCTCCAGATACACGGCATCGATCAGGAACGGCGGGCGGTCGTGCAGAAGGGAGTTGTCCGTGCTCAGCCGCTCCGAACTGCTGATCTGTACGGAGCTGATCACCCGCACAGAATCGCGCGTGAGAAATCCGACATCGATTCCGCTGAAATCATTTCCCTCGGACAGGTGTGCTTCGTAGGCCGTTCCGGTTCTCGCCAGGAGCGCCGCGGCCAGATCCTGCAGAGCGCGCAGGTTTTCTGCCTCCTGCACTGCGAGAATGTCGGGCAGGTTGAGCACGTCATCGACGTATCCAGCCAGTTTAGCCAGGCGCCGCTGATAAATCTGAGTCGACGTGCCGTTCTCCTGGGAATCGTTTATTGCAGGGTCGTTCATGTCGTCGAACAGACGCATGAGATTCAGGCTTGCCACGGTCAACTCGCCGCTCGCACGCTCCGGCACGGCGCGCGGAAGCAGGGGTGAAGTGTGAGCAAAACTCGAGGGAAGGATGCGGTACTGTTCGAAGGAGTAGGTCAGCGGCCCCGTTGCCGTAAATACCGAGCCCGCATTGACGAGGACGCCCTGCGCCGCCACTTCGAAAATCTGCGGGAGGGGCGCATCCCGTCCAGGTTCACGAAATGTCCGCCCCTCGTACGCGACGCCTTTGAAGTTCCCGAAGCGGTCCGTCGGCTCGACCGCCGTGCCGAATGCAACATGGACGAGCATCCCTTCGCGCCACTCGAGCTCGTTCCGTTGGGAGGAGGGATGGGCGGCATCAAACTGCACCGCGTCTGGCAGCGCCTTTCCCTTTGCCGTGACCGTCACCGTCGGACGTTCGAATTCCGTCAGTTCGAAGTACTCCGTCACGGTTCCGGACACATCCACCTCATCGCCGACCTCGACCAGGGGAACGGAGCTCGTGAAGACGTAAATGCCGTCGGAAGTTTCAATGACGCCATCGGCGCGTGCTTCCGGAGTTTGCATGAAAAAGCCCTGATCCTGAACGGCAGTGACGATGTTTCCTCGAGAGGTCACGACCTGTCCCTCGAGAGGAGACGCAGGCCCCGCGCCCTGGATCTGAAAAATTTCGACGGCGGGCTGGGAGTAGAGAGGAGCCGCGAAGAAGAGCGCGAGAAGAAGGGAAACTGATTTCATGACCCTCTGGAACCGTTCGGGCTATGAAAAAAAATCCGCGCTCGATCTCGCCGCGATGTGGCTGTGACAGATCGATGATCCCTAAGCAACGCGCCGCAGGTGCGAGCGGATCCAGGGGAGAAGGTGGGTGAAATCGGCTTCCCGCTTCTCGAGCAGCTCGATCAAAAAGCGATGTGCTTGTTCGGCGTCCACGTCCAGCATCCACCCGTTCATCCGCAGAAAGACGTCGGTCGCGAAAAACGCCACTCGCTTGTTTCCGTCGACGAACGGATGGTTCATCAGCAGAGACTCGAACAACGCTGCGGCCATCTCCGCAAGGTCGTTGTAGTAACCGCTGCGAGGGCGATAGAGCGCGCTTTCGAGTAGACCGGGATCGCGGACTCCGCGAGGGCCTCCGAAGGTTTCGATCAGGCGATCGTGGATGGCAAGCGCTTCGTCGAGTGAAAGGAACGCAACTTCACTCCGCAAGGAGCCGTCCAAGCTCGCGATTCTTTTCGATCGACCGGTCGAGATGCTCAAGGACTTCCGGCCGCACGCGCCGCCGCCGGACGTAGTCGGTAATCGCCTCAGTGAGCAATCCGGAGATGTTCTGGTGCGACTCTTCGGCGATCGACTTGAGCTCGTTCCAGACGGTCTCGTCAACCACAGAGCTGATCTTGATGGGAGCCATCCTGAAAAATCAAGATATGTCCAGATGGACGTCCTGTCAAGCTCGTGACCCACTCCGGATTGTCAAAGGGGAGGAAGGATCTCCTCACTCGATGCCTAGTGATCCAACTGGCGCTGATCGCCCGCGCTGGACTGCCTCTCGCGCGCCATCCAGCTTCAGCTCAATCTGGGCACGTGAATGCGCAGCAGCAATCGTCCTCTGCGCGACCTCTGCGATCAAGTCGATGTGCGCCTGAAGAGCTTCCCTCTGCCGCTCTGTGCGGACGAATCGCGCGATGGTCTCGATCGCCGTCAGCATTCTGCTGAGCACCGCTGTGTTTCCGGATGCGGACTCGCGGATCTGATCGAATGCCTCGCCGAGATGCTCCTCAAAGGTGGCAGCTCGGGAGATCACGCGGAGCTGGCGCTTCTCCCCCGAGCAATAGTCACTTTCGATCTTCATGCGGGACAACTCCGCGATGATCGCGCCGAGATAGTCGAGGCAGGTGGCGGCAGTCGTGCTGTCATTGATTCCCGGAGAGAGCGCTTTGAGAGCGATATCGACGATCTGACGGACTCCGAAATCCGGGTCCTGGTCAATCGTGCGGAATCGTCCGATGACAAACGCCTGTCTGATCTCCCGGCAGTCGTCAGCCGGAGGCGGCTCGCTCGAATGAATCGCGAGAATGGGCGCCCCTTCCACGATGAAGTTTCCGACAGACCGCTCCATCCTGAGAACCAGATCCCGTCGCTCGGCGAGATCGATCAGCTGCTGGATGTCGACCGACTGGATGTAGCCCGTGGCTGGCGACGCGACGGCCTGCCACACACCTCCCTGCGGGTGGTCCCGGTTTCCGCCATCGTCCGAAGCGTCGCCATCCTCCACCCCGTCGAAGTGCTTGTTCAGGGCTTTGATCGTTTCGATCGCTGCGATCGAGATCAGCGTGGAGGCTTCGATCGAAGAGGCGATGTGATGGATAAACAGAATCAGAACCCCCACGCTGACCAGAGTCAGCAGAATTCCCACCATCACCGCAAGCGATGGGACGAACGCTTCGTCTCCGCCTCGAATGGTTCGCAGAACGAGCAGCGCGTATACGAAGACGCCGACAAAGACGCCGAGGGTCATCTGATTCGTGCGGTCCTGCATGAAGTTGCGGAGGATGCGCGGTGTGTACTGAGTGGAGGCGAGAGCGAGAGCCACGATCGTGATAGAGAAGGTGACGCCCGTAATCGTCATCATCGAACTGGCGATCGCCCCGAGGAGTCCGCGTGAACCGTCGGCGCCCGCTCCGAACAGCCGGGGAAACCGGGCGGCCAGGTCCATGTTGGAACGGAGATCGACCTCGATCATCGCCGTCGCCAGGATTGCGGCGGCCGCCACGAGCAGCGCGGGGACGAACCAGAGGCTCGAGTTCAGATGAAACCAGATTCGCTTGATGAAGCTCACGGAAGGGGTCGGTTCACAGAAGGTGCCATGTCTGGGCAAAGGCCTCGACGTTCACGATCTCGCTCCCGACGTCGTAGCAGGGGCCGATGCTTCCTGAAGTTGCGATTCAAGCACGTACTCCGCTATCGTGACGCTCATCGTCGTCCGGCCCCGGCAGACTCATCAATCAGCACCACAACGGGAGTGAAAAACCATGAACAAGGC
>JBGSYJ010000364.1:0-50474 GCA_041750915.1 Thermoanaerobaculia bacterium | reverse complement strand
CCGCCCGGGCCTCCCGTCTTTCTTCATCTTTCATCTTTCATCTTTCATCTCTGCATATGGTGGGTATAGTTCAGTTGGTTAGAATGTCGGATTGTGGCTCCGAAGGTCGTGGGTTCAAATCCCACTACCCACCCCAATTTTCCTGAAGGATGAAGGCGGAAGGATGAAGGATGAAACTGAATTCATCCTTCATCCCTCATCCTTCATCCTTTTCCTTTTCTGCCCGTAGCTCAGTCGGATAGAGCAACAGCCTTCTAAGCTGTGGGTCGTTGGTTCGAATCCAACCGGGCAGACCACATGTACCGTCCGAACACGACGCCCGGCGCGACGGTAAAGTATCAGTGGGGAAGTAGACAGTAGACAGAAGACAGGAGGCCGCCTCCCTCCCCGCCAGATCAAGAGAACCCGGAGACCATTGATGAGATCCCTGACCCCAGCCATCCTCGCGCTTTCGCTTCTGACCTTCGACGCCACCGCGAGATCCCGCGCCGGAGTTTCGCAGAGTGGCGCCGCGGCCCGACCCGCCGAGACTCATTCGATCAGAGCGCTGAACGAGATTGCGATCGCTCCAGTCTCGAACGATCCGGCGGTTCATCAGACGAACCCAGTTATTGCTTCCGATGGAGACTCGTTCCTCGTCGTGTGGCGAGAGTCGACCGATTGCTGCTTCTGGAACGATGAAGACAAAGCTCCGGGCTCGCTGTACGCCGTCCGGCTGAACGCGCGCGGCGAGCCTGCCGGCGCTCCGACACTCGTTTCTTCATCGGCACTCTCGCCGGAGCCGGGTCTCGCTTTCGACGGGATCAACTACCTTCTACTCTGGTACGAGACCGATGGGTCGTTCTCACGTCTGGTGGGGCAGAGATTCACCACTGACGCGATTGCTCTCGACCCCGAGCCGTTTCTCATCATTCACGACGGCACACCGGGCGGCGGGATCGGTCTCGCGTGTGGTGAGAATGACTGTCTGACAGTTTTCAGGCTGGGAGCTGCACTGCTCACGAAAGACGGCGGGGTCCTGCGCCTCGACCCCAACTCTGGCAGCGATCGGAGCGACTTGATCGTGACCGAGGAGGGTTACGCCGCCACGCTGTCCATCGATGGAGAAATGGTCACCTCTATCGGCCTTGGGGGAGGAACAAGGCGGACTTATGTGCCCGCGTTTGCAGAGTTTCCCCGCGGATCGGTCGATTCGATGGGTCCCTTTGAGATTCTGGCGCGTTGGCAGCTGAGGGGCCACTCGCTCACTCCTGCTATCAGCACATCCATCGCTTCGAGCGGATCGGTGACCGTGGTGGCCGGGAAGGAAGAGTCGCAATTCATCGAGGCAGGTTTGCACGTGAAGCATGTGCCCGCCAACAGGTTCGCGTTGACCTCGAACGAGCCGATTCGGATCGTTGCGGACACGGTAGATGGCCAGCAGCCGCGGTTGCGGCATCCGGAGCTCCTCTGGACCGGGCGGAGATTTCTTCTCGTCTTTGAAAAGTCTGATTATTTCTTCCCGGTAGAGAAGGGGGAGGTATCCGCCGTGTGGATCGCGGAGGATGGTCTCTCGATTGAAGGGCAAATCTTCGACCTGACGTCATCGGAGGAAGTCGAGTCCAGCCCGTCGCTCGCCATCAATGACCAGAGACTGATCGCTCTCGCCTTCGTGCGCGGTCGTGGCGGCGAAGACTCTCCGAACCCGCGTCTGTTCATCCGGCTCCTCTCCGATGCGAGTCGCGCGCGGCCAGCGCGCCGTTCCACCACTCCACCTTCTGCAATCGCCACGCTGACGGCAGAAAAGAAGAATGACAACGTCGTACTACTCACCCTGAAGAACGAATCAGCAGAGACGATCGGCTACAACCTCTGCTTTTCTTCACTCGACAGAAAAGACGGCGAAGAATGGACCGACATTACGTCGCCGGCAATTGCCTGCCCGGCTATTCAGCTCACGCTGCATCCGGGCGAATCGGTGGGCGTGGAACGGCCGATGATCGAAGAGGTCACTCCCGGGACCTACCGGTTCCGAACGAGAGTCTCTTCCCCGGGATGCGTAGCGACCTGTCCCGAGGTCGTAAGCAATTCGCTTCAGCTGCCATGAAGCAATCTGAATCTTTCCTACTGAACCTTCGAACCTCACCTTCTGGCTCTCCATCACTTCTCCGGATTGCCAGATGCGCTTTTCTTGAAATTGCGAGCAATTCGCTTGAAACTTCTTTAAGGCGAAGGTCAGAAGCAAGACAACCTGCGCGAACTTCCTTGCGACTCCGAACCGGGATCTCAACCGCGTAGCGCCGTGCCAGCGCAGATCGCCTCGGGGTTCATTGAGAGCTCACAGTTCCGAATGTTGCCAGCAGATCGATTCGATCGTCGGTCCACTCGACGCTTCGTCCAGGGGGGAGCCACTTCCACTTCCCGCCGGACACCATTTTCTGCAGCGTAGAAGGATGCGGCGCGATCGCCACAGCGTGGGATGGTGTTGCACCCTCATCCATATCGGATGGCGTCGGCTCATAAATGAAGAGTACAACTGGAAGCTGTTCTGCCGCAGACCATGCTCTGAAAACACGCGTCATGTCGACATGGCGGTTGGAAATGTGGGCCATGACGACTCCGCCCGGCTTAACCTTGCGCAGGTAGAGGTTCAGAGCTTCCCGAGTGAGAAGATGTGTCGGAATCGCATCGCTGCTGAATGCGTCCAGGATAAGCAGTTCGAATGCCTGGTCGGGTACCTGCTGAAGAAAAAGACGTCCATCGCCGATCTGAACGATAGTCTTCGCCCTCGCGTCACGGAGATACGTGAAGTGACGGCGGGCAAGCGTCTCGACCATTGGATCGATCTCGAAAAATGTGATGGTCTGGCCCGGCTCGCCCAGAGCAGCAAGAGATCCCACGCCGAGTCCGACAACTCCCACCTCCGCCCGGGCGGTTCGCGTGGGAAGAACGTCTCCGAAGGGCCCTGACGGATGGTAGTAACTCGACAGGCTCAGCGAGCGCTCAGAATCCCGCCACTGGGAACCGTGCAGAGTGGTCCCATGTACGAAAACTCGAGCGGATCGTGTGTCTATGACGCGCATGATGCCAAAGAAGCTGCGCTCCTCAGCGACAACTTTGTCGGATCCATGAAAGCCGGCGACCGCATAGATCAGAAGGCAAAGAATGACAATCTCGAATTGCCCAGCGTGTCGCGCAAGCACGAGCCCGAACAGCACCATTCCGAGAGGAATCAGAAACATCAGATCGGTATAGATGTTCGAGCTCCCTACTGCGACGAGATGTGTACCCCGCGCCCGATAAATCAGCGCTGCCGTTACACACAACGTTGCGATGACCGTGATTGCCGGCATGTACGTACCTGCGCTGCGCATTCGAGGCATTGGGAACCTGCTCAGATAGCCGCCTCGAGCGTGAATGAGAAACGCGAGGGCGAGCAGCGTGATCGGAAGTTCCAGCAACGAATTGAACACGAGCGGCGCGACGAGACTATTGAAGATTCCCCCGAGGGCTCCCCCGATCGAGAGCCAGAGATAGAACTGTGTCAGATAGCGTGGCGATGGCCGCGCGTCAGCCAGATCGGCGTGACAGAGAAGGCACCCGAAGAACACGAGTGACAGAAACAATCCGAGAGTCAGCCAGATCGGAAGACTGAACGCGTACAGAAAGGTTGCCAATGCCCAGGCGATTCCGATCGCGGTGAACGTGGCCGTGATCTTCCTCGGAATCCGAATACCCGGCGAGAAAGCGATGATGAAGGTAATAAGATAAAGGGACAACGGGATCGCCCAGAGGATGGGGGCGGACGCTACGTCCGTCGTGATCTTCATGGTAACGCTGAGAAGAAGACTCGATGCAACTGCGGCGCGGAAAGTCCACGCAAGACGCTGATGCCGATCAGGCGCCGCTACGTCCTCGTCAGTTTGCTCGCCCGCGGGCTGTATTTGCTTTCCCCGCTGCGCACGGCTCAACAGAACGATGCAGAGAACGCTCGCGCCGAGAAAACAGAGGTACAGGCCAGCCCAGACTCGCCAGCCCATCGAGAGGCCGAACGCAGGCTCGAACAGAAGTGGATAGCCCAGGAGCGCCAGCAGCGAGCCGCCGTTCGACACCGCATAAAGCGCGAAGGGATCGCCGGACTGTGACAGCGAATACCAGCGCTGGACGAGCGAGCTGTTCGAGGCGAGCAGTCCGAAAGGCAATCCTATGGTCAGGAGCAGGGCGGCGATGATCGACAGCACGGGCGATTCGATGGAACCGGAAAGCACCGGCAGCGTGAAGGGCAGCACGAAGAGCGAGATGATCAGAAGCGCGGTATGCAGAACAGCCTGCCGCCGAGGCCCCAGCGCATCAAGGCTCCAGTGAGCGTAGGCATACCCAGCCATCAGAAGCGCCTGAAAGCAGACCATGCACGTGTTCCAGACTGCCGGGGTCCCACCGTACAGTGTCAACAGGACGCGGCCGATGATCGGCTGGATCAGAAACAGCAGGAAGGCACTCAAAAAGATCGAGACGATGAACGCCAGTCGAGACAGCTGTTTCAAACGTTCCTCCGTTGCGCCGAAAAGTACCATGGGAGCTCTCCCTGTCAGAGGGCAATACGTAATTCGGACGCTCGTAGTCAGCTCGTCTCATAGTAGGCGAAGACTCACGCGGCTTGTTTAGAGGTCGCGCCGCGACCCCTACAAACTACCAACGACGCAGAGGCGTCCTATGGAGAGTTCACGAGGGGAGTGAGGTTGCGTCGACGAATGTCGGCAACTCGAACCTTGCCGCCTCTCTCGCCACAGAGAAGTCCAGCTGATCGTGGCCGTCGGTAACAATGGAACGCAGAGCACGCTCGGAATAGCTGGATCTCAACCTCCCCTGCACAGCATCACGGCCCCGGAGGGGTGATGGCGATCGGCGGTGTGCACCTCACCAGCCCTTCGCATCGGGTCACCGAAAGCTCCGGATGTGAACCGACTCAGATAGACGGGCGTAGATTCCTCTGCTGTGACGATAGGTTGAGTGCCGTCATTCCGGCGATTCCAAAAAAGATCAGGCTCAGCAGACTTTCATAACCATGGATCCACGGCGCGAAGATGGACCCAAAGCAAACCAGGAGCGCTACCTCGCGCCAGCCTGTCTCATCGCGGTTCTGGAGCGCTATCAAGAGGGGCAGAAGCAGGAGACTCAGGTCATGTGTGTACATGTGATAGCTGAGTATCGCGGCTATGAGAACTGCGACTCCGAAATAACGGGAGTCCGGCAGGCGCGACCGCCAGCAGAGCAGGAGCGCAAGGAGACCGAAGGTAACGTGCAGAACGACATGCAGTAACAGCGGGACCTTTGCACCGGCGATGGTCTCCGTAAACCCGCGCAGATTCGACATCTTCCTGCCCTCCATCGTTCCAGAAAGGTCTCCCTGGTCCATCTGGACAATGAAAGCCGGATACTCGAGCAGCTCGTTCCACCCCACGAGCGCGATCGATACAATCAGGACAGATGCGATAGCGCAGGTGGCACCGAGAGCGAATCGCCTCCCCCCTCGAAGCAGAAGTAGCGCCAGAAGAGGCAGGGCAATTTGAAACTTGAAGACCGTCAATCCGATGAAGAATCCCGCCGCAAGAAAGTGACCTCGCGTGAGATGCCTGTAAGCAAGAACGATGAAGAACAGAAGAAGTAGCGAGTCCTGGCCTTGTCCCAGCGCTACCCAGACCGGAAGAAATAGAATTACAAAGAGCGTCAGGGCAAGCGGGTTCCGTGGTTCCAGCAGGACGGCTCCTGAGCGAACGACCTGTCTTTCGGAGGACGTTTCGGCGGCCTTGATGGCGGCGCTCCGATCCTTTTGAAGGAGAACGACAATCGCGATTGCGATACCAGCGTTGACCGCTCCGAAGATCGTGTATGCGATTCGTAAGGGCAACAGTCCCAGGGGCAGGAAGGGTAGCAGTTCATACGGAAGATGGTTAAAGGGCATCGGATTGGCTCTGCCAAATAGCCGCTCCTGAATCTCAGACTGTACGGACAAGTCGTAGAATCGATCGGCATTTCCTTCGAGCACGACCCGCGCTCCCGAATAGAAAATGGTGAAATCAACCTTCGAGACGGCGTCTGATTCCCCAACTTTAGACAGAAGCACGAACGCAACTGCCCAGGTAAAGAGCAGGGCACACGCGAACTGTCGCTCCTCGGCTTTAACAGGCAAGGCGAACTCCGGCAATCCGACGAAAGGACCGCCTCTCCGTGTCAGAGAGTCACCCTCTCAATCAATGGACTGTTCGAACAGGATCGTACACCGATCACAAGTGCGTGAGTAAAGATGAATACGAGCGTGCCCTTCGCATTTTCGTTTCAACTTTGCAGCCGGGCCGATTCGTCCAGTGGGTGCCTATAACGCATCTCCGCATTTGCGAGAAACTTACGGAAGAACTCGGGCCACTTCCTCCTTATGCTTAAAGCATGACCCAGATGGGATGGCAGTATCTGTCGCACCGCGACAAGGAGACGATCCTGGGTGGGATCCGCGACGGGGTCGCCTATGGCGGGCCGTATCACGTCGAGATTTATCCCGCCGACCGGTGCAATATTGAATGCTTTTTCTGCTCCACCGCGTCACTCCGTGGAACCGACGAGTTACCCCTGACCCGGATGGAGGAACTGCTGGAAGAGCTTCAAAAGGCGGGGACCCGGAGCATCCGGCTGTCGGGTGGAGGTGAGCCTCTCTTTCACCGTCAGACGAAAACCTACCTTCGCGCGATCGCTGCGAGCGGGATTCCGATTGAGAACATCACGACGAACGCCGTGCTGATGGGTGATGAAGTCGCCGAATTGCTGATCGATGCGCACTGTGATCAGGTCACAGTCAGTCTCAATACGGGCGACGCTGAAACATACGCGTCCATGATGAAGACGCCCCCGAGAAACTTCGATCGTGTGCTGGCAAACGTCAGGGGACTCGTAGCTGCGAAGCGCCGGCGCGGAACCGCGTATCCGAATCGGCTGGTACTCGCTGGTGATCCGGACGAATGGCGCGGTCGCTCCATGCTGCATTCTTCAGGGGCAGCAACTGGGCAACATCTATGAGCAGAGCCTCAACGACGTCTGGCACGGGCCGGGGTTTTCACAGCTGCGACGGGAGCTCGCCGAGATCAGCGATCAGGGTGAAAACTGGCGGTACGATCCCGAACGTCATCCCTACGTGAATGGCCAGTGCGCTGTCAGTGGCGCGCAGGGTTGCCCGATCCGAAGCTTCTAACTACCGGCAGGATCTCCCCTTCATGAGGCGGTTCTCGGAGACGGTAGCCGACCGGGCGAACCGCCGTCAGCTGAACGAAGGGAATCACGACCCCACGGGTGGCCGGGGAAGGGTGGGTAGGCAGTAGACACCCGTGGGAGTCGTGAATCAGGGCCGTTTCGGGCCCTTTACAGCAGAACTTCGATGCCCTAAGTGTACCGCAACCAGCGGACAATTTCAGGAATTGTTGGCTTCTTGCCGTACATGAGAATCCCGATCCTGTAGATCTTCGAAACCAGCCAGATCATGATCAGAATCGTCACGAGCATGATCCCGATCGACAGGGCGATCTGCCAGGCAGGGGGCGTCTGTATCGTGATCCTCAGGTACATCAGGATCGGCGTGAAGAAGGGAAACAGCGAGAGGCCCGTCGCCAGTCCGCCGTTCGGATTCTTGATCACCGGCATGAGCAGCATCATCGGAATGATGAGCAGCATCGTGGCGAATGAGACCATCTGCTGGGCGTCCTCGTCCGAGTTGAACATCGATCCGATGCCGGCATAGATGGTTGCGTAGAGGAAGTATCCGAGGACGAAGTAGACAGGGAAGAACACCAGCGCCGAGGTCGAGATTCTCGGCATGGCTTCGGGGGCAACGGACAACAGCGCTCCTACCTGCGGGGCGCTGAGAACGATTGCAAACGTAGCCCAGATTGCGATCTGCGTCAGCCCCACGGCGCCGATTCCGAGAATCTTTCCCATCATCAGCTCGAACGGTCTGACGCTCGAGACAATGATCTCCACGATCCGGGTCGACTTCTCCTCGAGAACTCCCCTGAGGATGTGGACGCCGTAAAAAATCAAGGTGAAGTAGATAAACATCGCCAGGGCTATGCTCATGAAAAACGAGCTGATTCCGCTCGCCTGATCCCTCGGATCGTTCGTCGCCTTCCTCACGTCGAACCCGACGCGCTTGACGGCCGCGTCGATCGCCTCGCCCGATACCCCGAGCTGGGTCAGCCGGTATTTCGTCATCGCTTCACGAAGCGCCGCGCGCATGGAATCGCTGGTGATGGCGCTGGATGGATTGCGCGCGTAGTACACGATCTCGCTCTCCTCCAGCCCTGAATCGTCGACGATCAGGTAACCCTGGATGACACCCTTCTGCGCTTCGTCGTTGAGCTCCCGCTGGATCTCGGCGAGAGAGCGTCCGTTGATCGGTTCGAGCTCGATCGGTGGCTCGTCGCTCGATTCCTCGCGGCTGTCGAGCACTCCCTGAAGCACTGGAAAAAAGTCGCCGTTCACATCGACGACCCGGATCGCCTCAGGGCTCGATTTGGTCCGCTCGGCGAGGAACCGCGGCAGCATCGTGAACCCCAGCGTTAGCAACGGAAACAGAGCTGTCGCGATCCAGAAACCCTTCGTCCGAATCCGGCTCGAGTACTCGCGTTTCAGAATCGGCCACATGACGGAGTTCATCAGGCCACCTCCTCCTCTCCGAGACCTTCGACCGGGCCGCCGACCACCTCGACGAAGATCTCGTCGAGCGAGGCCTCATGAGGCACGACGCTCTCGAGGTTGAACACCACCGTGGCGGCGCGGAGAAAGTCCGCGCGGGCCAGATCGGATGCGAGCTCCACCTCGAGAACGCCCTCGTCGCCGTGGACGCCGAGGACGCCAGGAATGGCGCGAAGGCGATTCACGTCACCTTCTCCCTGGAGCAGCAGACGGTTGCCCGAATAGCGGCTCTTCACCTCGGCGAGACTTCCCTGAAGGACCATCTTCGAGCGGTTGATCAACCCGATCTCGTCACACAGCTTCTCCGCCTGTTCCATCACGTGTGTCGACAGCACGAGCGTTCTTCCTTTCTGCTTCATCTCCATAAAAAGGTCTTTGAAAGTTCTGGCATTCACCGGATCGAGACCCGAAAACGGCTCGTCAAGAATGAGCACCTCCGGTTCATGAATGACGCATCCGATGAACTGGAGTTTCTGCTGCATCCCCTTGGAGAGCTCTTCGACCTTTTTCCCGCTCCACTGCGTCAGGGACAGACGCTCCAGCCACTCCCCTGACCGCTTGCGAGCTTCCTTCGCCTTCAGTCCTCGGATCTCGCCGAGAAACACCAGATGGTCGAGAACCTTCATCTTGCGATAGAGCCCGCGTTCCTCGGGCAAGTAGCCGACGACCCGGGATGCCGAATCCGTACTCGGCTTACCAAGGATCGAGATCGTCCCGGAGTCCGGAACGATGATGTTCATGATCATCCGGATCGTGGTCGTCTTGCCGGCACCATTGGGACCGAGCAGACCGAATACCGTGCCCCGGCGCACAGAGAACGAGAGATCCTTCACGGCATCGAACTTGTCGTACCGCTTACTTATGTTCTTCACTTCAATGGGGAACTCGACTTCCACGAAGCCCTCCTGCCTGCCGTGTCCGAGCAGTCACAGGCACGCATGTTAGCTCAACAGGGAATGGGAGTACCGCGGTTCACGCCTTGCAAGCGCCCGTTCACAACGGCAAGGCGAGTCGCGACCGATCCTCGGGGCAACTCGAACGCTCACGCCGCCCGGTTAAACACCAATCCGAACATCTGCTTGCGGGTGGTCGGATCCTGGAAGGACTTGACGGCGACATCGTATTGCGAGGCTTTCCGATCCCTGGCGAGCGACAGCGAAGCCCGACCGATCCCTGAGTCTCTGGCCTCGGAAATTGCGCGGACCAGATCCTTGGACTGGAGGCTGTTCAGGCCGGTATCAAAAATCGAGACCCCGTTCGTTGCGCCGGCGAGTTCCTGAATCCGGGATAGGTCCTGATTAAAGGAAACGATCCTGAAGTCCGAGTCGAGGAAACACCACCCAAGGTCAGCGGCATCGAGAAGAGGAAGGAGCATCGGAAGATGTTCGCTTCCTGCTCGCGGAGTGCCCATTGTGACCGCATCAGGCGTGAGATTCTTCGCCCGGCGATACTCCTTCTCGACCTCGACTGCCAGAAGTCCGAGCTCCGGGACGGTTCGACTCTTCGGCAGATCGTCGACGAATCCATTTGCATAAGGGCTCAGCTTCAACCTCAAAGTCTCGATCTCTCTTCGAATCATGGCACTGGTGGGGCGCAACAGGAAGAACAAAGCGAGGAGCGCGATTCCGCCTGCAAATGCCACTACGAGCAGGATGAACTGTTGGTCGGAGTCAGGATCAGGTGCGGGACGGGCCATGACGAAACCGAGAAGGTCGCCCCCGATCTGCACCGGATAACTAATCGGGGCTTCCCCCCCCAACCCCGCGAGCGCCGGATACGGAACGAGGCCCCGCTTGATGTTTTCCCACGGTTGTCCAGTCTTGGGATTGATAAACGGTGAAGGCTCTTTGCTTCCGGGGGATTGTGGCGGGTAAAGAACCTTGCCGTTCCGGTCCGCGATCATCAGCGGTTCAGCAAGGGAGGAGTCCACGACCGGAGCGGGAACTTCGGTGACAGCGGGTTCCCTGAGCACATGCATGTACTGCGCAGCAAACCCTTTGAACTTTTCGCCCTGGCGGCGTACCGCAACGGATCGGTCGACATAAACCTGCACGAACATGAAGAGAATCATGAGCAGACATATGGCAGCTGCCCCACCCAGCCAGAACCTGAAACCCCATGGCAACTTGCTGGCAGCGCCCTTCACGGCCGCGACTTTCTCCGCTGCGGCTTCACTGGCTGGTTTTGACGGCGCGACAACGGGCCGGTCTTCCTCCACCATCTCGATGGCCACGCGGACGCTTCCAAAGCGCAGCTGGTCGCTGGGCTTCACCGTCGTGAGCGACTTCAGGGGAGCTTCATTGACGAATGTCCCGTTTGTGCTTCCAAGATCGCGAATCTGAACCGTGTTTCCGTGAATCTGCAGTTCGGCGTGATTCCCGGACACCGTAGGATCAGGGATGACGACGTCCGCAGGCTTGTCGCGCCCGATGCGGTACACGCCGTCCTTGAGATCGAGGCCGAGCTTCTCATTTCCCCGGTACAGAATCAGTCTGGCTGGCATGCGATCACGTCTCCCGGTTTGATGCCTCGACTGCGAAGATAACCGGCCGGAACCTCCAGAGCGGCATAACTTCCCGTTCCGCCCCAGACCAGCCTCCATGGACTTACAGAATCATGCTGAGTCACGACTGTTCCCTTTCGGTCGAGAAACGCGACGTCGATCGGCGCCCTCATGAAGCATGTGTGAATCGATCGGCAGTCCTGAAACAACACGAAACAACCTGTCAGATCGCGTTTGCCCATCAATCCAAAAAATCGCTCTCGAAACGTCTTAGCCGTGACGACCCTCTTCATCGCGTGTTGCAAAGGGACATCCGCAGCTTTCGAGACAGCGCGACCTGCAGGCTGAGCCATCAGCGGCCGTAGATGAACTGAATCATCAACGGGCCCAGAATGACCATCATGACCGCGGGTATGATAAACACGATCATCGGAAAGAGCATCTTCTGCGAAGCCTCGGCACCCTTCTTCTCGGCATCGACGAATCGTTCTCCACTCATGATCTCGGACTGCGTTCGGAGCGCCCCACCGATGCTCGACCCCATCTCGGCAGCCTGAATCAATGCCGCGGCCATTGAATTAATCTGCTGAACATTTGTGCGATCGGCCATCGCCTTCAATGCCTCCTTGCGGCTCATTCCGAGCTGCATCTGCCGGAGAAACACTGTGAGCTCGTCTCGAAGCGGGGAAGGATCCATCTTGGTGACGATCTTGTTGACGGCCGCTGTGAACTCGAGACCTGCTTCGACAGAAAGGGTCAGCATATCGAGAAGAAACGGAAGCTTTGATTTGATCTTCTGCCGGCGCTGGCTGATCTTGTCTTTGAGCCAGATGTCGACATATATCCAACCGAGCAGAGGAAGCAGCATCGCAAGAAACGGAGGAAGGAGCGCGAGCAGCATGAACGCGTAAAGCAGGGTAACAAAAAACAGCGTCAGCTTGAGGGCAATGAGCTGATCGACCGTCACCACTCGTTCAAGGCCGAGGCTGCCGAGGTCTCGCTGATACCGTTCCCTGCTTTTGGTCATCTGCAGCGACGAAGCAAGGTCGGTTAAAAGCAGAATCGGGAGACGGAAGATCTTGAAAAGACCAGGCGCCTCTCTTCCTGCTCCCAATTGGTCTTCGAACCGTTTGTTCAGATTGATCTTCTGAAAATCGGGAAGCGCGTTGTAGATGAAGATCGACGCGGCGACAGTGAGAAGAATGAAAATCAGCAGCAGAAGCATCTCAGACCTCGATGGCGATGATCTTGTTGATGATGACCCATCCGGAGCTGACCATCAGCAGGACGATCGTAAGGAGCACGTTGCCCAGAATCGTCGTAAAGAGGGGCTCGATGTACGGGCGATTCAGAAAATAAAGCATTGCAGCCATGACGAAGGGCATTGCACAGAGAATGATTGCCTGCATCCTTCCCTGCGCGGTCAGGGTCTTGATCTTTCCCTCGACGCGCTTGCGGCTCTTCAGCGTTTCAGTGATGTTCTCGAACGTCTCGACCATGTTGCCGCCCGTCTGCCGCAGGATCTCGATGGCATTCACCATGATCTTGAAGTCCGGGTTATTCAGCCGCTCGTCCATGTGCTTGAGCGACTCCTCGATCGAAGCTCCCAGCTGAATCTCACCGAGAGCAACTCGAAACTCGTCAGATGCAGGGGATGTGAACTCGGTTGCGATCAGCGTCATCGCCTGCTGGAGCGTCATACCCGCCTTGAGGGAATTCTTCATCGCATAGGTGATGTCCACCATCTGATTGTCGAACCGTTCGAGCTCCCGTTTGTGCAGAAGCTTGGAGACGTAATACATGGCAAAGAGGACAAAGCCGAGCGACCATAGAGCGAAGGTGAGGTTCTGAAAGAACACCAGGCCGATACCCAAAGCGGCCAGCTGCGCGCGAAGAAACCACTTCGCCCACTTTTCAGGCTCTTCCGGTTTGCCGCGCTGCCGCATGTAATGCGCGTATTTTTCTCCGTAGCGCCGGTTGAACTTTCGAATCCACGCCGTGATCGCCTCGCCGAAGAACAACGTGATGACGAATCCCGTGAGGAACCATAGAAACAACGCTATCAGAAGGAGGTTCATGCTCATATCCTCTGCTGGACGAAGATTTCCCGGCTGACACCGATACCCTTTGAGACGAGCTCGTCGAGGAACGTCGGGATGTTGCCCGTCGGAGCGAAGAATCCATTTACCTTCCCGGTCGCATCCACCCCGCGCTGCTCAAAGCGAAAAATATCCTGCATTAGAATCTTCTCGCCTTCCAGACCGGTCACTTCTGTGACGTAAGTAACCTTGCGCGATCCGTCCTGAAGCCGGCTCTGCTGCACGATCAGGTGAACGGCAGATCCTATCTGTTCGCGGATCGCCCGCACGGGCAGATCCATCCCGGCCATCAGACACATCGTCTCCAGCCTCGATAGCGCATCGCGAGGTGTATTGGCGTGAGCCGTCGTCAGCGAGCCGTCATGACCGGTGTTCATTGCCTGAAGCATGTCGAGCGCTTCGCCACCGCGGCACTCTCCGATGATGATTCGATCGGGACGCATGCGGAGCGAGTTCTTCACCAGATCCCGAATCGAGATCTCTCCCTGACCTTCGATGTTGGGAGGACGTGTCTCGAGTCTCGCAACGTGCTCCTGCGGCAGCTGGAGCTCGGCCGAGTCCTCAATGGTGACGATCCGCTCGTCAGCCGGGATGAACGAGGAGAGAATGTTCAGCAGCGTGGTTTTTCCTGAACCGGTTCCGCCTGAGATCACGATGTTCTTCCGCGACAGAATCGCTGCCTCAAAGAACTGCGCCATCTGCGGTGTGATGCTGTTGAATCGGACCAGGTCTTTGACGCCGAGGCGCTCCTTGCTGAACTTTCGGATGGTCAGCTTAGACCCATCGAGCGCCACCGGGGGAATCACTGCGTTAACGCGGGAGCCATCGAGCAATCGAGCGTCGACCAGCGGTGACTGCTCGTCGATGCGGCGCCCGACCTGGATCACGATCCGCTCAATGATTCTCCGGAGCTGATCCTCGGAGGTGAACCGGTGCTGCGAAAGGACAATCTTTCCACTTTGCTCGAGGTAGATCTGATCGGCGCCGTTCACCATGATCTCGTTGACCTTCGGGTCGGCGAGATATCGCTCCAGCGGTCCGAGACCGAGCGCCTCTTCCGTAATCTCCTTGGTGACGCGACGCTTCTCTTCGACGGAGGGAACGATATCGCCGCCCTCTTCGTCCAGGATGCGTGAGACCACCGCGTCGGTGCGCATCTGCATCTCGAGAAGTTCCTTGCCCGTCGGCGCTTTGTTGGTGACGGCAAACTCCTGCATGCTCATCTCTCTGACAAGCCGCTGGTGCACCTTGATCTTCAGCGCGATGATCGCGTTCGCGTTCGCGAGCTCGGCCTTCTCGGCCGGTGCGCCTTCTTCTCCGGGCGACAGGAAGTCGCTGGAGATTCCATGCTCTCTGTCGGACGAGAGCCGGTCCATGTAGTAGAGAACCTTTGCTGTAAATTGTTCAAGGGCGTTCGAAAGCGGAAGCTTCGCATTACGCTGGACCGGATGGCCGCTCAGCATCGCGTCCTGAACCGTCGCCGGGTCATAGGGCACGATTCCGAGAATCTGCTTGTCGACGTTCGCCTGAAGAATCTCGATCGTCACCTTGGTGTCAGGGACCGCCTTGTTCACGACGTAGTGGATGCGATCCTTCGGGTAGTGAATCGCGCGCATGAAGTCGTTCAGTTTCCGCGTCTGATTGATCGCCAGAAGATCCTGGTTCATCACCAGAACGGAGAGCGAATTCCGATCGAGAACCGCGAAGGTCTGCTCGGCGAAGTCGCTGCCATGATCGACGACGATGTAAGCGAAGATGTCCTGCAGAACGTCGAGAAATTTTTGAACCACGTCCGCCGTAATGAGCCGCGAGACCTCGACCTTGATGCACGCCGGCAGCACGCTGATTCCGGATGAATGCTGGCTGAGCCGGCCCTCGAGAGCTGACGCGGTCAGAAAATCGATGCGCGCGGCGTAGTCGGTCATCGCGCTCGCCGAACCGAGGCCCAGCTGCATCAGACAATCGCCCGAATAAGGAAGGTTCATGTCGATGAGCAGCACCGGCCGGTTGGTCACTCGGCGCAGCTCCATTGCGGTGTTGACAGCCAGAAACGAGCGACCAGTCCCCCCTTTGCGGGACAGCATGCTGACAATCGCTCCGCGGGTCGCCATGGGGTTATCGTCCCAGAGGCGCAGCCGTGAAATCAGCGGGTGGGCGTGTCAACAGGTCCTCGAATGGATCGCGGCCAGTCGCAGCCTTCAGCGCATAATAACCACGCGCGACGGCGACCGACGAGTTGGTCCTCTCGAATTTTCCATCGGCGAGTCGAACCGCGCTCTCATAGATCGGGAGCAAGGGATCGTTCGTAGACGCCGAAAGGGTACCGGAGGGCCGCTGGGCCAGGTAGTAGAGCCGGAACGAGTCCTGGAGCAGCGCGGTCCACCACGAAACGAGTCGATCGCTGGCGCCCCCTGCGCGGATGCTGGCCCTCTGCACCTCCTGCGGTGAGAACTGAATCAGCGGTTCGCCACGGGTTCCCTGATCGAACCTCCACACCATGCTGATCTCGTATTTTCCACCGCTCGACCGCGCCTGGAAAACGGTCGGATAAACTTCGTTCTTTTCCGCTGCCGCCCGCCACTCTGCGGAGGCCCGGCTGAGGTTCTCGGCCAGATTCGCTACGCGCTGGATCAGAGTAGAGCGCTCGCTGGAGTCCATCATCAGAACCGGGACGTCACCGAGCCTGACGACCGCGCTCCACATCGACTCGCCTTCGCCGCCCGGCGCGTTCGCGTCGGACATCGGAACGATCTGTTCCTCCACGTCGAGACTTACCGCCGGAATGTAGCCGCGATCCGGAAAAATTGCCGGCGCCGCGCTGCTCATTCGTGTGAGACAAACGACCGGACTCCTGGCCGGCCTTCTCGCCCTGCCTCGGGCCGGAGGAGGCGCCGTCTGCGATCCAATCGCGCCGCAGCGGTTCAGATCCGTCAGCGAGAACACCTCGCCCGTGACGACAATCCTGTCCCCTGCGATGTGAATGTCTTCCGAGCTCATCCCGGCCACTCCCGCCATGATACCGACCACGTTCCGGTGGCGCGCCGCGAGATCCTTGCTCGTCACGATCACCTTCAGCACCTCGCCGATCCGCGAGTCCGTTCCCTCGATCAGAAGTTTCGCCTCGCCGAGCTTCACCGCTTCGAGCGTAACTGACTGATCGTACTGTTGAAAAATGGCCCGGACGACTTGCAGTTTGCCCTCGTTCGTTCCCGCCGGGGTGGTGATGGTTGTTACCGGCGCCCTGGTTGGAAGCGTCACCTTCTCTCCCTGCGCCATCACCACAGTGCGGCGTACTTTCGCCGGAGCTGCGAACACCGAGACCGCGGTGAGCAGGAGGATCGTGGAAACTATGAATGTCTTCATCGTCACCTTCCGGATAAACGGCGCAGCATCGCCGCCTGACTTTCCTGCGCCCGGAAGAGCTTGCTGGACGCACCGATCAACCGTTCGTTGTTCCAGACCTCGTATGTATTCTGCGTGTCGTCACCCTGCGCTCGGAGGAGTAACCAGACACTTCCGAGTTGTTGCGCGAGCACGAGCTGCTGTGCATTGGCCGGCGGGAGGGCCAACGTCACCGTCGCGACATCCACTGGTTCTACGGCCACACTCGGATCGACTGGAATCTGACGCGTGCTGGCGGTGACCTGGTTGATCGCGACGACCCCGACGTTCATGAAGAGCGGCCTGACTTCCGTGAAGGACTCACCCTGAGTTCCGGGTTTTTCGAATTCGAACGATGCCAGCACATCCACTCGATCACCGGGTCGGACCAGACTGCTGATTGACTGAGGAGCACGGTCCATCTCTACACCCACGGCCACCATTCCCTTCATCGCCTTCAAGTCGACCGAGAGCGGCGGCTCTTTTCCTCCACTCAGCTTCGAGCGGCTGATTTGCTCGCCTGTCGCGATCGCCGCCACGGTGACTCCCTGAATCTTGGTCCGGTCGGGAACCTCGCTTACCGGGATCGAGCCCGGCTGAAGGAATGTTCGGGGAATCTCCCTTGTCGCGAGCGCGGAGCCCTCGAGAGGCGTGTTCGCTGGAATGTCCCGCGACGCAACATACACCTGAACCAGTTCGGTGCCGCCCAGCAGCGCATTGCGCTGGCCATTGAGATAGAGCATTCCGAACAGTGCCGCCAGTAGTCCAAGCCCCACGGCGATCGCGATCTTCGCGCCTTTGCCCATCGATTACCTCTTCTTTTTTCGGTTTTTTCAGGACTGCTTTTGAACGTTATGGACAGTGATCGTGAAACTGAGTTCCGGAATTATAAGTTACGGGACCGCATCCAGCGCGCTGTTGATGGCTTCAAAAGGCACGGTGCAATTGCCTGCCGAGTCCTCGGCGTGGTCGAAAAATCCGATGCAGCCGATCGCGGTGGCAATCAAAGCCGTCGAGAGGCCTCCAGGGAGTGCCGGCGCCGTACCCCGTTTGTACGAGAGCCGCTTGTCGGGATACTTCATGTTCTGATCCGCGGTCTGGAAGATCACCCGATAGCCGGTGAGGTCCCGAAGCGGCTTGAAACTGACTGTCTGCGAATCGTCATCGAATCTGTTGTTGAACTGCTGATTGTTGTAGTGCATCCGTTCCATGGACTTGGCGCGAAGAATCCCCATCTTGTTGAAGACATCGAGCTCGAAGTGCAGAGCCTGAAACAGGACCATGGAAAACGCAATCAGGAACAGCAGTGCGAATATGAACTCGACCGCCGCCTGTCCCTTCTGGTGATCTGTTTTATTTTTTCGCATTAGTGAAGGATCGTTTGCGCCTTGAGGGGGTTGAATCCCGCGGCAAAGAATTTGTCGACCTGACGAACCGGGACGAGTTTCGCCTGATAGGTCACCTTGATCTCCTCGTTCTGCGAGGGAGGGACTAACCCGAGAAAACCACCCCCGTTGAACTTCTCGCCAAGGTACCCGTTGTATGGTTTGGCCGTCGCGACCACGGTGATCGGGGGAATATCGTTGAACCAGCTCTTTCCGAACAACACGGGCGCCTGCGTGACAGTCAGCATGTACGTGAATCGAACGTCGTCGCCCGAGCTCTGGTCGTAGAAGCGTCCCGTCTCGTACTCGATCGGATCCGCCTCCCGCTTTATCGCGATGGCGGTGTTTGCGAGTGCGTACTGGGCCGTGAGAAGAGCGAAGCAGGCCAGCCCGAGAGGCAGCGGAGCGTTCGGGAGATTTCGGCAGGTGGTGACGGCGATACTGTTGCCAAGCGGATTGTAGAAATATGTGTAGGTGTGGCCCCGGTAGGTATCCCGGTCCGTCAGAGTCACGAGCCTTCCGCCATTCTTGACGAGGTCCAGCGGATTAGCGTAACCCGAAGATCCCTTGTCGGCGGACTTGAAAATTCTGTCATTTCCGTTGCCGAAGTTCGCATCGATGACCTGCTCGGCGGCGATTCTCGGAAGGCCGGCGTTGGAGTAAGTGCGATTGATGACTCTGATGGCGCCGTCAATGGTGTCGAAGATCTCCTGATAGTCTGTCAGTACCTCCTCGGCCCAGTCGTTGGTGGCAGCTGAGATTGGACCGGTGACCGCGCGGATGTCGGTCGTGTTGTCGCTGTCGATGTACGGAATGAAGGTCGCGCCATAGATACCCTGAAGCAGCAGGAGAGATTGTTCGTTCAGCTGGGCGATACCGTTCAGACCTTCCGCCTGTTTGGCAGCACCTGCGAAGGCCGCAGCATCGACGATCATCTGCGCCTGATGTCTCCGGACAGTGACCTGTCCAACGCTCACCGCAACCACCGCGATCGCACAGCAGGTCAGCATCACGAGGACGAACAGCACGAGAACCTGTCCCCTCTCGGAGCTTTCAGCCCGCCGCGAAACAGGCGTCAGCATCGGGGTGGCTTCAATCATCTCACCGCCCGTTCCCGCCCGTGCACGGCGTGTCGTTGCAGTCGTTATCATGGCGACCCGGCCTTTCAGTCGGTTCCTTGACCATCGGAATGAAGCTTTCGAAAATGAAGAAAGTCAGGGGAGTTTGGTCAAATACATCCTGACAGCCGGCCTCAGGTGGACAGAGCGCGACCGACTCACCAATCCAGCCCCGATAGATGTTCATGACGGGACCCTGGCCCAGGAATTCGACGCCGGTCACTCCGTCTCGTGAGGCGTTCTCGCTGTTAACGATGATCGGGAAGACCCACTGACCGGGGAGCTTCCAGTCACTGAGCAATGAAGCGGCTCCCTGGACCTTAATCGTCGAGCTGTTCGCTGACTCATCTTTATGTACGCTCCAGACTCGTGCCGAGTACGACGCGAAGTGTGCAAATTGCCACTTCTGCAGCCCGATGAACGTCAACTGGAGGATCAGAAAAAGCATCAGAAACAGGAAGAAGGTGAAGATTGTAAACTCCGCGGCAGCCTGACCCCGGGAACCCGTTCGCCGCCTCATTCGATCCCCGCCATCAGACTGAATCCAGCCCGGTCCGCGATCAGCGTCAGAAGCACTCCGCCGCAGACCACCACTGCATAAGGGATTCGATGTCCCTCTCCCACGATGACGTCGCCGGGAGACAGTCGCCAGACGACGAAATTCCAGCCGGCCCGCAGCAGGTGCCCGAGGAACGGGAACAGAGCCTTGTGCCAGAACAGCACCGCGAGCGCAACCGCACCTCCGAACAAGGCTGTCCAGAGCAAGGCTTCGAACGCGAACCCGGTACCCATGAGTGCTGCTACCGCCGCGAGCAATTTTGCGTCTCCTCCGCCGAGAATGCCTGCCGCGTACAGCCCGAAGCCGATCGCCAGCAGGAGTACAACCAGCCCAAGAACCGTAAAAAAAGCCTTCCACTCTCCGCCCATGGCCCACAAAAAGAGGCCAACCAGAATTGCGGGAAACGTTAACGCGTTCGGAATCCGCCGCGTTCGATAATCAATCACTGCTGCCGGAATCACGACCGCTAGCAGGGCGCCGGTCCTCAAGATCTCTACCAGGTCAGCCCCTCGAGAACGAGCTTACGACACTACTGATGAATACATTGAGAAACCGGATCAGGAGAAGCCGGAAAGCAATCCATATCGGGATTGAAATGAGTCCGATAAGCAGAATGTACTCGGTCATGGCCTGGCCGGATTCATCGCGAAGAAACTTCTGTACGTGGGTGTTTCGCATATGCGTCTCAAGGGCGAACCTGGATTGAAAACGGCCAGAGAGCCCTGCTCCCCGGCCGCCTTCCAGGCAGATCCGGGACTGTCTTCAGTTAGATCGTGGAACGCTCTCCTCGTTGTTTCGCGAGAGCAGGCCAGGCCTAGCCTGTGGGCGTCTTGACTGAGCCTGCGCCTGAGTCAAGGGCGCCGGCTACTTTCGCAATAAATGCCGAAATCGCATTCCGGAAAACGAAAAGAGCCACGAGAATGAACAGCACGATCAGTCCAATGATGAGAATGTACTCGACCATTCCCTGGCCGGAGTCATCCAGCAAAAAACTCCGCAGTCGCCTGAATCTTTGTTTCATGAGCAAAACTCCTTACTTGAAGCGTTGAACATCAAATCCCCGGACCGGCGAACAGTTTCGCAATTCGATCGAGGTATCCCCGCAATGGATTCCGAAGCGTGTTAAATGCGATTGCTATAGGTAGCACGATCAGACCGACGATAAGGATGTATTCGGTGATGGCCTGACCCTGTTCATCGCGCAGATACCGCGCAACGGTCTTCCGTGATCCGAAACTCGATATGTGGTCCATAGTCTGGCCGACATTCAGCGTCAGGCGTTCCTGACAGCCAAGAATAATGATGTCCCCGACAAGTTGCCGGTGACGGCGCTCACAGTTTGGAAGTTCCGAATCATATCGAATGCATTTCGTTCGAGCAAGAGTTATATACTCACGTCAATTCAAAAAACCGAGGTCTCCTGTGGAAATTACTATTCGTCATCTCAGTGGATCAAGAGCGGGTCAGGAACAGACGTTCGGCGAGAACCGGATCACTCTCGGCAGGAACCCGACCAACGACGTCGCGTTCGATCCGCAGGCCGATTCCATCGTGTCTGGCAAACACGTGGAACTGACGCCTCGTCATGATGGATGGCTGCTTCGCGATCTTGGAAGCAGCAATGGCACGTTCGTCAACGATGAGCGTGTGACCGAGCACGTGCTTCGCCCCCAGGAGGTCGTGCAGCTCGGAAAGAACGGCCCCCGTCTGCAGTTCAACTTTACGTTGCCGGATGGCGTCCATGCTTCCGCCATTCCACAGGGCAACGCCCCCGTAGAAGGGAGAACAGTCATGATGATGATGAATGAAGGAGTTCCCGCATCGATGGCGCCCGCCCCGGCCGGCTTTCCAGCATCCGCTCACTCCGCTCCGGCTTTCACTCCTGCCGCTCCGGTGAAGAAAAAGGGCGGAGTGCTCAGGGCGCTGTTGCTGGTCATTCTCGTCCTCGGCTTTTTAATGGTGGCCGGGCTCGCAGCGGTGATCTATATCAGGAGCGGCAGCAAAGAAACCCAGACAGCAACCAAGACTGCACCGAGTACAGCCCAGACTCAGACATCGACCGCCGCGGCCACTACAGCTCCGGTGGCTGCGACAACCGCAAGCGCCTCAGTCGCCGAAGTGACGACTGATACAACCGGCACGCAGGCAAGCACGTCTGCTCTGACGACACCTTCTACTTCGACAGCCATCGGAACCTCGATGCCGGACGCATCCGGCAAGCCGCTCACGATGACGGACCTCGAGCAGCAGCTCGCCCGCTCGCAGCAACTGATCGACGGTCTGCAAAAGCAGTTGCAGGAAACGAATGACAGGCTGCAGAAAACGATTCAGGAAAAGGATGCTGCCATTCAGCGTGCGGTGCGTGACCGGAATGCGGCTCTCAAGCGCGCGCGGGATGCAGAGGCACGCGCGCAGTCACAGTCACTGGTCTTCCCTCTTCGGCCCGAGCCTGTTCAGGTCGCCGGATTCTTGAGCCCTTCCGTGCTGGCAAGTCTCTCTACCATGCAGATCGAAGATCAGACTGCAGGCTCTGCTCCAATCGCCCTCTCCAGAAACAAGAAGCTGAAGAAACGGATTGCCTACGTTGCGGAGGTGGCGGAGATTCCACTTCCCAATATGCCCTCGAGTCTGCCGGCTTCCCTGGGAAGCCTCATCATTCAGTCACTCGGTAGCACCGGCGAGTATCTGGCAACCGGTCGAGGAGGAGACGCGGCGATCTCTGTGCTCGTAACGAACTACAAAAGCGACATCAAAACGAATGTCGATACCCAGGCCGTAGCAAGGGGAATCGGGGCCATTTCCGGAGTCCTTGGTGGGCCCAGTGTTCGATCTCCAGTCAACACCAAATCCATCACGATGGATGCGGACATGAGCACGCGCGTTAAACTGATAGACCCCGACAGTGTGGAGCTTGGAGAAGTCTACGCGGAAGCTTCTTCCCGAGGCCGCAAGACCGCGGTGGATGTCGGCGGCCTCGACATCAACCAGATCGCAAACACAGATACCGCTCTCGGCGATGTCACCCGTAAAGTGGCGGCCGATTCTGTCGAGTATCTACTGGCGGAGCTCGAGAGCATCGAATGGCAGGGACGGGTCTCCGTCAGCGATAAGAACACGAACACATTCACCATCGACTGCGGTACGGCCTGCCAGATCGAAGCCGGCGATGTCTTCGGTGTTTATGACGGCACCGACAAGATCGGGAGCGGCCGCGTGAAGAAGGTCGCGCCCGAAACCGCCATCGCCGAGGTCACTTCCGGCGAAGTACCGAAGAGCGGGCAAACAGTCCGCTATGACGGCAGAACGGACGACAGCCCGCTGACTCGAAAGAGCCAGAAGCAACGAACGATGAAGACGCGGACAGCGGTGGAAGCATATGCAGGGCCCGGAGCGACATTCGCCACCGTAAAGAAGCTCAAAGCAGGAGCCAATCTGAACTTCGTCTACTCAGTCGGAACCTGGGCGAAAGTCTCGGACGGCGCGAGCTCATTCTGGATTCCTCTGGCGAGCGCTCAAATTACCGGGTAGCGAAGCTGCGTGATTCCGAGCAAGCGAGGGCCTGACCGCCATGCAGTACTGGCTGTCAAGGCCTCTTGCGCGCTTCGGGAGATACCCTGGAAAAAAGCACCGAGCGCGTGTCTTCAAATATCAGGCGCCAATCAGTCGCCTCGCGGATCTCGCGGATCAGAGACCCGTCTTCGGACTTGTCTTTGCTCAGCAGAACGTACTCAATGCGCCAGCGCTGAAACCACTCTTCCCAATCGATGGCGTCAATTGCTTCGATGTAGCCGTCTGTGATCTCCAGAGGGAAAAGATGGACGCGTCCATCGATGAACGTTTTCTGTCTGGGCCAGAGTCGCCAGATCAGATAGTCTCCGTAAATCTGCGAGTGAAAGAGCCGACCGAACGTCGCGTTAGCTTCCATGAAGTCGACGGCGCCGACGGGAGTTCGATTCTCCAGTATCGAAGTGCCAATCCTGTCGTTGCCCAACCGTGGATAGATCCACGGCGACGCAATGACCGAGACGATTACGAGCACGACGACAATCGCTACATTTAGAACTCGTCGCGCCAACAGAGATGGCTCGCCCGATCCACGAACTCGCGTGCCCAACCTGCCCCAATCAATCTGCTCGAGTTGCCTGGCTAGAATCGGTCCTGCGATGAGCGAAAACCAGATTGCATTACGGCGGGAGAGCAGAGCGAATCCGAGAAACAGGAAAACCAGCAGTAACTCGATTGGAGCCGGGCGTCTCCGCGAAATAATCATCGCCATCAAAACCAGGATTGCCGGTACGAAAATCGCCACGAGCATTTTCGGCTCTTCGATTCGGGGTGCCTGCCATTCCTGAACATACTGCTGGGAGGAACGGTCACGCGCCACGTCAGTGACGTATTCATAAACCCGCCATTCCGACGGATTTGCCAGAGTCACAAGCGCAGTCAACCCGAGCAGGATGGTCGCTCGGGCAAGTAGGGGGGCCGTAACGCGCAGCCGTCCACTACATCCGTCCGATATCGCCTCCGCAACGACGTAGATCGCGAAAAGGGCCAGACCCAACACGAATCCGCCGTGCATGTTTACCCACAGAAGCATGACTCCCGGAAGGATTACCAACCGTCTCAATCGACCAAGGCGGAAATCTTCGAGTGCCCAGTACGTGATCGCGAAGAAAAGGAACGACAGGAGCTGCGCTCGCAGATTGCTGCAGAGCATCAGTCCAACGACGACGAGCAGGTCGGCCGTCGCAACCGCGCGAACGCTTCGGACCGCGCTGCTGGAAATCTTATGGACGAAAAACAGAGCGCCCAGCGCGACAAGAGCACCTACGACAATCAAGCCCTCGAGGCCCAACCTTCGGAAGCCCAGGTAGAGAAAGATCTCGGCCAGCCAGTTCTGAGCGAGGAAGGGCCTGCCGGTTGCAGTAAATGAGAATAAATCCGTCGTCGGAATCGATCGAGTAGAGACGATGATTTCACCCAGCTTCAGGTGCCACCAGAAGTCGAGAACAAGAATCGGAGTGTGCAGCCCCCCCCAGAACAGAAAGACAAACGGCAGCGCAATCCAGATCCTGCGGATCGTTCTGCGCGAGGCGAGATCTTCTGAGGAGGGCGGGGTCATCGCCACCCGAGCAGGCCGCCACGGGCCGCGGGTGTCATCCGATGAGGCTGTAACGAAATCAAACGCTCTGTCATCCGCGTCCTTCCGGACTTTCCGGGAGCCTCGCCGAGCTTCCACGTCGCCAGTGATCAGCGAACGTCGGTGCTGGCGTTCGACTCAAGAGACATCCCCGGATTGCCGATCTTTATTGCGTCAATAGTTCGCTGGGGGCGGCTGAGCCACAGCTCTACGGCCAGAAGATTCGGGATCCAGCAGAGCCACGCGGCGAGCTCACTGCCAAGCTCGTCGGGAATCCCGAATCCACCTACCAGAAGGGGACGGATGATCCTGAAGGTAACCGCTGCGAACGTGAGGGCGAAGTTGCGAATCATCCAGCGACGATGGGCTTCAATGTCCCGAACACGGATCGCACGATACGCGCGAAGACCTGTGTAGAGCCACACTAGCGCGAGACAGGCGAAGCTGAGTCGGATTGAAAACTGGTTAGGCGAATAGAAGGCTACGAGCAGGCCGGAAACGCCACCTGCCACAACACCAACTCCGAGGTAGAGCCTGCCCAGCAATCGGTGCAAACGGATGCGAGCTTTTCGCAACGTGGCGGAAAACTGAAAAGGCCCGAGAGCAAGCGCGAACACCGACGCAAAGATGTGTACATAGAGCCACTGGAGATGGGGGGATTGGATCTCTTGAGATAACGGGCGAAATGCGAACTTTACAGCTAGAGCAGAAACAGCGAGCGACAGAAAAACGAGCAGTCCCAAGCTGGCGCGACGCATGTTGAAAGAGAAACCGCGTCTCCGCATACTGTCGTCAGCAGCGCCCATCATTGAAGTGTATACCCTTTCAATTTGTCTGCCGGGCATAGGTCGTCAGCACCGGAATTCAGCGCTTTCTGCCATTCTGGGGACGGGATTGGGTGCTGCTACCGAAGGTCCGGACAAGCGTCTGCCACCGGCGCCGGTCCTGTCGCTTCAGAGCCATTAAGGTCGGTGCTCGCCCGCGAGGAGTCGCTCCAAGGGACTACGATCCCGTTCGCGCTCTCGCATCCTCGACTTCGGGGCTGTCGGCTGGCCCGAACTTGATGACCCGCTCCAGGTAGCTCTTCGACTTGTCGGTATCGTTTGCCGCAGCGTGTACCATTGCCGCGTCGTATGCGAGTTTCGCGTACCTGACTCGAAGCTCGTCGTTCCCGCCCGCCTGGATTGCGGCTTCCCACGACTGCAGCGCCTCATCGATCTCGAGGGCCGACGCCTTCTGGTTTCCTGCTTCCGCTGGAGCGACGACTGCGGCGGCGGGAGTCGGAGCGGGAGTCGGAGTGGCGGTCGGAGTAGCGACCTTTTCATCCTTTCCGCCCATCATGAAGATTACGCCTGCAAGAACCAGAACGACGAACATCAGAGCGAAGAGCGCAAGGATCAACGGAAGCTTCGATCGCCTTTTCGGAGGCGGAGCCGCGGGTCGGGGAGGTGCAGGGGGAGGGACTGCCGCCGCCGGTTGTCCGATCGGCTGGAACCCTGAGGGGGCGGATGGCGTGAACTGAGGCGCTGCCGGCGGGGGAGCGTTCGAGCCAGCGAGTTCTCCCGGAATCGGCGTCTCGAACATTGTCTTCGGGATGGGAGGCTCGTCCATCATCGTCGGGGGCCCGCCCGGCCGCGGCGGCGGAACGCCATGCGATGGAGCCGACAACGGCACGGGTGAAGCTGCAGGGCCCACTCCCTCTGCCATCAGTTCGAATGCGCCTAGTGAATAACGTTCGCCCGAGACGAGGGGCTCGTCCTCGACGCGCCTTCCATTGTGAGAGACCCCGTCGATACTCGTGGCAGCGTCGACGATTCGCCACTCTCCCCCACGATTCACAATGTCTGCGACATGTGCAGCAAGATACGGGTCATCAAGTCGAACCGCACAGTCGGCTCCGCTTCCGATCGACCCCTTGTCGCCCTTGACTTCAACGGTCCTGATGACAATTCCCTGTCGCGAAATGTGGATCTTCATTGTTCCCCTTCGACGTTATTCGGCGGTCACACGCACAACTTCTTCGACTGAAGTGGTACCGGCGGCGCATAGCTGCAACGCCCTGGTCCGGAGAGAACGCATTCCGTTCTTTTCGGCGAGCTCCCGGATCTCCCCGAGCGGTGCCCGGCGATTGATGGCGTCCGTCATCTCGTCCCCACCCTGTAGGATCTCGAAGATTCCCATCCGTCCCGCGTAACCGCTCTGGTTGCACTTCGGGCATCCACCTTTGGTAAACAGGTCGTCGGTTTCAGGGACGTCGAGAGCGTTGAACTGTTTGAGTAGGTCGTCCCTCTTCACCGGCTTCTTGCACTCCTTACAGAGTGTTCGCATGAGCCGCTGCGCCACAACCATTCTCAGCGAAGAAGCGACGACGAACGGGTCCATGTCGAGGTTCAGAAGGCGCATCACGGCGGTCGGCGCATCATTCGTGTGCAGGGTGGACAGCACGAGGTGACCCGTCAGTGCGGCTTTGAGCGCGATGTCGGCAGTCTCCTGATCGCGAATTTCACCCACCATGATGACGTCCGGATCCTGGCGAAGGAAGGACCGCAGGGCATCCGCGAACGTGCATGTCGGACCACAAGGGACCTGAACCACGCCGGGGATCTCCGACTCGACCGGCTCTTCTGCGGTGAGCACGCAGGTCTCGTCATCGTTCAGAATCGACAGGATCGAGTAGAGGGTGGAAGTCTTTCCCGAACCGGTCGGACCGGTGACGAGGATCAAACCGTTCGGCGCTGCAATGTTTCGATTGATGATGGCCATGTCCTCAGGGGACAGCCCGATCTTGTCGAGCCCGACGTTCTGATTCTGCTTCTCCAGAAGGCGCATGACCGTCTTGTTGCCGTTGAGCGTCGGGAGTACGGAAACGCGGAACTCGACCCGCCGACCATAGACGGGCGAATAGCTGATCTGCCCGTCCTTGGGCGACTTGTACTCTCCCTGTTCCATGTTGGCCACGGCCTTCATGCGCATGTTCACCACCTCGCCAAGCTTCTTCGGCAGTTCGTGGATCGTGCGCAGGACGCCGTTGATGCGACTTCTGATTCGATACGTGTTGGAGGACGGCTCGATGTGGATGTCGCTGCAGTTGCGAAGGATGAGGTCCATCATCAGTCGCTGGGTGTAGGAGACCACGTGAGGGTGGACCAGAAAGTGTCCCAGCTTTTCTGGCGTTTCTTTCGCGCGGTCGTACTCCCGATTGACCACGCTGAGAAACTTCTCGTAGGAAGGCACGAGACCCTCGCGGATCTTCTTTTCGTGAACCGAACTCAGCACGTTGGTGCCGTTGTTGTCACGCAGCTCTTTCAGAACGTCTCGAAGTTTCGTGCCGTAGTTCTGTTCGATCGCCTGTTGGACGCCTCGATAGGTCGTCACCACCGGCTTGACCCGCATCGAGGTGGTCGACTCGAGTTCAGTGATCAGCTCGTCGTCCGCGGGGTTCGGCATCGACAGCGTGAGCTGGTTGCCCTTCATGGAAACGGGAAAGACCTTGAGAGCAACGATGACGCTCAGGGGAAGAACCTCGAGGATCGATTCGATGAACTCGGTGTCGATAGCGATCTGGGAGGGATCGACGGCGATACAACCCGAGACCTCCTCGAGCACCTTCCTGTACGTAAGCTGGTCAACCTGGGCGGCCTGGGAGAGGGCGTGCTCGAAGCTGAGCCCCTTATCTCGGACCATAGTGTTGACCTCTGAATGCTGATCCGGTGTGATCAGATGGTACGAAAGCAGAGTTTTCCCGACGCGCTGAAAGAAATCCTGATCGTTCATTGACGTATCACCTTGGAATTGGGCCATATCATACCGCACGGCGCCTATGGAAACAGCCCGCCCGTCTGCGTCTCCTGCCGTAGAACGAACCGCCTGACTCGGGAGTGGGGATGTGCGGGGAGGCTGCTGTCTGGACGGGAGTCTCTGCTGCCGCGCCGGCTCGCCGGCTCCATCCCGTCTCGTCCGCATCCCAGTGGACTTCGGGGGCAGCGGTGGATAGAATTCGCCGCCGATCGGTCGGAATTTGAATCCCTCCCTCTCAGTTGAATGGTTTCCTGATGCACCCTTAGCTTAATTGGATAGAGCACCTGACTACGGATCAGGAGGTTGGAGGTTCGAGTCCTCCAGGGTGCACCAACCCTTCGTTTGCCGCGGCTGGCCTCTCGGCCCGCCGTTATATTCTTTG
Organism: Thermoanaerobaculia bacterium; assembly: GCA_041750915.1. Lineage (GTDB taxonomy): Bacteria > Acidobacteriota > Thermoanaerobaculia > Gp7-AA8 > Gp7-AA8 > JBGSYJ01. The sequence goes on along the minus strand of JBGSYJ010000364.1, from coordinate 21,394 downwards.
ACAAGATGGATCAGAACGTCTGGATGAACGAAGCCTTCACTCTCGCCGAAGAGGCGGGCCGTGAGGGGGAGATCCCGATCGGAGCTGTCGTCGTGAATCGCGCCGGCGAGATCATCGGCCGGGGGCGAAACAGCCGCGAGGCCGGCGACCCTCTGGGTCATGCCGAGTTGCAGGCGATCTCGGAAGCGGCAAAGGCCATCGGCGACTGGCGGCTGAACGAGACAACGATGGTGGTCACCCTCGAGCCGTGCGCCATGTGCGCCGGGGCAATCGTGAACGCCCGGATCGGAACATTGATCTTTGCGGCGTACGATCCGAAAGCCGGCTTCTGCGGGTCCCTGGGGAATCTGGTTCAGGACCCGCGGCTCAATCACCGGGTGCATCTGATATCCGGCGTGGGAGAGGAGCGTTCCAGAGTGATGCTCCAGCAGTTCTTCAGACAGCTTCGGGGCCGGACGTTCGACACCGATTGAAGCAAGGCGTCACCGATGACACGGAGAGATGGCAGAGCGGTTGAATGCGGCGGTCTCGAAAACCGTTATACCTTCACAGGTATCGAGGGTTCGAATCCCTCTCTCTCCGCCATTTCGTCGCCTTCGGCGAAATTCAGAATTTAGAATGCAGAATTCAGAAAGCCGCCGCCCAGCCTTTTCTGAATTCTGAATTTTCAATTCTTCATTCTTTGAAAAAGGAGAGATGTCCGAGTGGCTTAAGGAGCACGCTTGGAAAGCGTGTGTGCATGAAAGTGTACCGTGGGTTCGAATCCCACTCTCTCCGCCAATTTGTCGCCTGCGGCGAAATTGAGAATTCAGAATGCAGAAAGCCACCTGCCTTTTTCTGGATTTTGAATTCTCAATTCTGAATTCTCTCTTCAGATGAGCCCGGGTCCTGTGCAGCAGGAGCAACCGAACCTCGTCAGGTCCGGAAGGAAGCAGCGATAAGGTCGCCTCCCTGTGTGCCGCAGTCAACCTGGGCTCTTCTGAGGAGAGAGGTCACGGAGTAGACAGTACACAGTAGACAGAAGACAGTAGGGTCGCGCGAGGGTTTACTTCCCAGGTTTCCCTGTGTACGACCGCCGGAGACCCTCGCCCCCGACGAAGGATCTGAAGAACTTGTCATCCTGAGCGAAGCGAAGGATCATCTTGCGCCGCTTGATCCCCTCGAGAAGATCCTTCGCTTCGCTCAGGATGACATCACATACACTGCTGCCAGGCCGCTCTGAAGTAGACTTCACGAGAACCTACTGTCTACGGTCTACTGTGTACTGACTACTCTCCCCCAATGTCCTATCAAGCTCTCGCACGCAAATGGCGCCCGCAGACGTTCCGCGACATCATCGGTCAGGAGACCGTCGTTCGGACGCTGCAGAACGCGATCGAACAGGAACGCATCCATCACGCTTACCTCTTCTCCGGAGTTCGCGGAGTCGGAAAGACGACTGCCGCGAGGATCTTTGCGAAGGCGATCAACTGCGTAAAGGGTCCGACGGCCGAGCCGTGCAACGAGTGCTCGATCTGCCGTGAGATCACCGAGGGCATCGACCTCGACGTTCGTGAGATCGACGCGGCGACTTACACGAACGTCGACAACATCCGCGAGCTGCGGGAAGTCACGCAGTTTCAGCCCGCTCGCGACCGCACGCGCATCTTCATCATCGATGAGGCGCACATGCTGTCGAACGCTGCATGGAATGCCCTGCTGAAACTCATTGAGGAGCCGCCTCCTCACGTCGCATTCATCATGGCGACGACCGAGATGCACAAGGTCCCGGCCACGATCCTGTCCCGCGTGCAGCGTTTCGTCTTCAGCAAGATCACGCAGGCGGACCTCGTCGCGCGCCTCGAGGAGATCTGCAGCGAAGAAGGCATCGAGGCCGAAACCGCTGCGCTCGAGATGATCGCCCGTCGTGGTGAGGGAAGTGTCCGCGACTCGCTCTCCCTCCTCGATCAGGTCATCGCCTTCAGCGGCCGCACCGTGCGACTCGCCGACGTCACGACAATCCTTGGGCTTTCCGACACGCACTTCTTCTCTCGCGTGGCACGCGAGATCGGTGAAGGGGATGCGGCGGCAATTCTTTCCTCCCTCGAGGAAGCCTCCGACAGCGGGCGGGACTTCAAGCTCCTCTACCGCGACTTTCTCGGATTCCTGCGAAACGTGATGCTGCTTCGCAGTGGCGCTCCCGATTCGATGCTGTCGCTTCCCCCGGAAGAGGTCGAGGTCATTCGCGGCATCGCGACGATGTTCGAATACTCCGAGGTGCTGCGGCTCCTGAATCTTCTGATTCGCGATGACGAGATCATCAGCAAGGCGGAGCACCAGCGACTTGCCGTGGAGATCTCGCTGTTGAAAGCCGCGATGCTGCCGCGTCTCCGGGCAGTCGAAGATGTGCTCTCCGGAGGGAGTACTCCTCCACCGCCTCCTGCGCGAAAATCTCCGTCGCGCGCCGAACTCCCCCGGACTCCCGCTGCATCTGCGCCGCCCCCTCCAGCCATTCAGAGCGCGGCAGTCAGGCCTGCTGGAACCGACCCCGGTGCCGATGAGCTTCTACGGCTTGTCCACGCGCAGCGGAAACTGACCGGCAGCTATCTGGGTCAGGCCGCGAACTGCGCGATTACGGCGGACACCATCACATGGGAGTTCGAACCCGATCAGCAGTTCGCCATGGACTTTGTGTCCGACGCCGAGCAACTCCTCTTCCTCGAGTCGGTAGCCACTACATCGTACGGCCGTCCGATGCGGGTGCGCGTTGTGCCGACACAACAGCCGGAGGCAGCCGGCGCGAAGAAGGAGCCGCGTTCGGCACTGGCCGAAGACCCCGTCCTGAAAGGCTTCGCAAAGCACCTCGGGGCCGAAGTCGTCGTCAAGAAGAACAGAAAATCATCACCCTCGGATTAGGAGACTCCCATGAATATCAAGCACCTGATGAAACAAGCCCAGCAGATGCAGGAACAGATGCAGCAGAAGATGGCCAACCTGAAAGTGGAAGGCTCCTCCGGTGGCGGCATGGTCACCGTCGAGATGACGGGAAGCAAAGAAGTCCTTTCCGTGAAAATCGAAAAGGAAGCCGTCGATCCCGAAGACGTCGAAATGCTCCAGGACCTCATCACCGCCGCCGTAAACGAAGCCGGCCGCAAAGTCGACGAAGCAATGCAGGACCAGCTCGGCGGAATGGCGGGCGGCATGAAAATCCCGGGGCTGTGAGAGCAAAGATGAAAGATGAAAGATGAAGACCTGGGAGTGCGAACGAAACGCTTTGCGCTCTCGGTGATCAGACTCTACTCCGGGCTGCCTCAAGCACCTGAAGCCCAGGTCATCGGAAAGCAGTTGCTGCGATCAGGAACCTCAGTTGGAGCTAACTATGCCGAGGGGCATAGGGGCCGTTCGAATGCAGAAGTGATCTCGAAGTTCGAGACGGCACTCCAGGAACTCGAAGAGACACGCTACTGGTTGTCTCTTCTCACAGAAGCGGGCATCGGCTCATCCAAAGTCGTCCAGGAACTGGATGACGAGGCCGAGCAGTTGACAAGGATCCTTGTAACATGTGTAAAGCGGGTGAAGAGCCGGTCAGTAACGCGCCGAGCGTAGTTCTTCATCTTTCATCTTTCATCTTTCATCTTTGCCCATGACCGCTCCTCCACTCGCGCATCTCATCAACGAGCTCACCCGGCTGCCGGGCGTGGGAGAGAAGTCTGCCGCGCGGCTGGCGTATCACATCCTCAAACGGCCGATGCACGAGGCCGAGGCTCTGGCCAACGCGATTCTGGACGTCAAGACAAAGATCTTCCGCTGCTCGATCTGCAACAACATGACGGACGTGGAGCCCTGCGGGATCTGTACGGATTCCCGGCGCGACGCGACGACGATCTGCGTCGTGGAGGAGGCATTCAACATTCCGTCTGTCGAGGCGGCGCGCGACTTCAAGGGCGTCTATCACGTTCTGCTGGGCGCGCTATCGCCGCTGAGAGGCGTGGGGCCCGATGAGATCGACATCGCCGGGCTGCTTCGACGGCTCCGAGGAGGCGAGGTCCGGGAGGTGATCATCGCCACGAACCCGAACGTCGAGGGGGAAGCCACGGCGATGTACATCGCCCAGCAGGTGCGCCCGATCGGGACCAAGGTCACCCGTCTCGCTTTCGGACTTCCCGTCGGCGGAGACCTCGAATACACCGACCAGGTGACCATGGCCAGGGCGCTCGAGGGTCGCAGGGAGCTGTGAGGGATCCTTCACCCTTCATCCTTCATCCCTCATCCTTTTCAAGCTGCTAACCTTCGTGCTATACATAACTTCCCAAATTGACCAGAACGGTGTAACTACATGGCATCTCCTGACCTCGTGATGTATGAGGAGGAGTACTCGCAGCTCAAGGACACGCTGTCCCGGCTGCAGATCGACTCCAACGCGAAGATCGTCTTTCTCGTCGACAAGAACGGGCAGCAGATCGCTGCCATGGGCGACATGAAGGGCCTCGATGCGACCTCGCTCGCTTCATTGACGGCAGGAAATGTCGCAGCGACGGACGGTCTCGCCAAGCTCATCGGTGAGAAGGAATTCTCGATCCTCTTCCACGAGGGCGAACGGGACAACATCCACATCTCCCTCGTTGCGCAAAGAGTCATCCTCGTGGTCATTTTCGACGAGCGCTCGTCCCTCGGCCTCGTGCGGCTCCGCGTCAAGCGGGCCTCGCAGGAGCTCGAAAGGGTTTTCGAGGAGATCGTCCGGAAGGCCGAGCTGGAAATGGGACATCCCGATCGATTCGATTCACCCTTCGCCGAGATCACTGATGAGGATATCGACAGCCTTTTCAGCGAGTAGGCGGCCTTTCGAGGCTCGTCGCGAGAGGGCCTCCGGCCTGCGACGCCACAGTCAGATTCTCCATCCGGAAGCCAGCCGGCCGCGGGAACATCTTCTGCCATGACATTCATCAACTACGCGGCACGCGAGATCAACTGCAAGATCGTCTACTACGGTCCCGGTTTGTGCGGGAAGACCACGAATCTCCAGTACATCTACGACAAGACGAATCCCCAGGCCAAGGGGAAGCTCATCTCCCTCGCGACGGAAACGGACCGGACTCTCTTCTTCGACTTTCTGCCGCTCGACCTCGGAACTGTGCGCGGCTTCAAGACGCGCTTTCACCTCTACACCGTTCCGGGACAGGTCTTCTACGACGCCTCGCGCAAGCTCATCCTCAAGGGCGTCGACGGCGTAATCTTCGTAGCGGACTCGCAGGCCGCCAGGATGGAAGCGAACATCGAATCAATCCAGAACCTCGAACGCAATCTGCAGGAGCAGGGCTACGACCTCGCGACGATTCCTTACGCGCTTCAGTTCAACAAGCGGGATCTGCCGACCGCTCTCCCGCCTGATGAAATGTATCGTCAGCTCAACTACAAAGGGGAACCGACGTTCGAGGCCGTTGCGCGCGACGGCACGGGCGTGTTCGATACGCTCAAGTCAGTCGCCAAGCTCGTCCTGACCGAGCTCAAGAAGAAGTAGCGCCAAAGTAGAGGGAGATTCCGATCTCCCTCTCCCGAGGGAGTGAAGCGGTACGAGGTTTGGGGCATTGATCCCGCACCGTTGCCCCATAAAGCGCGAGTTCCGGACATCCGAAGAGCGGCGGATTGGAATCCGCCGCTACTGGCACAGTAAACTCTCCACAGATGCCTTCCTCCAACCTCAACGTCGTCGCCATCGGTGGCGGGACAGGTCTGTCGACGCTCCTGCGCGGGCTCAAGCGTTACGTTGGCAGAGAGGGGGCGTGGTCGATTGGCAGGCTCTCAGCGATCGTCACCGTGACCGACGAGGGGGGGAGCTCCGGGATTCTGCGCCGGGAGTTCAGCATGCTTCCGCCCGGCGATGTGAGGAACTGCATCGTCGCCCTGGCGGAAGAGGAGCAGTTGTTATCGCGGTTGTTCAACTACCGCTTCGACAACGATTCCGCCCTCAAGGGCCATTCGCTCGGCAACCTGCTGCTCGCTGCTCTCACGAGCATCACGGGAAGCTTCGACAGCGCGATCATCGCGGCGTCCGAGGTTCTCGCGATCAAGGGAGAAATCTTTCCGGCAACGCTGGAGGACATCCGGCTTCGCGCCACCTGCGCCGACGGCTCGGAGCTGGCGGGCGAGCTCGAGATCAGCGGATATCTCCTGGGCGAAGCTGTCGTCCCACGTCCGGAGCATGCGCGTATCGTCCATCTCGCGATCGATCCGCCTGATGCGCGTCCCGTCGAGGCCGCGCTGGAAGCCATTCGTGGCGCCGACCTGATTCTGATCGGACCGGGGTCGCTCTACACATCGATTCTGCCGAATCTCGTTATCAACGAACTGGGAGATGCGCTGCGTCTTGCCCGCGCGCTCCGGGTCTACATCTGCAATGTCATGACGCAGCCTGGTGAGACGGACGGCTACACGGCCGAGGACCATCTGAGCGCCATCATCGAGCATGCGGGGCTCGTCGCCGACGTCGTCGTTCTCAATGGCCGGCGACCTTCGGAAGCGATCCTTGAAACCTACGCGCTGGAGAACCAGTTCCCTGTGAAGTTCACGATCCCGGCGATCCGGGAGCTCGGTGCGACTCCGTTTTTTGGCGATATCATCTCGGAAGGTAATTACGTCCGGCATGACCCCGAGGCTCTGGCACAGACGGTCTTTCGCCTGTATGAACAGTATGGTCGGCGAAGGCTTCGTGAAGATCGTGTCGTCCCGCAGGAAATCTGAAGATGCAGGAAGATTGGTGAACGGGCAGCCGCGGACCGACGCGGCTTCGCCGTCGTGGAACGTTCATGGCTGACGGGCGCAAGTCTCGTCCGGCCGTGTTGCGGGTCCCTTCTCTCTACACCATCGGAGTTGTCGCGATCATCACGGCGATCTTCCTCCGCTCCCTCGGAATCGAGATCGACGGCGACCTCTGGTGGCACCTCGGAAACGGACGGCGGATATTGGAGCTCGGCTCGATCCGCATACCGGAATGGATGTCCTTCACCGTTTCCGGCGAGGGATTCGTCAATCAATGGTGGCTCGGTGAGCTCGGAGCGTGGCTGCTGTACCGGTCGTTCGGAATGTGGAGCATCTTCCTTGCGAGTAGCGCTGTGATCGCCGCGAGCTTCGTCTTCGTCTATCTCCGGATGATGGCACGTGGATCGATCCCGACTGCGGCCATCACGATGCTCACCGTCGGCGCACTCGCCTCATCGGTGAGCTGGGGAACCCGCCCGCAGATCATCACCATGCTGCTGACTTCGGTGTTTCTCTGGCTGCTCGAGCACTTCGATAGGACAGGATCAGTGAAATGGCTGATCCCGATGCCCCTGCTGATGCCGCTCTGGAGCAACTCTCATGGCGGGTTCGTCATCGGAATCGCCCTTCTCATGATCGGAGTTCTGGCGGCCTGGTTCGAAGGAGAGGGACAGAAGGCTCGATCTCTCGGCGTCGCGCTCGGTGCGGCGGCCCTGACTTCTCTCATCGGGCCGTACGGGATTCAGCAGTGGAAATACCCGTTGCAGTTCCTCGTTCCGAATCCCTGGCTGAACAGCATTGAGGAAAGTGTTTCACCCGATTTCCATCACCCTGCATTCGTGCCGTTCGAGATCCTGCTCATCCTTCTCATCATTTCGGCATTCTGGGTCCCGCGACGACGGTGGCGGGACATTCTTCTCATCGTCGGGTTCACCCACCTGGCGCTGACTCAGATCCGCCATATCGCCCTCTGGGTGATCGTGATTACGCCCCTGGTCGCTGAGTACTCGAGCGCGGCAATTCGGGAGATCGTCGCCCGAAAGCCGAATCTCGCGAGAGTCAACGCCGTCCCGTCACCGCAGATGCGCGCGGTCCTGAATACTGCGCTGATTCTTGCAATCGCTCTCTTCTACGTGGGAGTTTTTTCGCGCGTTCTGACGAACATGGACCTCGAGCGAATGGAGAGGAGTCACTACCCCGCCGCCGCGGCAGACTACATCGCCAGGACTGGGCTGCCGGAACGGACATTCACGACGTTCGAATGGGGTGGTTATCTCGCCTGGCGGCTCTCTCCGCAACAGAAGGTGTTCATCGACGCGCGCGCCGATACGATCTACGATGAACGTCACCTGATGGACTATGTGACGATCCTCAAGATGCTGCCGGGGTGGCAAAGGCAGGTGGAGCAGTGGAAGATCGACCAGTTCGTGATTGAGCGCGGATCCGATCTCGACAAGGCGCTGGAGATCGACCCCTCGTGGCAACCATCCTTCGCTGACCGTAGAACCGTGATCTTCGTTCGGAGACAGCCGAGTCCTGCCCGATGAAGGGTGGCCAACGGTTGTCGACAGGGAAAGCTATCAATGACTGAACAGAACCTGGAAACAGTGATCCTCGCGGCCGGACTCGGCACGCGGATGAAGTCCGATACGATCAAGATTCTTCACAGAGCCGCTGGAAGGCCGATCATCGACCATGTACTCGACCTCGCGGGGTCGCTTTCCAGCCGCAAGCCGATCGTCGTCGTCGGGCATCAGCGTGACGCCGTCATGGCGAACTGCGGCGAGAGAGCCCGCTACGTCGTGCAGGACAGGCAGCTCGGCACCGGCCACGCCGTCATGCAGGCCGGCCCGGCGCTCGGCGAACCGATCCCCGACTGCAGCGTTCTGATACTTTCGGGAGACGTTCCCCTCACGCGGCGGGAGACGCTCGCTAAACTCATCGAGGAACACCGCAACAACGGCAACGCCGGGACGTTGCTCTCGATGGTCACCGACGAGCCTGCAATGTACGGCCGCATCGTCCGCGACGAATCCGGCGAGCTGATGAGGATCGTCGAGGCGAAGGATGCCTCTCCGGAAGAGCTCGAGATCCGGGAAGTGAACGGCGGTATCTATGTATTTGAAGCGCCGGCACTCTTCCAGTTTCTCTCCACGCTCTCGACCGACAACTCACAGGGTGAGTACTACCTCACTGATGTCATCGCAGGACTGAAGAACAGCGGACGAAAGGTGGGTGCCGTGATCACGAACGATCCGGTCGAGACCCTTGGAGTCAATTCACGCGCGGAGCTTGCCATGGTGGAATCAGAACTCGTCAGAAGACACGTCGAAGCCCTCATGCGCGAGGGTGTGACATTTCGCAACCCCTCAGCCGTCTCAGTCGACACGTCTGTCCGGATCGGCGCAGACACGATCGTCGGACCATTCGTTACGCTCGAGGGATCGACGACGATCGGCCAGCACTGCATCATCGAGCCGGGCGTCCATCTGAAGAACGTGGAGGTCGGCGATCACGTCACGATCCGGACTTCAACCGTCGCTGAAGACGCCACCATCGGCGACCATGCCTCTGTCGGCCCGTTCGCTCATCTCCGGCCCGGAACCGTTCTCGGCAAGTCGGTGAAGGTTGGCAACTTCGTGGAAACGAAGAAGGCGAAGTTCGGCGAAGGCGCGAAGGCGTCGCATCTTTCCTATATCGGAGACGCGGAAGTCGGCGCTGACGCAAACATCGGCGCCGGCACCATCACCTGTAACTACGATGGAGTGAACAAACACAAGACGACGATCGGCGCCGGAGCATTCATCGGGTCGGACAGCCAGCTTGTTGCTCCCGTGACAATTGGCGACGGCGCCTACGTCGGCGCCGGATCGACGGTCACGAAAGACGTTCCGCCTGACGCTCTCGCACTGTCGCGTGCACCGCAGAAGACCATTGCCGGATGGGCCTCGAAGCGGCGTGAAGAGATGAAGAAGGATGGAAAGTAGAAGGGCGATGGCACCGTCATTAGCTCGTAATTGTGGCGAGAAACTGAACGAGCTTGTCATCCCGAGCTTGGTTGTGCGGGCGGGAGGGGCGAGGGATCTCCGGCGATGGTACAGAGTTGCCTACCAACCTCCGCCCACCACCCTGTTCCGTCACGAATCACCAATGTACTAGCGCCGGAGATCCCTCGCCCCTCCCACCCACACGCCCTTGCTCGGGATGACAAATCCCGCCACTTGCCTGGAGTTACACAATTCTTAAAGGGCCTCGGAACGACAACTGCCCTACGGAATGTACCCGCGGATCGTACGCACCTTCGCCCCATTCCGCGTCGTCTGTACGTCGACCGCACGATACTTGTCGTCTGTCCGCGTCGATTCCGCGTAGTAGCCGATCAAATACTGTGAACGGAGCTCCGCCTCGAGCTTCTCGTAGGTGGTCGACAGATCGTCGACGTTCCGGATGAAGTACGCTACTCCGCCCGTTTCGGCTGCGATGTTTTTCATTCTCGACGTCACCGTGAAGTCGAGCGACGAGATGCCGATGCCGATGAAGTAGATCGGGACGCGGGAAGCGCGCACGTAACGCAGCATGTCGTCGTATGTGAGACGGGAAACGGTATCCTCGCCGTCGCTGACCATGATCAACGCCCTGCTTCCCGTAACCGTCCGAAACCGATAGAGACCGCTGACGATCGCGTCGTAGAGCGCCGTTCCACCCTCCGCTTCAGGCATCGAGATCACCTGGCTCCGGAGCGATTGCACATTCGAAACAAACGGCGAGATGCTCGATGGATCCCATGCGAACGCTCCGAAGAACGCCCGATCCTTCGGAGTAATGATGTCCTCGAAGAATGCGATCGCCGCTTTCCTCGCGCCATCCAGCCGCGGCTTCATGCTTCCTGAATGGTCGACGAGAATCCCAACGCTGATCGGGAGATTGCTCGAGAAGCCGAACGACGTGATCTTTTGCGGCTTACCGTCCTCCATTACCCGGAAGTCGCCCTGCTGAAGATCGGTGATTGCAACACCTGCGGCGTCGACGACCGACACGGGAAGCTCAACGAGATTCACGTCGATCTGCTCGGAGAAGCGCGTTCCGTCGAGAAAGACCAGATCAGAGGCTTCGTAGTTGGAGTCATCCGTCGCCGACGCGCGCACGAATTCCACACCGGCGAGCTGCGCGTTGGCGATTGAGAATGCGTACGGTGGCCGGTCCCACTGGATGAGCTTCCGATCGCCCGCGAACAGCGTGATGTCCTTCAGCGGGACGTTCCGCGGGTTCTGGATGTTGAGCTTGAAGTGTGAAATTCCATCCGGCGTTACGGTCCGTGTGATCTTTATTTCGAGCGGCGTCTCACGCTCATTCACGACAAACGTCTCCGCATCGACGTACCGGCCGGCGCGGTCGAGGCCGACCACTTTGACCTCGACCCGTTTCGGAATTGCGCCGAGGTCGAGCTCCGCCCGGTACGGCGGCGCGTTTTTGGTGAAGATCTTCTTGTCGTCCACCCAGAACTCGACTCTCTGCACCGGAGCTTTCGTTTCCACGTCGACGATAAAAAGATTCGGCGCGAGGTCGCGGCGCGGCGGAAGGATCCGGATCGCGCCTGTCGTCTCCGGCACGATGCCTTCAGCGAGAATTCCTTCCGCTCCGTCCTCTGCAGATGCCTCGTACGGCTTGCCCGTCAACGCAACCGATGCCTGTTGCGTCACTCGGCCCAGGAGCATCGGAGCCTCGGATTCGAAGGGGATCAGCAGGCGCGCGTCGATCTCGACGTCTCCGACCGGAAGTGACTGGACGAAGGATGCGACACTCAGCTGATCGGGAAGGAGCGCATAGCGGAAGTTGCGGACGACCGCGCCCTTCTGAAGCACCGACCCCTGGATCACAAGCGGAGTGCCGGGCGGGATGGACTGATCGAAGCGGAGGCGAAAGGTCAGCCTGGAAACGACCAGTTCGTCCGAGTCGCCGAGGGGCGTGACCTCGAGCGTCAGACTCTCGGGCGCGGCCGGCGCGGGCTCTTGTGCTGGAAGGGAAAGCGCGCATAGGGCGGTGAGAAGGAGGATGACCGGGAGTCTTTGCATGTGAAAGCTAACGTTCGTCGAAGGCCTTCGGATTTCGTCCGGACCGCCCGTTCCGTTACAGTCCCGTTTCATGACGCAGAGAGCCGTCGCCTTCTCAGGCTATTCGAACTCGGGAAAGACGACGCTCATTTGCCGTCTGATCGAGCACTTCACGGCGCAGGGAGTCAACGTCGGGGCGATCAAACACACTCACCATTCTCTCGATAGCGCGACTGACGAAGGGGACACCGGCCGATTTCTGAGCGCAGGAGCGACAATCGCGGTCCTGGCGGGAGCAGGCGAGGCGCTCATTTTTCCGCCGGTTCCGGACTCTCCACCGGTACGTTTCGAGTGGTCCCAGTATTCCGAGCTCGCGAGCCGTATTTCGGCGACGCTGATTCTGATCGAGGGGTTCAAATCCGTCGGAATCTGGCCGAAGGTCCTCGTCGGGAGTCCGGACTCGACCGTTCCTCCCGCGGACCCGACGGTCATCGCATCTGTAAATGCCGTCCTTCCGGGCGTGCGCTCGTTCTCGCGCGATGATATCGAAGGGCTGGCAGGCTTTCTGGATAGAATCCTCCTGCGATGAGCACTTCATATCGTGGTCTGATCTTCGATCTCGACGGCACTTTGGTCGATTCCTATGCGGCTCTCTCCGAATCGATCAACCACGCCCGTCGTTCCCTCGGCTACACGCCGCTGGCGTCGGATCAGATCCACTCATTCGTCGGTGACGGCGTGGAAAGACTGCTCTGCCGCGCCTTCGCCACCGATGAAGTCCCCGAGACCGCCCGCAGCCTGTTCGAGGAGCATTACGACTCGATCTGTAGCGAGAAATCGCGGCTGCTCGAACATGTGGAATCGACTCTCGAAGAACTCGCTGGACTCGGCCTGCTGATGTCCGTCTGCACGAACAAGCCGACGTACTTTTCCCGCAAGATCCTGGACGCTCTCGGTGCCGGCCGTCACTTCGCGGCCGTCATCGGACCCGATGTCGCCGGCGCCCGCAAACCGGATCGCCGGCACGTCGAATCCGCACTCGCACCTCTGGGATTGGGAGCCGGCGAGGTTCTCTTCGTCGGTGACATGCCCGTAGACGTATCGGCCGCGAGAAACACAGGAATCGATGTCGCCGTCGTCGCAACCGGCTCGGCCACACCCGAGGCATTGCGAGATTCGAATCCCGATTACTTCCTCGAGACGTTCTCCGACCTTCTGCATCTCGTCTCTTCCGGTCGCGTCGCCACGCGGTGGGGGTCCGTCTGAGACTCAGATACCGTTTGGTCTTCTTCGATGTCGATTCGACTCTGGCAGCTCTCGAGGGGATCGATTTCCTTGCGGACGGAAATCCCGAGGTGATTCGACTCACGGAAGCCGCGATGAATGGCGACATTCCGCTCGACGAAGTCTATGGCCGGCGGCTCGAGATCATCCGGCCGGGCATCGCGGATGTCGAGCGCCTCGCTGCCGAATACAAGCGCAGGATCGTTCCGGGAGCTTCCGAGGTGATCGAGAAACTGCTTGACGAGGGCGCGGTCGTGCATCTCGTGACGGCAGGAATCGAGCAGGCGATTCTGCCGCTCGCCGAGCACCTGGGCATCAGACGTTCGGCCGTGCATGCCGTGAGGCTCGACTTCGACACCAGCAGCGCTTACGCGGGCTACGACCGGAGCTCATTTCTCACTCGGAGCGGAGGCAAGGCCATCGTGATCCGCGACGTGCGGGCGCGGAGCCACGGCCGTGCGGTTCTGATCGGAGACGGGATCACGGACGCCGAGGCCGCCGGGGCCGTCGACATGTTCATCGGATTTGGCGGGGTTACAATGCGCGAGCGCGTACGCGATGTCGCTGGCTCCTGGATAGCGGAGCCGTCGCTGGCTGGGCTGCTTCCGATGCTTCTCGAGGGAACTTCATGAATTCGAACGAATCGCGGTTCTTCATTCCGGGCCCTACGTGGGTACGACCTGAAATCCTCGCCGAGATGACCCGGCCGATGATTGGTCACCGGAGTGCAGAGTTCAGAGAGATTTTCCAGAAGATCGTGACCGATCTCCGCGAGCTGTTCCGGACGAGTCAGAACACGTTCGTCGCAACAAGCTCGGGAACGGGACTGCTGGAGGGAGCGCTGCTGAACGTCGTCCCGCGGAGAGTGCTGGTAACGACGTGCGGCGCGTTCGGCGAGCGCTGGGCAAAGATCGGCGAGCAGCTCGGTGTGGAAGTCGACCACCTGGACCACCCCTGGGGGCAGCCGGTCGATCCGGAGCGGCTTGCGACACACTTCACGGGACGCAGGCGGCACTACGATGCGGTGACCATCACGCACAACGAAACCTCTACGGGTGTGCTGAATGATCTGAAGGCCCTGACCGAAGTCGTCAAAGCCGAATCGGAGGACACGCTGGTCCTCGTCGATGCCGTCTCCTCACTGGGAAGCGCGCCGCTCGAGTTCGATGCGTGGGGAATCGACATCTGCGTGGCCAGCACCCAGAAAGGTCTCGCACTCCCTCCGGGTCTCACTGTGCTCGGCGTGTCGGACCGCGCTCTCGAGTCTGCAAGAAAGAAGTCCTACCGCGGAACGTATTTCGATCTGCTCGAGTACCGCAAGCACGCCGAAAACGGCGGCCCGCCGTTCACGCCGTCGATTCCGCACTATTACGCGCTGGCGAAACAGCTCGACTACATCCTGCGCGAAGAGGGACTGGAGAACCGGTGGGCGCGCCACGTCTCGATGCGCGATCTCACGATCGAGCGGACTTCGCGATTCGCCGACCTGATTCCACCTGCATCGCACGCGTCTCCTTCCGTGAGCGCCCTCAGACCAAAATCGGCCGCGCCGAAGGACCTTCTCGCCGCCATGCGCGCGCTCGGTTTCACGCTCGGAAGCGGCTATGGCGCGTGGAAGGAAGACACCTTCAGGATCGGACATATGGGTGACATCACGCCGGCGGCGCTCACGACGATGCTCGATGCGCTTGACAAAGTCGACGTCAAGTAATGCGGCCGCTATCGCGCGTCTACGGACGTGATGTAGTCGGCAACCTGAGATGGCAGCTCGGTGGGGAGTGTCGTCCCTTCTGCCTCTACAATCACTACATGCGGTAAGCCGGGCCAGTCCGGCGAAGGTGGATGGCGCTCGAGTCCGCGCAGATCGACAACGTCGCTCTCGCCATACGATTGGCTCCGGATGGTCCGGAATCCAGCGGTGCGCAATAATCTCGAGATCATGACGTAATTGTAGAGAAACTGGTGACCCCATCCGTGAAAAGCCAGGTTCGTACCCAGACAATCGAGCATTGCATCATCATCAGAAAGCCAGCGCCCGAACCGATAGTGCGAGAGCATGACCCAATCGAGGTTCGGCGTGGACAGTCGCAGCACCCCGTCATCATGCAATACCCGGCGTGCCTCCTTCAGAAAGGCAAGGGCGTCGGCTATTGAAAGGTGCTCAATGAAGTGCTCCGCATAGATGAGTCTGACATCGAAGCCGGGCAGCCCTTCGCGAACGTCCTTTATCAGGTCGACACCGGGCCGATCCTGGATATCGATGTTGCACCAGCCGTCCAGAGGCAACACTCCGCAACCAACGTGCAGCTTATCCAGTCGTGTCATCGGATTCTCTGGCGTTGCATTCTAATCCAGCTGACACTCGAGTCTCATTCCAGACCCGAGTCTCAGTGCTGCAAAGAAGTTCGGGATCATCTAGAATCACCGACTCTGCCAATGAATCGATACCGCGTCCTTGTGACCGACACGCTCGCTGAGTCTGGACTCGTCCTCATCCGTGGAGCCGAAGATGTCGAGCTCGACTACAGGCCGGGGCTCAAAGGACCGGAGCTTCTCCAGGCTGTGGCAGAGTCCGATGCGTTGATCACGCGGAGCGGAACTCCCATAACCCGCGAGCTCGTCGGCGCCGGAAGTCGCCTCCGTGTCGTAGGCCGCGCGGGCGTCGGGCTCGACAACGTCGATGTCGACGCCGCCACAGAGCGGGGAATCCTCGTCATCAACGCGCCCACTGCGAACATTCTGTCGGCCACCGAGCACACGATGGCGATGATGCTGGCCGTATGCCGGAACCTTCCCGCGGCACATGCTTCCGTGAAAGCGGGCGAGTGGAAGCGCGCGCAGTTCATGGGGGTCGAGCTCAACGGTAAAACGCTCGGCGTGATCGGGTTCGGAAGAATCGGAAGCCGGGTTGCGACCCGGGCGCGAAGCTTCGGCATGCGCGTTCTCGCATACGATCCTTACATCGCTTCGGCCGCAGCTGAAAAAGTCGGCGCTGAAGCTGTCGACTTCGAACGGCTTCTGCTGGAGTCGGAGATGATCACCGTCCACACGCCGCTGACTGAAGAGACGCGCGGGATGATTACTGCGACAGAGATCGCGCGGATGCGGAACGGCGTTGTTCTGATCAATTGTGCGCGTGGTGGCATCTACGCAGAGCAGGATCTCGCTGATGCACTGCGCTCTGGCAAAGTCTCAGCCGCCGCCATTGACGTGTTCGAACAGGAACCTCCCGGCGCTGATCATCCGCTGCTCAATGCTCCAAACGTCATCCTCACGCCGCACATCGGCGCGAACACGATCGAAGCACAGGACCGCGTCGCCATTCAGACGACCGAGATGGTGATCGAAGCGCTGCACGGATCGATCTTCGTCTCCGCCGTGAACCTTCCCTTCGAAGGTCTCGCCGATGCGACCGCAGCTCCGATGATCGGGCTTGCAGAGAAGTTGGGTCTTTTCGCCGCCCAGCTCATCGAAAAGCCGCTGACGAAGGCGAGCATCGAGCTGTGGGGCATCGAAGAGCACCTGACGCGGATCCTCTCGGTCGCCGCGATCAAGGGTGTGCTCACGCCGTACATGGCCGAATCGGTCAACTACGTGAACGCCGAGAGTCTCGCCGCCGCCAGAGGTGTGCAGGTCAGCTCCACGGTCTATCCCGAACCGGTCGACTACACCAATCTCCTCACATTCCGGGCGGCGTCCGATGATGGAGAGGTCTGCATCTCGGCGACGCTGTTCAGTGAGAAGGTCGGAAGAATCGTCTCGGTGAACAATTTCCGCGTCGAGTTCAAGGCGGAAGGCCACCTCATCTACATCCTCAACCGCGATGTTCCCGGCGTCGTCGGCAAAGTGGGAACGATCCTCGGTGACCGCGACATCAACATCGCCGAATACAACCTCGCCCGGGCTGCCTCAGGCGGGATGGCGCTGGCGATCGTCACGATCGACACGCCGCTGGATGTCGAGACGCTGAACTTCCTCCGCTCGTTCCGAGAGATGAAGGACGTGCGGCAGATAACGCTGTAGTCTAAAGAATGAAGAATTGAGAATTCAGAATTCAGAATTCAGAAAGCGGGGTGGCCCTTTCTGAATTCTGAATTCTCAATTCTTCATTCTTTAGCTGGGCTACACTGTTCCTGGTCTTTTTCGGAATCTGATCGCTCGTAATTCAGGCCCGGAGGGGTTAGCCCATCGATGGAGTACCGTACCCTCGGAAGCACCGGAATCCGCGTCAGCGAAATCGGCTTTGGCGCGTGGGCCATCGGCGGCGCCATGGACGTCGCCGGCTTCCCTGTCGGCTGGCCGAATACTTCGGATGAAGACTCTCTTGCCGCCATCCGCCGCGCGCGCGATCTCGGCGTGAACTTCTTCGACACGGCTGACATCTACGGACATGGCCGCAGCGAATCGCTCCTAGGTCTCGTTCTCTCGCGAAAGCGCAATGATGCCGTGATCGCGACTAAAGTCGGCAACGTCAAGACTTCAGCCGGCGAGCATCTGAAGGACTTCTCGAAACAGCACATCTTCTACGCCATCGACGGATCGCTCAAGCGTTTGAGAACGGACTACGTCGATCTCTATCAGGTGCACAACCCGACGATCGCCGAGATGCGGCGGGAAGAGATCCAGGAAGCGATGGAGATGCTCCAGAGCCTGGGCAAGATCCGCTACTGGGGAACCTCCGTGACGCTTCCGCAGGACGGCGTGGAGATCATCCGGAACCGCTGGGGCTACACCCTGCAGGTCCTCTACAACATTCTGAACCAGGCTCCGGCGGAAGAGTTGCTGCCTCTTGCGAAGGAGCATGGCTTCGGCATCATCGCCCGCGTGCCGCTCGCCTCGGGCCTGCTGACAGGAAAGTTCCGTCTCGACACAACGTTTCCGGCAAATGACGTGCGTCAGAACTTTCTCACTCCCCGCAGACTCGAAGAGGCGATTCAGAAAGTCGACGAAGTCCGGGGCCTCATCGGAGGCGGAGCCCGAACGCTCGGCGAGGCAGCGCTGCGATTCATTCTCGCGAACGACGCCGTTTCGACGGTGATCCCTGGAGCCAGGAACGTTCATCAGGTCGAATCGAACGTCGCCGCATCCGGACAGAAGCTTCCACCGGAGATCGTCGCCCGGCTCAGGGAACGGCTGGGCGCCTACAACTTCTATCTGAGGCATTCGATCAGAGTGTGACCCCCCTCACCCGCCCGGTTCTGGGTTCTGGGTTCTGGGTTCTGGGATTCTCGACTTTGCCCGTGATTCTGTGCGAAGACTTCGTGCAGAGTCGCCTGTTCATACGCGTTCCCAGAACCCAGAACCCAGAACCCAGAACCGTCTCGTGGGATCGGAACAATCAACACGGAGCAGGCGTTTTCCCCACCGTTCATGTCCTCGAAGGTCATCTCCATCCGCGGCGCGCGGACCCACAACCTGAAGAACGTCTCGGTCGACATTCCTCACCGCCAGCTGACGGTCGTCACGGGACCGTCTGGCTCAGGGAAATCATCGCTCGCATTCGACACCCTGTATGCCGAAGGTCAGCGCAGGTTTGTCGAGTCGATGTCGACGTACGTGCGGCAGTTTCTCGAGCGGATGGAACGCCCCGACGTCGATATCATCGACGGCATCCTCCCTGCGCTGGCGATCGAGCAGAAGAACTCGGTGAAGAATGCGCGCTCGACCGTGGGAACGGCGACCGAGCTCGCTGACTATATCCGGCTTTTCATGACGTACTGCGGCGAAACGTTCTGTCCTGAGTGCGGCTCGAAAGTGCGGCGGGAGACGGCTGAATCGGTGACTGTTCAGGTGATGGATTCGTTCAGCGGATCGAAAATCGTCGTGCTCGCTCCTATGTCCTTCACCGAGGAGACGCGGAGCACGGTGCTTCAGCAGCTCGTCAGGGGTGGGTACTATCGGGTCTGGATCGATGGCGGAGTGGCCGATCTCAAGGAGATCGATGTCACCAACCTCGTGTCTGTCGAGATCGTGCTGGGCCGCTTTCGAGTCGATGAGAAGTCCCGCGAACGGATCGCTGATTCGATCGAGCAGGCGTTCTCTCTGACCGGAGGAATGATCCACGTTCTCGAGGAAGCGGCCGAAGGCTGGACGAATCACCGCTACCACGCATCCTTCTCATGCAACAGGTGCGGGGACGAGTTCCCGGAACCGACCCCTCATCTCTTCTCGTTCAATTCTCCGCTCGGGGCCTGCACAGCATGCCAGGGCTACGGTCGCATCATTGGGATCGACATGGGGAAAGTGATTCCGATGCGATCGCAGCGGCTCGACGAGCTGCCGATCGCACCGTGGAACTCGCCCGGCTACGAAGACTGCTACGAAGACCTCGAAGCGGCGTCAAAGAAGTACAAGCTGCGCCTCGATGTACCGATTGAAGAGCTGAGCGAGAGCGAGTGGGATCTCCTCTACAAGGGACGAGGAAAGTGGTACGGCATCAAAGGCTTCTTCGAGTGGCTCGAAACGAAGAAGTACAAGATCCACGTCCGGGTGATGCTGGCGAAGTTCAGAAACTACACGAAGTGTGATGCCTGCGAAGGAACGCGGCTCGGTCCCGCCGGCAGGAATGTCAGGTTCCGCGAGTTGGGCGTTGCCGAACTGTTCTCCATGAATGTCGGCGAGGCACGGCACTTCTGGGAGTACCTTCCTCTCACCCGCGAAGAGGAGAAGATCGCTGGCCATCTCCGCCGCGAGATTCTCAACCGGCTCGTCTATCTGGACGAAGTCGGTCTGACGTACCTGACTCTCGATCGCCAGACACGGACCCTTTCCGGCGGTGAAGCTCAGCGCATCAATCTCGCTTCCGCACTCGGCAGTTCACTCACTGAGACTCTCTACGTCATCGACGAGCCGACCGTGGGTCTCCATGCACGCGACAGCGAACGACTGCTCGCCGTGCTGCGGCGATTGCGCAACGGCGGTAATACCGTCGTCGTCGTCGAGCACGATCCGACGGTGATCGCGGGAGGTGACTACATCGTCGAGCTCGGGCCCGGCGCAGGCGAACGCGGTGGAAGCGTCCTCTACTCCGGAAGCGCGGCGAAGTGGCCGAACGAGACGGAGAACGTGAAGACTGACGTGCGAGCCGATGTCACAACCTCAGAAGATTCTGAATCGATCACCGTCGTGGGAGCCAGCGAGCACAATCTCACCGGAATCGATGTGTCGATTCTGCTGAACAAACTCGTAGCCATCACCGGCGTTTCCGGATCAGGTAAGACGACTCTGATGCGTGACTGCCTCTACAACGGGTACCAGCGCGCGTTTCGAGGAGTCTCGAAGCTGGACGTCGGCAGGTTCACCCGACTCGACGGTGTCGAAAACATCGACGACATGCAATTCGTCGATCAGAGTCCCATCGGCCGCTCGAGCCGCTCGAACCCGGCCACCTACATCAAAGCCTGGGATGAGATCCGCAAACTCCTCGCCGCCACGGCAAGCGCGAAACTCAACGGAGTCACGGCCGGGATGTTCTCTTTCAACACCGCGGGCGGTCGATGTGCGACCTGTGAAGGAGCCGGCTTTGTCACCATCGACATGCAGTTTCTGGCCGACGTCGAAGTCGTCTGCGACAGCTGTGGCGGACGGCGCTTCAACGAGAAAGTCATGAAGGTCATGTACAAGAACCGGAATGTCGACGCGATCCTCAGGATGACCGTCGACGAGGCAATGCGGTTCTTTATCGATAAACGTGCGGTCGTGAAGAAACTGGATGCGCTGCGCTCAGTCGGTCTCGGCTATCTGCAACTCGGGCAGTCGACCGCGTCGCTCAGCGGAGGGGAAGCGCAGCGGCTCAAGCTCGCCTCGTTTCTCGTCGGCGAGAAGAACGTCTCCCGTCGTCTTTTCCTTTTCGATGGGCCGACGACCGGACTCCACTCATCCGACGTCCGCCAGCTGATCACCACGCTGCGCGATCTCGTCGAGCGGGGAAACTCCGTCGTCGTGATTGAACACAACCTCCAGTTGATTGAAGCCTGCGATCACGTCATCGATCTGGGACCCCAGGGCGGCGATGGCGGCGGACAGATCGTGGCCAAAGGAACGCCGGAGGAGATCGCCGCGAATCCGCGCAGCGTCACGGGACGCTTTCTATTTAAGGGAAATGCGGACCGGCAACGGGAGACCGGAAGGTTGCCGGTGTCAGTCAACCGCGAGGGATGAGCGAGGCATGATTCCGACACTTCGATCACGAAGATGTTCCGGACTTGTCATCCCGAGCTTGGTTGTGCGGGCGGGAGGGGCGAGGGACCTCCGGCGTTAGTACATTCGTGACTCGTTACAGGGACCGGGTGGTGGTGGTGGCCGGTAGGCAACTATGTACCATC
>JBGSYJ010000363.1:0-3533 GCA_041750915.1 Thermoanaerobaculia bacterium | reverse complement strand
GCGAGCGCGCTGGCGACAAGCGCCCTCGCGACCGTCATCTGCACGCCGCGATTCTCCGATGTGACTGCGGAGCCGATCTCATGGCGGCGCTCCCAGACGACAGGCTCGTTGAGCAGCAACTCGCGAATAAGCGAAACGTCGGGAAGCGCAGGCGCCTCGCCGATTGCCAGCTCACCTCGGATCATCTCGCGCTGTACGAAGTGGACGACAGCTTCGTTCTCCGGCAGCGCCCTGGCGAGCGCAGTGAGCTTCACAGAGGCGTCGTTCGCCTTGCGCTCGGGTAACCGGCCCGCGACGGAGTCGAGCGTTCCCATCCCGCCCGGCCACTCCAGCGCCGCAGACGCCGCAACGGCGTCATCGGCACGGAACCAGGTTGCGACCCACAGAATGAGGGCGATCGCGGCAAGGATTACCGCGACGACTACGAGTGCCTTTTTCATCGTGCGCCAAGTTTAGGGTCGCGATCGAAGAAACCCAAGAGGATCAAGAGCATCTTTCTCTACCCGTCGTGCTCCCTCTCCCCGCGAAGTCGGGGAGAGGGTGGCGCGCGGTATCCGCACAGAATTCGAGGACTTGCGAGGTTGTCGCGCGCCGGGAGAGGGGCGTTGAGGGCTTGCAGCTTCAGAACCCGATCGTCAACATTCGAATTGCTTGCGCGGCCCCTCACCCCTGACCCCTCTCCCCGTTCACACGGGGAGAGGGGAATGCGACACCAGTCAGTTACCGGGCCCGCGCCTGAGCCACGAGGTCGTAGCGGTCGAGGTTCATTACCTTGTTCCATGCTGCTACGAAGTCGTGCACGAACTTCTCCTTCGCGTCGGCGCTTGCGTAGACCTCTGCGAGCGCCCGAAGTTGAGAGTGTGCGCCGAAAACCAGATCAGCAGCGGTCGCTGTCCATTTCACTTCACCCGTCTTGCGGTCGCGACCCTCGTACAGGTTCTCGCCCGCCGCCGAAGGCCTCCACGCCGTTCTCATGTCGAGCAGGTTGACGAAGAAGTCGTTGGTCAGCGTCTCTGGTTTATCCGTGAAGACGCCGTGCTTCGAGTTCCCGAAGTTGGCATTGAGCGCGCGCATGCCTCCGACGAGGACCGTCATCTGTGGCGCGGTCAGCTTCAACAGGTTGGCTCTGTCCAGAAGGCGTGTCTCCGGCGAGAGCTCGTCGTCCTTGCGCACGTAGTTGCGGAACCCGTCACCTTCCGGTTCGAGCACGTCGAACGTCGTCACATCCGTCTGCTCCTGCGTTGCGTCGGTGCGACCCGGTGCGAACGGCACGGTGACCTCATGGCCGGCATCCTTTGCCGCCTTCTGCACGGCGACACAGCCACCGAGGACAATCAGGTCCGCAAGGGAAACCTTCTTGCCGCCGGACTGTGAGCCGTTGAAGTCCCGCTGGATCTGCTCGAGAGTGTTCAAGACCTTTGCCAGACGGGAAGGCTCGTTTGCTTCCCAGCTCTTCTGCGGCTCGAGTCGAATCCGTGCTCCGTTCGCCCCGCCGCGCTTGTCCGTGGCGCGGAAGCTCGCAGCGGCATTCCATGCCGTGGAAACCAGATCGGGAATCGACAGCCCGGAGTCGAGGATCTTTTTCGTGAGAGTCGCAACGTCCTTCTGATCGATCAACTCATGATCGACTTCCGGCACCGGGTCCTGCCACAACTGCGGCTCCGGAATCCACGGTCCGAGGTAGCGCGGGCGGGGACCCATATCGCGATGAAGCAGTTTGAACCACGCTTTCGCGAAGGCATCCGCGAGCTGGTCGGGATTCTCGAGGAACCGTTTCGCGATCGGCCCGTAAATCGGATCCTCCCTTAGCGCGAGGTCCGTCGTCAGCATCATCGGCGCGTGCCGCTTCGACTTGTCGTGTGCATCCGGCACCGTGCCCTGAGCCTCGGGATTCTTCGGAGTCCACTGCTTCGCGCCGGCGGGGCTTTCGGTCAACTCCCATTCGTACTTGTAGAGGTTCTCGAGGAAACCGTTGTCCCACTTTGTCGGGTTGTTGGTCCATGCGCCTTCGAGTCCGCTCGTGATCGTGTCACCACCCTTACCGCTGCCGTGTTTGTTCTTCCAGCCGAAGCCCTGCTCTTCCATGGGCGCGGCTTCCGGTTCCGGTCCGACGTTGTCGGGCGCCGGTGCAGCGCCGTGCGACTTGCCGAACGAATGTCCGCCGACGATGAGCGCAACGGTCTCTTCATCGTTCATCGCCATGCGGGCGAACGTGTCGCGGATGTCCTTCGCGGCAGCAAGCGGATCGGGCTTGCCGCCCGGACCTTCAGGATTCACGTAGATCAATCCCATCTGCACCGCGCCGAGGGGACGAGCGAGCTCACGATCACCGCTGTAACGCTGGTCTCCCAGCCACGAGTCTTCGGGGCCCCAGAAAACCTCTTCCGGCTCCCAGACATCAGGCCGGCCAAAACCGAAACCGAATGTCTTGAACCCCATCGACTGCATAGCGACGTCGCCGGCGAGGACCATGAGATCGGCCCACGAGATCTTCTTCCCGTATTTCTGCTTGATCGGCCATAGCAGCCTGCGCGCCTTGTCGAGGTTCGCGTTGTCGGGCCAGCTGTTGAGCGGCGCGAAACGCTGCTGGCCATCGCCGCCGCCCCCGCGGCCATCCGAGATGCGGTACGTCCCGGCGGCATGCCATGACATCCGGATGAAGAGCCCGCCGTAATGGCCGTAGTCGGCGGGCCACCAATCCTGCGAGGTCGTCATCAACTCGATGAGATCCTTCCGCAGCGCATCGACGTCGAGCGACTTGAACTCTTCCGCATAGTTGAAGTCGGGCTCGAACGGGTTGCACAGCTGCGAATGCTTGTGGAGCACCGAGAGATCGAGCTGGTTCGGCCACCAGTCCTGGACTGTCCTCGGCCGGCTCTGCTTCGGAGTTGGGGCTGGGATTACCGGGTTCTCGCTTTCACTGACGCTTGTGGTGTCTTCTTTATCAGGCACGTGGCGTTCTCCTATCTGCGTGATGCTGGTGTGGGATGGTCGGCGAATCTTCTCGTGAATGTGATGGGCGAGTTGTCAAGATTAGACGTTGTCTAATCTACTGCAAAAAAAAGAGAATTCAGCGTCGGGATTTGCGGCGGCGGCCGCGCATGACTACCTGATAGCCATGAATCTCGAAGCCCGGTAACGGCTTCGCGTTGCTCATTTCGATCTGATTCCAGGGAACGTCGTAGATCTTGCCAGTGTCTTCGTCGATGAAGTGGTGGTGGCGATCGATATTGGGATCGAACAGCACCGAGTCGGGGGCGAGATGCAGCTGGCGGAGCAGCCCCTTTTCGACGAACAGGTTGAGCGTGTTGTAGACGGTAGCTCGGGAGATGATCGGAAAAGTCTGCTGAACTCCCGCCCAGACTCTGTCGGCGGAAGGATGCTCAGTGGTGTGGAGGACGTACTCTGCGACGGCGACGCGCTGCGCCGACGGCTGGATGCCGTGCTGCTCGAGAATGTGTACGACGTTCGGCTTCATGTCGGCCAGTACTATAGATACGTTCTGATACTGGACTTTGTCAAGGGCTCGCGCG
>JBGSYJ010000362.1:0-3487 GCA_041750915.1 Thermoanaerobaculia bacterium | reverse complement strand
GAGCACGAAAGCTCCCCGCCCCAGCGGGGCGGCAGAACAAGGTCGGATCTGGCACCCCTGCAGGGGTGCGTATACAAAAGGAACTCTCTGTCCGGTGGCTGCGCTGCGCTTGCCACCGGCTACCCTCTCAGCGCACCTCCGGTGCGCGGTTCATCAACACTTCATTGGCGTTTCGCCATTTATTGGCTCGGGATGACACTCCGCGATTGATTCAACGCTCAGGATGAGAAGTGCTTCGTTAGAAGCTTGATCCACACCCGTCAGTCACGATGGTTGTTGATGATGGTCACGAAGCGTGACCAGATGGCATCGCGATCGAAGCCGCGAATCAGCGTGACAAGCCGTTGCCCCTCTCCGTAGCCGATCCATCCGTTCGGTCGCATCTTGGCGCGCACCGGTTCGGTGACAATCGAAGGTTCCCCGAGCGCATACATCGCGGCGACCAGATCCCACACAGGAAACGTGGAGGAGAACTTCAGCAGCCGCGCGCGCAGGAACCAGCGGCGCGATGCCGCGCGGATATGGTCTCCGAGAATGCCATGAAGCTGCTCGAGGTCGACTTTCGAGACGACCATTTTTTTTAGCAGGTCGAGAGGCGCGATGGTGAGAGACAGTTCCGACTCGAACACGATCCGCGCGGCGCGCAGATCCTTCGTGAGGTTGAACTCGTGCGGCCAGAGAGGAGGCCAGCGTCCCGCGGAGGAAGCATTCGAGCCGACGATCACGACTTCGCCCACGCGCTCCGCCGTCCGGACCGGATCCGCAAGGATCGCTGCCGCCAGATTCGTGAGCGGCCCGAAGGCGAGGAATCGCAGCGGCTCACCACGTTCGGTGAGGAAGCGGGAAGCTTCGCCGGGATCATTCGCGCTTGACGATCCGCGGAGACAAGGGCCTCGATTCTGGCACAATCGTGCGATCTGCCGGTTGTTCCTGTCGGCCTGGGCTTCGGTGGTGTTTCCGCCAACGCTCGATAGCGCGACCACGCGTGGGTCACCGAGAAGCATGGCGGCGATTGCGAAACCGTCATCGACGTCACCTGACGGCGATCCCATGGCGTTGTCGGCGTCCACCATTGTCAGCATCGACGGTCAGTGTAACGAAAGGCGACTGAACGTTCTTCTGATTGGTATGATCCGGTGTGAATGTCTGACACTGGCGCGCGAAAGAGCGCAACTGTTGCCGAGCCCGTCGCCGACACGATCGCGGCTGCGGAGGTTTCTCTCCATCGGAACGTCCTCGCGATCAGAGAGAAACACGGACTCGCAAACCTCGGAATCTCGTTCTATGACTACGAGACGACGATCCAGTGGTCCTACAACGCCGACGCCTGGTTTCACGCCGCCTCTACGATGAAGCTCGCTGTGCTTCTCGGCGTGTTCCGGCAGGTTGCGCTCGGTGCCCTCACACTCGACGCTCCCGTCCACGTCCGGAACCGCTTCACCAGCATTGTCCGGGGAGAAACCTTCATGCTCGAGCTGAGCCGCGACGCCGATCCCGACGTTTACGGACAGCTTGGCAAGACGCTCACCGTGCACGAGCTGGCCTATCAGATGATCACGACGTCGAGCAATCTCGCGACGAACCTCCTCGTCGAGCTCGTGGGACTCGAGACGATTCAGCGGGCTCTAGATGAGATGGACGTCGACGGCATCAAAGTTCTGCGAGGAGTCGAAGATCAGGCCGCCTTCGAGGCGGGGCTGAATAATGAGACCACGGCCAACGGGCTGGTCAAGCTTCTGAGGATCATCGCGGAGGGCCACGCCTGGTCCCCGGAGACCTCGAGTCAGATGATGGACATCATGCTGGACCAGCAGTACAGGAGCGGGATTCCTGCAGGCCTGCCGAAAGCCGCGCGCGTAGCGCACAAGACGGGCAACATATCGACGGTCCATCATGATGCGGGAGTCGTTTATCTCGATGAGCGGAAACCTTACATTCTCGTGGTACTCACTCAGTTCGACGCGAAGAACGGCAGAAGCACCGCCGTAGCGGAGATCTCCCGCGATATCTATGCTCATCTCGCAGGGGGTGGGCGTGAATGAGGTCGAGGCGATTCGCGGGCTGAAGATTGTCGATGCCTGTGACCTCGACGATGAGCTCCGCTCGATTCTCAAGCCGGGCGAGATGGTTCGTGACCGCGAGGGACGGCGCCATCGCCTTCCACGCTACTTCTACGAAGTGCCCTCCCATGAGGAAGCCACGTCGATTCGCCTGACGGCGAACTTCAAGCTCAACGAGTTCATTCAGGTCGACATCAAGGAGGCCGCGCGCCTGCAGGACTATCCGCGGTTCATTCCCTGCGCGGTTCGGGTTCTCGCTTTCTACCTCCAGAGAGTCCGCGAAGCTCTGGGCCTGTCGATGCATGTGGCAGTCAACGGCGGATATCGCTCTCCGGGGCATCGGATGGCCGGAAACGCGAGCCCTCACCTCTGGGGTACGGCCGTCGATGTCTACCGCATCGGGACGACCATCCTCCGCGACGAGGAGACGATCACGAAGTACAACAGGATTGCCGAGGACGTCTCCGATGACATTCGCGCCTGGCCGTACGGTCACACCGAGGGGTTTGCCGATGACCATATTCACCTCGATCTCGGTTTCGTCATCCTGACCCCTCAGGAGATCAGCGAGGACAGGATGGAGCTTCCCCAGGAGAGCCCGCGCTTCGCCTTCGAAGACCGCCGGCGAAGTGACCGAAGGGCTGCTCCGGAGACAAAAGAAGAGCCCGCTTCAGAGCCTTCCTGAAAGAATTTTCAGCTACCCGGATTGAAATGACATCGGCTCGCCGTTTGCTACGGTGAATTACAAGTATCTCGTCATTTCAGACATCCCGAGGATCGTTCGAAACTGCATGCCCCAACCATGGAAATCTGTAACTGAACGCTCCCAGACCCCGCGGCACGGCCGTCTCCGGATGCCGGCCATCGGAATGGAGGCGGAGTTCAATGTCTTTCTCGACGGCGTCGAGATCGTTCCGGAGACGTACTGGAAGCATCCGAGCGCGTTCATCACCGAACCGATGCTCGCGCGCGAACGGACGTCTTCGCAGCTGCCGACAGGCGGGGCTGTGTACTTTGACCGGGGCGTGATCGAGGTCGTCACCCCGGTGATCGAGATCGCCGAGGGTTGCACCGCGCGAGTCGTCCGAAACCTGTGGGAGCAGATCGGGTTCGTCCGCGACTCACTCACCGACTGGGAGCGGCGCACAGGACACCACGTCCGGCTCAAGGCGTACAGCAGCCACTACAACGTATCGTTCGAGCTGAACCGGAAGGAGCAGGGTCGTGGGAGGAACATCCACAGCCTCGCGCTGCTTCTTGCGCACCTGCTTCCTGTCCCGGTGGCCCTCGTCGGCTGCAATCGGCGCTCGACGGGTGTTGGTGTCCGGCCGCGGGGAAACAGGATCGAGATCACAGTCGATTTCACTCCGGATCCCGGGCTGATGATCGCGACCGCGACTCTCATCGTCGGCATCGTGCGTGAAGTG
>JBGSYJ010000361.1:0-9499 GCA_041750915.1 Thermoanaerobaculia bacterium | reverse complement strand
GAGGGATCCGGGCGGCGGCTCCCGTCTCAGAAGGCCCCCTCCCGGATCCCTCGCTCGACGCTCGGGATGACACTCGTCGCGCCGGCAATACAGCGACGTTGATGAGAGCCGGCCTCTCGCGCGAGGAGTTCGTCGAAATGGTACGGCGGGCGCGGCGAGAAATCGAAGCCGGGGAGATCTTCCAGGTGGTCCTGTCGCAGCGGTGGGAAACGGACTTCGAGGAAAGCCGCGCGCTCGATCTCTATCGCGTCCTAAGAGAGCTGAATCCATCTCCATACACGTTTCTCATGCGAATGGATGGATGCACGATCGTTGGGGCTTCACCGGAACTCCTCGTCGGACTTCACGACGGCGTCTGTGAAACGCGCCCGATCGCTGGAACGCGCCCCAGAGGCGAAGGGGCGGATGAAGATGACGCGCTGGCCCGCGAGCTTCTGGACGATCCAAAAGAAAACGCCGAGCATCTGATGCTTCTCGACCTCGGGAGGAACGATCTCGGGCGGGTGTCAGATGCAGGCAGCGTTCATGTGACGCAGTTCAGGGAAGTCGAGCGCTACAGCCACGTCTCTCATATGGTGAGTCACGTCGAAGGTGCGCTTCGCACGGACCGCTCGGCCCTCGATCTGCTCCTCTCAGCGTTTCCGGCGGGGACAGTTTCCGGAGCGCCGAAGATCCGGGCGATGGAACTCATCGACGAGATGGAACCGGTGCGGCGCGGAATCTATTCGGGCGCGATCGTCTGGTTCGGCTACGACGGTAGCCTCGACTCCTGCATCACCCTTCGCAGTGCGGTCCTCTACGAAGGAAAGGCGCTCGTCCAGGCAGGCGCGGGCATCGTCTGGAATTCGGATCCCGAAAAAGAATACGAAGAGACAGTCAACAAAGCATCAGCCCTCTTCGAGGCGATCGGGAAGGCACGAGATGCATCGGCCGGGAGTGAAGAGCCGAGATGATCACGGTGATCGACAACTACGATTCCTTCACCTGGAATCTCGTGCAGCAGATCGGATCGATCGCGGAGACGCCGATCGAGGTTCTCCGGAATGACGAGTTCGATCCGGAGGTGCTGCTTGCCACGGCCCCGCAGGCGCTGGTGATTTCGCCGGGACCGGGAGTTCCGTCGCGCGCCGGACGGATCGTCGAGTTGATCAGGCTCAACCGTTCGATTCCGCTTCTCGGAATCTGCCTGGGTCATCAGGCGATCGGCGAAGCGTTCGGGGCACGAGTCGTGCGGGGGGATGAACCGGTGCACGGAAAAGTGAATCGGATTCGTCACAGGGGGGCAAGGCTGTTCGAGGGATCGTCGCCCGAGATGTTCGCGACGCGCTATCACTCGCTCATCGTCGATAGGGCGTCGCTGCCGCCGGAGCTGCTCGTCGATGCAGAGTCGGAGGATGGAACGGTCATGGCAATGTCGCACAGCGAGTTGCCCGTGTTCGGTATCCAGTTTCATCCCGAGTCGTATGGAACGGAAGGCGGGGAGAATCTGATCAGAAATTTCCTGAAAATCGGAGGAGTCCAATGATCGAAGAGAGCCTCAAGAAACTCATTGCCGGGGAGAACCTCTCGCGTGAAGAGATGTATGGCATCTTCTCGCAGATGATGGAAGGCGATGTGTCCGACACGCAGAAGAGTGCCCTTCTGGTCGCGTTGCGCATGAAAGGGGAGACGGCGGAGGAGATCACGGGCGCGGCGATGGCGATGCGAGAGCAGATGATCGCCCTCGACATCGACTCTTCCGGATTGATCGACACCTGTGGCACGGGCGGAGACGGTTGCGCGACGTTCAACATTTCGACGGTCTCTGCGATCGTCGCCGCAGGGGCTGGAGCTCGGGTGGCCAAGCATGGCAACCGCGCGGTGTCGTCGTCTTGTGGAAGCGCGGACGTACTTGCGGCACTGGGCGTGAACATCGATCTGAACGCCAGCGAGATCGTCGAAGTCCTGAGCCGCGTCGGAATCTCGTTTCTCTTCGCACCGAAACTGCACCCGGCGATGAGAGCGGTGGCGGATGTCCGGAAGGCGCTCGGAGTTCGGACGATCTTCAATCTCCTCGGACCTTTGACGAACCCCGCGCTTGCCCGGCGGCAGATCGTGGGCGTTTACGAGCCGAATCTCGTGCGAATCGTGGCCGAGGTGCTCCTGGCGCTCGGATCGGAGCGCGCCATGGTCGTTCACAGTCGCGACGGCATGGATGAAATCTCCATCTCGGCGCCCACGGATGTATGCGAGGTGGCCGACGGCGCCCTGCGCAGCTACGAGGTGACGCCGGAGGGGCTCGGCCTTCAGCGCTATTCGATGGAGACGATTCTCGGTGGCGATGCGGCTGCAAATGCCGCGATCGCGAAAGCAATTCTTCGTGGCGGACAGGGTGCGATGCGCGACGTCGTGCTCGCGAATGCCGGTGCGGCGCTTTACGTGAGCGGCAGCGCTCCTTCCATCAGAGAAGGGGTGGCGCTTGCGAAGAAGTCGATCGATTCCGGAGAAGCACTCAACAAATTGAAGGAACTGAGACGGGTGACGAACGAGTTCGCCGGAGCGGCCGCTTGAATGATGTCCTCGCCAGGATCGTCGAAGCGACCCGCGCAGACCTTCGTGACGAATGGGTCGACTGGAAAGCGGTGACGCGCGCAGCCCGCGCGCGTTCGGATACGAAGCCCCGCTATTCGTTTCGCTCCACGATCAGCGCGAAGGGTGGATCTCCCCGCGTGATTGCGGAAATCAAGGCCGCATCACCATCGGCCGGAGTGATCGCCGCGAATCCCGACGTTTCCGCCATCGCGACGGCCTATCGCGATGGTGGCGCCGCTGCTATTTCGGTCGTCACCGAGCCTCACTTCTTCGCCGGATCACGGGATTGGCTCTACAAAGCGGGCAAGGCGTCCGGACTCCCGGTGATCATGAAGGACTTCATCGTAGAGCCGGTTCAGATTTTTCGCGGGATTGCGGCCGGCGCAGACGCGGTGCTGCTCCTGGCCTCGGTCCTCGACACGATGAAGTTGAAGGAGTTCGTGGGGATCATCGATGAGCTCGGCCGGGATGCGGTCGTGGAGGTTCACAACGAAGAGGAGCTTTTACACGCCCTTGACGCTGGAGCGCGTATCATCGGTGTGAATAACCGCGACCTGAGGGACTTCCGCGTGACTCTCGAAACGTCAGAGAAGCTCGGACCGCTCATTCCGGATGACACGGTGAAGGTCGCGGAAAGCGGAATTCGCTCGCGCGCGGACATAGCCCGCCTCACCCGCGCAGGTTTCGACGCCTTCCTGGTCGGCGAGTCGCTGTTGCGGAGCGAGAATCGCGAACAGGCAGTTCGGGAGCTCGTAGGCAAAGATGAAAGATGAAAGATGAAAGATGAAATGACCATCGATGTGCCTTTGACGAGACCCCAATTCGGACCGAGGTCTGGAGACGGTGTCATCCTGAGCGAAGCGAAGGATCATCTTGCGATGCTCAATCCCCGCAAGATGATCCTTCGCTTCGCTCAGGATGACACACGCAGTCTCGGGGCAGGGATGACTTCATCCTTTATTTTTCGTCCTTCATCCTTCATCTTTCATCCTTCATCCTTCCCCCCTCACCCTTCCCCATGAATCCCAAGGTCAAGATCTGCGGTCTGCGAACCGTCGAAGATGCGCTCGTCTGTGCGGGTGAGGGCGCCGACTTCATCGGTTTCGTTTTCGTTACCGGCTCGCCCCGACACATCACGCCGGCTGAAGCGGCAAAGATCGCCGAGGCGATGAGGGGGCGAAAGGGAGGACCTCGTGTGGTCGGTGTGTTCCGAAACGCTTCGGCCGCAGACATCAGGGCCGTCGATGATGCCGTCGGCCTCGACCTGGCGCAGCTCCACGGGGACGAAGGCAGCTCGATGCTGGATGAGCTGCCCCTGCCCGTGATCAAGGCATTCCGCGTCGACACTTCGATCCCCGACACCTCCGCGTTCCGCCGGGCGGAATGGCTGATGTTCGATACATTCGATGCGGACGCCGGCGGCGGGACGGGCAAGCAGTTCGACTGGTCGTTGCTGCAGGGAAGGACGGACCGTCGTCCCTTTTTTCTGGCCGGCGGCCTGAACCCGTCGAATGTCCGGCTTGCGGTGAGCGTCGCGCGCCCTGACGCGATCGACATATCGAGCGGCGTGGAGGATTCTCCCGGCGTGAAGAGCCACGAAAAGATCGCTGAATTCTTCGTCAGCCTCAGGAGAGCGTGAGTTTGCTGAATCACAAGTCGATGCCGGATCGGTCCGGATATTTCGGTGAGTTCGGCGGCCAATTCGTTCCGGAAACGCTGATGGCTCCGCTCGCAGAGCTCGACACTGCGTACAGGGTCGCTCGAAAGGACCCGGCGTTCCGGAAAGAGCTCGAATCGATTTACCGCGAGTACACCGGCAGACCGACGCCGCTGACCGAGTCGAAGCGCTTCGTCGACGAGTGCGGCGCGTTCCGGCTGTTTCTCAAACGCGAAGACCTCAATCACACGGGCGCGCACAAGATCAACAACGCGATCGGCCAGGCGCTGCTCGCGAAGCGGATGGGCAAGCGGCGGATCATCGCAGAGACGGGTGCGGGCCAGCATGGAGTCGCGACGGCCACAGCCTGCGCGCTCATGGGCCTCGATTGCCATGTCTACATGGGCGAGGTCGACATGGCGCGCCAGGAGCCGAACGTCTATCGCATGCGGCTGCTCGGGGCCGAGGTGATCCCGGTGTCGAGCGGCAGCAGGACGCTGAAAGACGCGATCAACGAGGCGATCCGCGACTGGGTCGCACACGCAACGGACACCCACTACATCATCGGATCGGTGCTCGGCCCGCACCCGTACCCGATGATCGTCCGCGACTTTCAATCGGTGATTGGGCGAGAAGCGCTCGGGCAACTGAAAAAGCAGGCGGGCAGGCTCCCCGATGTCGCGGTTGCGTGCGTCGGCGGCGGATCGAATGCCATCGGACTCTTTCACCCGATGTTGCGTCATCAGGAGATCCGGATGATCGGCGTCGAGGCGGGAGGGCGCGGCACGTCACTCGGCGATCATGCCGCGCGGTTTCAGGGCGGCTTCGCGGGAGTGCTGCACGGCACCCGCTCGATGGTGCTGCAGGACGATGGCGGCCAGATCGTCGAGACGCATTCGATTTCGGCCGGCCTCGACTATCCGTCCGTCGGGCCCGAGCATGCGTATCTCCAGTCGATTGGAAGGATCGAGTACGCATCCTGCTCCGACGAAACGGCACTTCGCGCGTTTCACCTTCTCAGTGAAACCGAGGGGATCATTCCGGCGCTCGAATCGTCGCACGCCCTTGGATATCTGCTCGAGCACGGCGCTGCGATTCCTTCAGGAAGCGTCGTCGTGGTGAATCTATCCGGTCGAGGAGACAAAGACGTCGCCACGGTGGCCGAGATGGAGAAAGTGTGAAGACGGTGACGGAAGGAGACGGCGTGAGGCCGGCGCGAACAACCCTCTCCCCGCCCGGCATGCGGCTCGTGCGCAGAACGACTTTCGGGGAGAGGGTGGCGCGCGGACACACGCGGCTTTCGGAGTTGAACATGATTCAAGCGCGCCGGGTGAGGGGCTGGAGTGTTACTTCGGTTGAGAATTCGACAGGGCAACCCCTCACCCGGCGCGCGTTGTTCTGCGCGAACCGCAACATAGTGTTCAATGGCGCGCCACCCTCTCCCCGAACAGACTGCCGGGCTGGCGAATGCAGGTGCGGGCGGGGAGAGGGGAGTGGCCGGTCGTGAATCGCGTAACGAAGGCGTTTCGCGGATTGCGGAAAGAGTCGCGCTGCGGGCTCGTCGCTTACGTGACGTGTGGTGATCCCGATCTCGATACGACCGTGGAGATCGTCATGGCTCTCGAGGCCGCCGGTGCCGACTGCATCGAACTCGGCGTTCCGTTCTCCGATCCGATTGCAGACGGTCCCGTCATTCAGGCAGCGTCGTTCCGCGCGCTGAAGAACGGAACAACGATCACAGGAGTGCTCGACGTTGCTTGCCGGATTCGGCAATCGAGTGAGATTCCACTGGTTGCATTCACTTACCTGAACCCGTTGCTGCGATTTGGAGTCGAACGTTTTGCAGAGGAAGGTGCAAAGGCCGGAATCGATGCGGTTCTTATCACGGACCTCCCGCCCGAGGCCGCCGGGGAGATTCGCGCGTCGCTTCGAAAACGGGGGATCGGGATGGTGTTCCTGATCGCGCCGACATCGACGGTCGAGCGGATGCGGCTCGCGGAGCGGTTCAGTGACGGCTTCGTCTATTACATCTCGACGACAGGAGTTACAGGCGTCCGCAGCGATCTCGCGACGGGCCTTCTCGAGCGGCTGAAAGTCGTTCGCGAGAGCGTGAAGAAACCGCTCGCAGTCGGATTCGGAGTTTCGAATCACGATCACTACGTGCAACTCGCGCCTCACTGTGATGCGGTCGTCGTTGGAAGCGCGATCGTTCGCGCGGCGGGCGACGGGAGTGCAGATGGGGCGGCGGAGAGGGCGGCGGAGGTTGTGAGGGAGATTCTGGGCCGGTCGTAATCACAGCGTGCAGGGTAGCGTGCCATGAACGTCAACAATCTCGCGGCGATGGTCAGGACTTGTCATCCCGAGCTCGGTTGTGCGGGCGGGAGGGGCGAGGGAACTCCGGCGATAGTACATTCGTGAATGCGTCATGAGAAAGAGACGACTTGCGGAATCTTCCTCGAGGCAACTATGTACCATCGCGTGAGGTCCCTCGCCCCTCCCGCCCGCCCACGCTTGCTCGGGATGACATCTGGGTTCATTTCTTCGGCCGCCCAAAGCTTCCACATTCGCACATTCGGACTCGATTCTTTCCTCCGACCAGCCGATAATGTGCGAACACGTGTAAACGCCGCCACCCGACTGACGTCCAATCGTTCATAGCCGCCCCAGGAGGAGTCATGGCAACGATTCCGTGGAACGAAGAGAACGCTGCCCACTTGTTGCGCCGTGCCGGATTCGGTGGAACGGCGCTCGAGATTGCGGATGCCGTGCGCGACGGTCTCGACGCGACGGTCGACAGGCTGGTCAACTACGAATCGATTTCGACCGCAGAGCTGGACATGAGACTCGCGCGCCAGGAGCTCGATCTCACGACCTTCAGCGGGATCGGTCGATGGTGGATGACGCGCCTTCTCTATTCGCCCCGTCCGCTCGAGGAGCGGATGACTCTCTTCTGGCACGACCACTTCGCAACTGCGGCGAGCAAGGTGAATCAGGCCGACCTGATGCACCGTCAGAATCAGCTGTTTCGCACTCATGCGCTGGGCAACTTCACCGATTTCACGATCGAGGTCTCGAAAGATGCCGCAATGCTCATCTGGCTCGACAACTTTACGAGCCGGAAGGAGGCGCCGAACGAGAACTACGGACGCGAACTGCTGGAGCTCTTCACGCTCGGACAGGGTTTCTACTCAGAGCTCGATGTCTTCTCCGCGTCGAAGGCGTTCACCGGCTGGACCTTCAGGCGAAGGCCCTCATTCGAGTTCCAGTTCGTCCCCGAATGGCATGACAACACGCAGAAGGACTTCCTCGGAAGGGTCGGCAACTGGAACGGCGACGACATCGTGAAGATCGCGTGCGGCGAGTTTGCCCACGGCAGATTGATGGCGTCGAAACTTTTCGGGCTTTTCGCTTACGAGAATGCCGAAACTTCGGTGATCGATCCGTTCGCCGAGGTGTATCTCGATTCGGGAACCGACCTTCGTGTGCTCGTCACGGCGATTCTGAAGTCGGAGGCGATGTACTCCCCGCAGGCATTGTGGAGCAAAGTGAAGTCTCCAATTGATCACGCGGTCATCGCATGCAGACAGCTGCTGCTCGACAACGACAATCTCGCGCGCTCGATGCAGGGCGCGCTGACGATCGAAGGGCAGACTCTGTTCAACCCGCCGGACGTCGCCGGCTGGGACGGCGGACTCGCGTGGATCAACTCCGGCGCACTGCTCACGCGCATGAATCTGGCGGACAGCCTGTCCAGAATCACTGATGTCAGCCGCCTGACTGCCGGCGAGACGATAA
Organism: Thermoanaerobaculia bacterium; assembly: GCA_041750915.1. Taxonomy (GTDB): domain Bacteria; phylum Acidobacteriota; class Thermoanaerobaculia; order Gp7-AA8; family Gp7-AA8; genus JBGSYJ01. The sequence goes on along the minus strand of JBGSYJ010000361.1, from coordinate 1,476 downwards.
CGACGCCGGCGCAGCTCGTCGACCTGTTTCTCCGGCGGCTGGGCCCCGTTCCTTCCGATTCCTCCGTCCGCGAGGAGATGATCCGCTATGTCAGTCCGAACGGAGTGATGCCGTCGGGCACCAGTCTCGTCGTCAAAGGCCGCGGCCTCGTTCACATGATCCTGTCCCTGCCGGAATGGCAGATGTACTGAAGTCTCCCGTTACGCGCACTGAGGAGAAACCGATGGCCACGTCACGACGCGAATTCATGAAGAGGGGAGCGATGGGAGTATCCGTCTCGTTCCTCGCGCCGCACCTGTTCACACGCAACGCGTTTGGCGCGGTATCGGGGAACGGAAGGATTCTCGTCGTTCTCCAGCTCGATGGAGGCAACGACGGGATCAATACCTTCATCCCATATACAGATCCGCGCTACCGTTCCATGCGACCGACTCTCGCGATTCCGGACGGGGAGATCCTGAAGGTGGATGACCGTTTCGGATTTCATCCTTCCATGTCGAAGCTCAAAGCGCTGTACGACAGCCGGCGTATGGCTTTCATCAACAACGTCGGTTTCAACACCCTCGATCGATCGCACTTCCGCTGCCGCGACGTCTGGCAGACGGCCGATGATTCCTACGGTCAGGTGCAACGTGGCATCACCGGCTGGCTGGGACGCTACGCCGATCTCTATCTCGACTCGGTCGATTCGTCGCTCACTACTGTGGCGATCGGCTACAAAAACGCCCTGGGCCTCGTGGCTGACAAGGTGATTCCCACCGCTGTGGGAAGCGCCGATTCGTTCGACGTGCTCACCGACCCGCGATATCCGGCGGACCGTACAGCATGGGTGTCGTCGCTCAAGTCGATCTACAGTCAGGCCCAACCGTCCCTCGATCGTGAGGCGATCCGAAACCAGGGCGAGGAAACGTTCGGAGCGATCGATCTGCTCAAAACGATCCCGGCCCCGTCGGCTACAGTCACGTATCCCAACACGCAGCTCGGTCGCGGGTTCCAGCTGACCGCGCAACTCGTCGCCGGCGATGTCGGCTCTCACGCCATCTGGATCACGACGGGAGGCTATGACACGCACGGCGCGCAGGCGAACACACATGCGAATCTGCTGACGGACGTCTCCGATTCGCTCGGCGCCTTTTTCGACGACCTCTCGGCTCGTGGACTTTCGGATCGCGTCATGGTGCTCGCCTGGTCAGAGTTCGGCCGCCGTGTTGCGGAAAATGCGAGCCTCGGCACCGATCACGGCAAGGCGGGGACGATGTTCGTCCTCGGTGACAGCGTGAAGGGCGGGACGTTTTACGGCGACACGCTCGATCTCTCGAATCTCGACAACGGCGACCTCCGAACGCAGATCGATTTCCGCTCTGTGTATTCAACGGTCATCAAGGATTGGTACGGGAATGACCCTGAGCCAGTGCTGAATGGGAGTTACGCGAACGTCGGGTTCGTGGAAACGCAGGGAGCGATCGCGCGGAAACT
>JBGSYJ010000360.1:0-2336 GCA_041750915.1 Thermoanaerobaculia bacterium | reverse complement strand
GATCCGCACCTGTCTGGCGAAAGATCCGGATGACCGCTGGCAGACCTCGCACGACGTGATGCTGCAGCTTCGCTGGATTGCCGAGGGAGGATCGCAGGCAGGCGCTCCGGCGGCGGTCGTGAGCAGGCGAAGGAATCGCGAACGGATCGCATGGGCTACAGCTGCGGCGCTGGCTTTAGCGCTCGCGGCAACCGGCATCATCGCGTTCCGTCAGCCGCTGCAATCCACGCCGACGCTGCGTGTATCGCTGCCCGCTAAGACATCGCAATACTCCAGGGCGGGGCTTCGGCTTCCCTCCCCCGACGGGACGTTCGTGATCTTTCAGGCGAGAGACGCGAATGATGTCTGGAGGATCTGGAGGCAGGGAGTCGCCGACCCTCAGGCCACTCCGATCGATGGAACGGAGAACGGGAGCCCGGGACAGATCTCCCCGAACGGGCGGTCATTTCTCATGTATCGCGCGGGAAAGCTGCTTCGCATCGACTTCGCCGGCGGCTCGCCGGTCATCCTGGCAGAGATTCCGGAGGACTGGGGAGTCACCTGGCTCGACGACTCGACGGTGATCTACGCGAATTCGATCGACCGTGGATTGTGGCGCGTCTCCTCCGCCGGCGGCAAACCCGAAAAGCTGATCGTGCCGGAGTCCGAGACGAACTACCTGATCTGGCCGGAGGCGCTGCCTGACGGCCGCACGGTGCTGCTTCTCGAATCGACGCTGGAGGAGGGCGGAAGTTATAACAAGCGGCTTTCTGCGCTCGATCTGAAGACGTTGCAGCGTCAAGCCATCACGGACTCGGCGACGCAAACGTTCTACGCCAGTGGACACTTGCTTTCGGTGCGCGACGGCTCGTTGATCGGCATTCCTTTTGATTCTCGAAAACTGCGGATCACGGGCGAACCAAAGGTACTTGCTGATGATGTCGCGAACTTCAGCCCGCGTGGCAGCGCCTCCATCGCCGTTTCGAGGAGCGGGCTGCTGACCTACGATTCGCCGAGCTCGGATCGCAGCCTGCGTTGGGTCGACAGAGACGGTCGAGCGCTGGGGGAGTTGGCACCGCCGGCCGGTTTCACCAGTCCCTCGATCTCCCCTGATGGTTCGCAAGTGGTCGTCGCTGTCGCAGATCCGAAGAACGGCGTGCCCAACATATGGCTGTATGGAGTGGCGAGACCGACGCGGGAGCGGCTCGCCTTCAGCGACCGCTATGAAGGCCGGCCCATCTGGTCGCGGGACCAGCGGTGGATCATCTATCACTCCGACCGGAGCGGTGTTCCAGACATCTACCGACGCCCGGCAGGCGGCAGCGGAACCGAGGAGCTGCTCCATGAAGCTCCCGGCCTGCAGACGCCAACGGATGTGTCCCCTGATGGACGCTGGCTGGCATTCACGAACAGCCTGACGGGGAAGACTGGAATGGACATCATGCTGCTTTCTCTCGACGGGAAGAAAGCCGAGCCGTGGCTGCAGACTCCCGCCAACGAGAGCCAGGGCGTATTTTCGAACGACGGCCGCTGGCTTGCTTACGCGTCGGACGAGTCAGGGAAGAGAGAGGTTTATGTCCGGCCCTTCCCCGGCCCTGGTGAGAAGTTGCAGATCTCCACGGGAGGGGGATTCTCGCCGAGATGGTCTCCGGATGGCCGCGAGCTTCTATACGTCAGCGATCGCACCGTGATGGCAGTTGACGTCCGCGGGGACACCTTCGCCGTCAACGAGCCGCGACGGCTCTTCTCGTCGGACGAGCAGATTGACTGGTGGGAGATTGCCCGTGACGGTCGCATTCTGTTGTTGACCATTCCCGACGAGCTCTGGCTCCGCCCGTCGCATCTGATCGTCAACTGGCCGGGACTCGTGGAGTAAAACTCGCACAGCGTTTGCAACCCCTCAGCGAGCGTTGCTCTCCCTCTCCGCGCGAAGTCGGGGAGAGGGTGGCGCGCGGCATTCGCGCACACGTCGAAGACTTGCGAGATCGTCGCGCGTCGGGAGAGGGGCGTTGGGGGCTTGCTGCTTCCGATGCCGATAGGCTTCATTCGAATTGCTTGCACGGCCCCTCTCCCCTGACCCCCCCCTGACCCCTCTCCCCGTTCACACGGAGAGAGGGGAATCTGCTTCGGTGTCCTCAGATGCCGTTTACAAATTCGCCTGCGTTTCGCTCCGCTTGTCGCCCTTCATGAAGGAGTATGATGATCCTTCGGCCCCCTTCACTACTGATGACCTCTTCTCTCGATCGCGGTGTGTCGCTTGCGCACTACCGGATTCTTTCTGCCCTCGGTGCGGGCGGAATGGGAGAGGTGTACGAAGCGCTCGATGAGCGGCTCGACCGCGCAGTTGCGCTGAAAGT
>JBGSYJ010000359.1:0-6648 GCA_041750915.1 Thermoanaerobaculia bacterium | reverse complement strand
TGTCGAGCAGCGCATCAGACCCGAAACCAGAATGATCTGGGCAGAGACGCCGACAAACCCGCTCATGCAGATCGTCGACATCGAGGCGCTCGGCGGCATCGCGCGGAAAGCTGGCGCGCGGCTCGTGGTCGACAACACCTTCTGCTCGCCTGTTCTGCAGCGCCCGCTGGAACTGGGGGGCGACATCGTGGTTCACAGCACGACGAAGTACATCGGAGGTCACAGCGATCTGATCGGTGGCGCGGTGATGCTGAGTGACGATGCGGTCGCCGAGCAGATCCGGTTCGTTCAGTTCGCGGGCGGCGCCGTGAACTCGCCGTTCGAGGCTTTTCTTCTTCTCCGCAGCATCAAGACGCTTGCGCTTCGGATGCACCGGCACAGCGAGAACGCGCTCGCCTTCGCCCGGGCGCTCGAGGAGAGCGGAACGTTCACGAGCGTTCTCTATCCCGGTCTCGAGTCGCACCCGCAACACGAGCTCGCCCGCAGGCAGATGTCGGGATTCTCCGGGATGGTGAGCGTCCGTCTCGATGGCGGAATGGAGCGGGTAACCCGTTTCCTTCAGGCTTTGAAGATCTTCGCACTGGCGGAAAGCCTCGGCGGCGTCGAGTCTCTCGTGAATCATCCGGAGACGATGACGCATGCGAGCGTGCCTCCGGAACTGCGGGCCGAGCTCGGAATCAACAGCGGGCTTGTACGATTCTCGGTCGGCATCGAGAAGGTGGATGATCTGATCGAAGACGTGCGGCGCGCCGGGAGTGCGTGAGTCGAGTGCAGGTGATCGCTGAGCAACGATCGGATGATGTTGCGGCTTTCGTGATCGACTATCCTTGATCTGAATGAGCGCAGCGGAGCAGCGATCTGCCGGCCGGCCCGGCGAGTCCGGGAAACGCATCGCCCTCGCTCTCTTCATTTTTTTTGCGGTGGGCTACGGCTATTTCTTCGGCGGTGGAGGTTGGAATCAGAATTCGACCTTTGCCCTTACGCGCGCGATCGTCGAAGATCGCTCATTCCATATCGATCGCTTTGTCGACACGACAGGTGACGTCTCGATCCGGGAGGGTCACCTTTACTCGAACAAGTCGCCCGGGCTCGCATTTCTTGCAGTGCCTGTCTACGCCGCGCTACGGGGAGTCGAGCTCGTCGCAGGACTCGATCCGTCAACGCCGCAGCTGCTGACCGTCAACGCCTGGATCTGCACCTGGATTCTCTGCGGGATTCCTGGCGCACTGATTCCGGTGCTGATCTTTCAGGCCGGACTTCGGAGCAGCCTCTCTGCCAGGCACTCTGTGATCGTTGCTCTGCTCGTCGGCATGGGAACGCCGCTCTTTGGCTTCTCCACGCTGTTGTTCGCTCACGTGCCCAGCGCGTTCTTTCTGCTGGCCTCGTTTCTTCATCTGCGCAACCGGTCAGGTGCCAGCGCGCAGATCACTTCGGGGCTTCTCGCCGGACTCGCGGGAATGACGAATTACCTCGCGATTCCCGTCGTCGTCCTCTTTGCGGTTCGCGCAGCGCTGCGTTCGGGCAGAGTGCGTCTGTCTCCCGCAGCACGCTTCCTGTCCGGTGCTTCAATCCCCCTGCTGCTTCTGTCGTTCTACCAGAAGGTGAGCTTCGGCGGCTTCTTCACCACACCGCTCGATACGATGAATCCGGCGTTCGTCAGCCAGCGGGCACTGTTTCTCGGAGTCATCGAGCTCCCCAGCCTTGAGGCGCTGATTGGAATCACGATCTCGCCGTACCGCGGGCTGTTCTTCGTTTCACCATTTCTCATACTCACTCTCGCGGGGCTCGTCGCGATGCTTCGTGATCGTGAACGTCGCGTCGACTCGATCACAGTGCTGCTGACGATCCTCATGTTCGTCGGCTTCAACACGACGTTCAATGGCTGGGACGGCGGATTCAGTTTCGGCCCGCGCTATCTCATTCCGATCATTCCCTTCCTGGGACTCGCCGCACTGCATGCGATCCACCGCTTCCTGCCGTTGTGGATTGTGCTCGGCGTGATCTCGATCGTTAACAACTTCGCCGCGACGGCGGTTGATCCGCAGCCATCCGCGTCTGTCCGTCATCCGCTGCGGGACTACATCTATCCCCTTCTTCTAAAGGGCTCTTTCGATCCTGAGATGCCTATGCTTCCGCGATGGTCGTCGGAGCTCTATAACGGGCATACGTCGGTCAATCGGCAGACGATGACGGAGATCGTGCCGTTCCTGAAGTTTCAACCCGGCAGTCCTCAATCCGAGTGGGCGAGCTTCAACCTCGGAGAGACTGTTTTCCGCTCTGGAGAACCGTGGTCACTGGTTCCGATCGCGCTCTGGATGATCGCCGTGCCCGCATGGCTGCTCAGAAACGCCGCGAGCTCGTCAATGGAGGCGAGGGCGCGTTCGTCGCCGGCACAGCCTGCCAGCTGAAAACCGATCGATGGCCGCCTTACGGCGTCTCGCCGTTCTCTTCCTGCAGTATCGCGGCGTCGTCCACTGGCGGGGGATCGGGAATCTCGACGGCGACCTCCAGCGGCACCCGTTCAGGCCGCGGCCCGAACGGCACTCCGTGATTCTTCCGATACTTCTCGAGCCGCTTGAAGAGATGGTGCAGGTCGTACGTCAGGCGTAGAACCGTTCGCCGCAGTTTGTACTTCACACGGCGGAAACCATCGAGGTCATTCGCCTGGAGGACGGGAAAGAACGAGCGGATCTCCTCGATCCGCTTCCGGACTTTCTCCAGGTCCTTGTCCTGAACGACGAGGAGGACTTCCTTTCCGTCGAGCAGCAGGGGCACCGAGCCCGCAAGCTGGTCGTCGAACCACTTCCAGAGCTGAACGATGTCGACTCGCCGGCCCTTCGACAGAAATCGCGTCTCGAGCAGATCCTGCCGAAAATAGCCGAGGAGCTTCTGATCGGGAACGCGGTTGAAGTCTTCGTCGGTTAGATTCCGGGTGTTCCAGACGGCGGAGCGGACGATGTCGTTTCGAGTGCCACGGAGCTGCCTCATGACCTCGTCGAGGATCCGGGGGGGGAGCTGGGAAAGCGACTGCGGCTCAGGAAGGGGCTCTTCAGACATCGGGCGGGAGTATATCAGGCGAAGCAGAGCCGCCCATGTGGCAGGGCCCTCCGAGGCCCTGCCCTTTCGGCATGGTGAGGACGTCCGACACGTGGAGTGATCGAGAGATCGGTGCACGCCAAGTCTTGCATCGTGTGATCGCCCGGAGAGGCAGGGGATCGGAGTCCCCTGCCACATACCGGCTGCGACAGAGTCCCTCACCTTCGAGTCGCCACCTGTTCCTCTTTGAATCTTCCTCGCCCCATGCCATCCTTCCATGAATCTTGCAAGAGGCGGCCTCATGAGTTCCACGAAGACGATTTCCGGTAGCCGGACTGCGACCAGGACTGCCGGTCCGACCGAGAAAATTCCGGTCGCTGTGCTTGGCGCCACCGGTTCGGTTGGCCAGCGATTCGTGCAGCTGCTCGAGAACCATCCGTGGTTCCGGCTTCATGAAGTTGTCGCTTCGGACCGTAGTGCGGGAAAGCTCTACGGCGATGCGGCAACGTGGCGGCTCGAGAGCTCGCCTCCGTCCGGGGCACTCTCGCTCGAGGTGCGTGCGCTCGGTTCTGATCTGGAATCGCCGCTTTTGTTCTCCGCGCTCGATTCGAGCGTCGCAGGCGAAGCGGAGGATCACTACGCTGACCGCGGGTGTGCGGTGGTTTCGAACTCGAAGAATCACCGGATGGATCCTGACGTTCCGCTTCTGATTCCGGAGATCAACGCGGATCATCTCGATGCGATCGCGACTCAGCGGAAGAGGCGGGGAGGGCAGGGTTACATCGTAACGAACCCGAACTGTTCGACGGTTGGACTCGCGATGGCGATTGCTCCGGTCGAGTTACAGCACGGGGTCGACAAGCTCCACGTCACGACAATGCAGGCGATCTCCGGCGCCGGATACTCAGGTGTCGCTTCGTACGCCATTCTCGACAATGTCATTCCGTACATTTCGGGTGAGGAAGACAAGGTTGAGACTGAGCCACGCCGCATCCTGGGGCGATGGGATGGATCGCGCTTCAACGACGCCGGAATGACGATCTCCGCTCAGACGAACCGCGTGCCTGTGATCGACGGACACATGCTCTGCATCTCCTTCAGCTTCCGCAACTCGGAAGACCTGCGGCGCCACTTTCCCATTGAGCAGTTGATCGAAGACATCCGCGGCGCCATGACGGCGTTCGAGGGCGAGCCGCAGCGCCTCGGGCTGCCATCGGCTCCCGTTCACGCGATCCGTCTCATCGACGATGACGACCGGCCGCAGCCTCGCCTCGATCGTGACCATGAGAATGGGATGGCAGTGAGCGTCGGGCGTATCCGGACCTGTCCGGTGCTCGACGTGCGGATGGTCGCGCTCGTTCACAACACGATCCGCGGAGCCGCAGGAGCCGCCGTGCTGAACGCGGAGTTGCTGCACGCCCGAGGACTGCTACCCTCATAGCGTCATGATCGTCATCAAGTTCGGTGGCACATCCGTCGGCGACGAAGCCAGGGTCAGCAACGCCATCGAGATCGTAGCGGATGCCCGGGAGCGGATGCCCGTGGTAGTGGTATCAGCGCTCGCCGGCGTCACCAACGATCTGGTCGCGGCAACGCGCCATGCTGCGGAGGGAAACTTCGAAGCAGCAGCTGGCACAGTGGCAAAGATCCGGAAGCGCCACGAAGACGTCGCGATCCGGCTCGTGAATCAGAAGTCGGACTATCTCGATTCCTTCCTCGCCCAACTGGGAAAACACACCGATGAGATCGTCGACATTCTGAAAGGCGTCTCCCTCGTCGGCGATGTCAGTCTCCGGGCGAACGACAAGATCGTGGCGATTGGAGAGAAGCTCTCGTCGGTACTCTTCGCGTATGCAATGCGGCTCAAGACCCTTCCGGGTGTTCACATCGACTCCGAGCGCGTCGTCGTCACGAACGATCGGTTCGGCGAAGCCGCGCCGCTGCTCGACGAGACGAGACGGTTGGCCCGCGAAGTTCTGCTGCCGGAACTGGAGCGGAAACACATTCCGGTGATGGGAGGCTTCATCGGGAGATCAACCTCCGGGGCGACGACGACGCTCGGGCGGGGCGGCTCGGACTACAGCGCGTCGATTGTCGGCGCCGCGCTCGATGCCGACGAAATCCAGATCTGGACCGACGTCGACGGCATGATGACGTTCGACCCGCGGGTGATTCCAAACGCGCGTATCGTGGAGGAAATCGCCTACGTGGAGGCGGCGGAGCTCGCGTGGTTCGGTGCAAAGGTTCTTCACCCGAAGACCATTGCGCCCGCGGTTGCGCAGCAGATTCCCATCCGCGTTCTGAACACGCACAACCGCACGAGCAGGGGCACGCTCATCACGGAAGAGGGGAGCGCGAAGCGGGGACCGCAGGCGATCGCCGTCAAGCATGGAAGCGTGATCATTCATCTGACGTCGAGCCAGATGCTCGGCGCGCATGGGTTCCTCGCGAGAATCTTCGAGGTGTTCGATCGTCTCGAAGTGCCGGTGGATCTGATCACCACTTCCGAGGTGTCGGTGTCGCTCACGATCGACCAGAACCGCGATCTGAACCGGCTCGTCACGCTACTGGAGCGATTCGCGGGAGTTCGTGTGGATGAAGAGCAGTCAATCATCGCGCTCGTAGGCCGTGATCTGATGCATGACACGACGGTGGGAGCGGCGATTCTCACAGCGCTGGCGGGAACCCCGATCTCGATGATGTCGCTCGGGAGCTCTGGCCTCAACCTGAGTATCGTAGTGCCGCGGTCGTCCGCCGATGCTGCCGTGCAGTCGATTCATCGCGCTCTGTTCGAGCACACGGAGGAGGTGTCGTGAAGCTTGCTCTGAATGGATATGGCCGAATGGGAAGGGCGGTCGAGGAGATCGCCCGCGAGCGAGGCCACAAGGTCGTCGCACATTTCGACATGCGAAATCCTCTCACCGCAGCTGCGCTGGAAGGAGCGGATGCGATGATCGATTTCTCCCACGCTGATGTGATCGAGCACGTCATCGCTTCTGCCTGCGCAGCGAAAGTCGACCTCGTCATCGGGACGACGGGCTGGGATGAGAAACGCGAGCTCATTAGAGAGCGCTGTGAGGCTGCGGGAGTGAGCGTCGTTTACGGCTCCAACTTCTCACCTGGAGCCAACGTCACATTCGTGCTTGCGCGCAAAGCGGCGGAGCTGATCAGCGGACTCGGAGAATATGAAGCAGGTATCGAAGAGCGGCATCATTCGCGGAAGAAGGACAGTCCAAGCGGCACGGCGATCCGGCTGGCAGCAGCTGTCACAGATGGGAGCGACGGACAGATGAAAGTGCAGATTGCATCGTCCCGCGTTGGAGACGAGTTTGGCCTTCACACACTCTTCTTCGACTCTTCCGACGATGTCATCGAGATCTCTCATCGGGCGCGTGGAAGAGCGGCGTTTGCGCGCGGCGCGATTCTCGCAGCGGAGATCATCGGTGAGAAACGAGGTTTCTGGAGTTTCGAGGATTTGATGGGTTGGAGAGGATGACGTAGTCAGCGACCGCTCAGAGGCTGACGGTGTGTCATCCCGAGCGTCGAGCGAGGGATCTGGGTGGGGGCTTCTGCTCGCAACCCAGAGGGGCCGCCGCCCAGATCCCTCGCTCG
>JBGSYJ010000358.1:0-3731 GCA_041750915.1 Thermoanaerobaculia bacterium | reverse complement strand
GTCGAGCGAGGGATCTGGGAGGGGGCCTTTGACAGGAGCCACCGCCCAGATCCCTCGCTCGACGCTCGGGATGACACATCCTATGTGAGCGGAACGGTGATTTGAACGCGCGCCCCGCGCGACGTCAGCGTTCTTCAGCGGCCTCGTCGTCGAGGTCGTTCGGAATTCCGAGACGGTTGCAGGCGGCTTCGTACATCTGCTTCGAGGCGTTGATCGCATTCTGCAGGTCGGCGATCCGGTCTTTCACCTTTGAAAGCTCCTCTTCGATCTGAACCTGAAGCTCGCCGATCTCCTGCCTGGTCACCTGAAGGGTCGTTTCGTAGAACTTGCGCTGCTGGTCGGTCAACACCGCCATGTGGTGAAACCTCCGATCGATTGCAGGTCCGGCCTGCTCTTCTCGTGTGATTATAGCTTGAACGGGACGGTGATGTTCTTGTAGGACTTCACGCGAACCCCGTCCTTGGTGCCGGGCTTGAAAGTCGACCGCTTGACCGCATCGAGGGCAGCCTCGTTGATTCCGACATTCTGCGGAACGCCGCGAAGGACGCGCGCGTCGAGAACCTTGCCGGTTTCACTGACCAGAGCCGAGACGATCACGATACCTTCGACCTTCTGCATCTTTGCCATTGGCGGATACGGCGGCTTGAACTGTTTGACGATGGTTGCCTGAACCAGACCCGGCGTCGACGCATCGACCAGGTCTCCCTCGCGTACAGGAGCCGCAGTCGGCGCTGGAGTGGCCCGCGCAACGGTCGGCACCGGCGTCGGAGGCGGCGTCGCAACCGGGATGACGGGCGCAGGGGTCGGCGTCGATTGCACGACCGGCGTTGCGACCGGAGCGACTGTCTGTGTCACCGGGGGCGGAGTCACGACGGAACCGGAAGTAGCCGGTGATGCGGTCGGACGCTGTGCAGCGCGCTGGCTCTCCAGACGCAGCCGCTCGGCTTCGAGCCTCCGCTGCACTTCCTGATCAATCCGCGCCTGATCCGTTTCCGCAATCAGCGTCGGATCGACCGTGCCTGATGCGGCCGGATCGGCGGGGACCAGTCCGTCCGCGGAAGAGTCAGCGGGAGGGTTCATCACGGCGGGGCCCCTCGCTTCGGGAGGCGCACCCGCAACAGCCTGGGACGCCACGGTCGCCGGGGCAGCGGCATCCTTCTTTCCGTTCAGTACAAACCAGGAGGCGGCAGCGCCGGACGCGAGCAGGAGCAGAATGCCGGCCGCGATCGGAACGACTCCGAACCGCCGCTTCGTCTCCGTCTGCGATGACGAGAACATCACCGGAGCTGAAACCTCCGGCGGAGCTTCAGCGAGGATCGGGCTCGATGGCTCGGGATCCCACGCCGGAAACTGGACCTCAGCGGTCTCTGCAACCGGCGCGGCAACGGCCGGCTCGGGAAGTGCGGTCTCGGTCGGAGCCTCTTCGACATCGGGCGCGTCCGTCACCGCTACGGTCGACGGGTGCGCGGTGTAAAGGTGATGCATGTAGATTGCGACGTCGGCATTGGTCGGCGTCGGCCAGAAGCTGTAGACGATCGAGTCGAGATCCTTCACGAGCTCGCCGGCGGTCTGGTAACGGGACGACGGCTCGCCCTGAAGCGCCTTCATCACGATCGCGTCGATCTCAGGGGTGACCTCTTCGTTGATGGTCGAGGGAGCGGCCACGCGCGCGTGCCGTACCTGCTCGAGGACGGACAGCTCGTTGTCGCCGCCAAAGAGTTTGCGGCCCGTGAGGAGCTCGAACAACACTGCGCCGAGCGCGAAAATGTCGGAGCGGCGATCGATCCGCCGGCCCCAGGCCTGTTCGGGCGACATGTATTGCAGCTTTCCCTTCAGCGCGCCCGAAAGCGTGTGCGAGGCCTTCGACGCCGCCTTGGCGATGCCGAAATCACAAAGCTTGATGTCACCTTCATAGGAGATGAGCACGTTCTGCGGCGACACGTCGCGGTGCACCAGCTCCATTTCCTTCTCATCGAAATCGCGTTTCCGATGAGCGTACTCGAGCGCGCCGGCGATCTTCGACACGATGAACAGCGCGAGCTCGACCGGCAGCCGCTGATCCGTCTCTTCGGCCGTCCCCATGATCGACTTCAGGTCATGACCGTCGATGTACTCCATTGCGATGTAGTACGACTTCGCGATCCGGCCGAGGTCGTAGATGTGGATGATGTTGCTGTGGTTCAACTGTGCGGCGAGTTTGGCCTCGTCGACGAACATCTCGACAAAGTCCGAGTTGTCCGACAGGTGAGGAAGAATCTTCTTGATGGCGACGATCTTCTGAAAACCTTCGACGCCGCGCATCCGCGCCTTCCAGACCTCGGCCATTCCGCCGCTCGCAATCTTCTCGAGCAGGACGTATTGCCCGAAGCGGACCCCGTCGCTCGTGTCCTCTTCGGGCGCTTCTTCGGGTGCCTCGTCGAGCGGTTGAGAACTTGCGCGGAGGGCTGCCTGCTTTTTCTCCAGCCCGGAGAGCGTGTCTTCGAGCAACTTGTCGAGATCGACGAGCTGCAATCCCGGTTTCGTCTCGCTCGATTCGCTCGCTGCAGGTTTGCGCACATGGGGAATCCTCACGCCGGCGAGCGTGTCGGCAAGCATCTTGTCGACATCTTCTGACGCGGAGCGTTTCTGCCTTTTCGCCGCGGCCTCGGCGGCCTGCTGGCCCGCTGCTGCCTTCAGCTGGCGGTCGAGCTCCTCGCCGATATCCGCGGAGGTCCACCCGCTGCCACCGCGATCGAGTCCGAGCATCTCCTGAACTTTTCCGAAGAACTCGGCTTCAGAGTAGGGCTTGGGAAGAAGATCGGACGCGCCGAGTCGCACGGCGTCTGCTTTTGGCGTCTTGCCGCTGTACCCCGAAATGGTGACGAGAATGGGGGTCGCTGCTGCGGAAGGGCGGTTTCGGATCTGGCGGATGAGGTCGCCTGTGCTGATTCGAGGAAGGATCGACGAGAGTACGATGAGGCGGGGGTTCGCAGTTTCGAGAGCCTTCAGCGCCTCCTCTCCGTCGCGAGCGAAGATCGGCGCGATCGGGTACGAGGAAACAGCCTGCCTGATTCGGTCAATGTACCGAGGCTCATACTCCACGACCAGAATCTGTTCAGCCATGCTCGCGCCCTCCCCTCCTCTCCCTGGAACTGCTTCTGATTGTCACACAAACGCGAGTCAGGAGGAAGTAGTTAGAGGAGTCGTCGATAGCGGCGAAAAAATACAGTGGGCGGGATCCCTCTGCAGGATTGGCCATCGCCCGCCAGACACAAGGAACTGAAGGACTTGTCATCCTGAGCGAAGCGAAGGATCATCTTGCGACGCTCAATCCCCGCAAGATGATCCTTCGCTTCGCTCAGGATGACAGTGTGTTCGTCACCTCGTCACCGGAGTGCCGCCCAATCAGCGGGAGGACATTCGGCCTTACCTTTCCTGCTGACCCCCTCTTGCCTTTTCGGTCCATCTAAGTTCTACTGTCGTCCGTCGACTTTGCTCTTGCGTTCCGTCCCGCGAGTTCCGCTATACTGACGTCGCACTTTCGTGCGACGATTTTGTTAAGGCTTCCTTGCCAGGCGTCGAGACAGCAGGCTCCGCCGCGAATGTCGTCAGGAACTCCCGAAGTCTGGAGAAATCGAGCACATAACGATGAATTTCACATTGCATGACACCACCAGAAAATCGACCACCGCGTAGGCGGCGCAGGCGCAGGCGTCGCGCGGCAGGGGCTCCGGCCGGAACGCCGGGCGCCA
>JBGSYJ010000357.1:0-4985 GCA_041750915.1 Thermoanaerobaculia bacterium | reverse complement strand
CGATGCTCCAGTTGTCGTACATCGTCACTATTCGGAAGAGGCAGGGCCTCGGAGGGCCCTGCCACATGCGACATTTGCCAGCTATCTCAGCTGGAGTGCGCTCTCCCCGGGGCCGAACGCGTAGCCGACCCATTCGCCCGCGGCCCAGGCGAACATGAACGCGGCGATGAATGGCAGTGACATGACGAATTCACGGCGCCGTCTGCCGCGACTGAGCACGCGCCGGGCAATCCGCAGCATCAGCACGGGTGGAAGGAGCGGGGAGAATAGGAGATAGAAAAGACGTTTGCCCGGAGACACGGTCTCGTTCCGCATCCCTGCGAACGTACGGCCGTAGTGGAATCGCTCCGCGAAGAAATGCGGAAACGCGAAGCTCTTCTGGTGGATCACGTTGATGGTGGGATCGGACCACAGCTCATGCCCCTCGGACTCGAGCCGCCAGTGAAGAAACGTCTCCCAGTAGCCATCGCGAAGCATCTCTTCCATCTTCATCAGTTCGCTCCGTTTGTAGGAAACGTTCGGACCGGGAAGATCGTGAACGACGCCCGCCGGCACAGGCGACATGAAATTGCTGTATTCGCAGAAATAGACGGCCCAGTCGATCACCCGGTCTGTGGCGCCGTTGTCCACCGCTCCACCGATGGCTGGCCCCTGATGATTCTGATGGGCAGTGACGATCGCCTCGTACCAGCCAGGATCAGGAATGCAGTGATCTTTGGTGATGGCGACGATGTCGCCGTGCGACTCGAGGATGCCTGCACCCCGCAGCGCAGGAACGCTCTGCGGTTTGTCGAACCGGATGAGACGCACTTCCGGATACTTCCGTTCCATCAATTCAATAACGGTGGGACCGACGCAGTCCGCGACGATCACTTCCGCGCGGATGCCGCCGCGCTGGTTGCGAAGCGCATCGAGGCAGAGCTCGAGATGTCGGGCGCCGTTGATGGAGGCGATGATGACCGAGAGCTGAGGATTCATCGGGAACTCACGGTATCGTAATCGATTCCTTCATGGAGCGATGACCCAGGATGAATGCTCCAAAAGTCCTGCTGCTATACCGCACGAAAAGGCAGGGCCTGGGAAGGCCCTGCCACATGTGGAACCTTGCGTCCCATCGACGGCGATGATGATCGACAGAGTGATGGCCGGAGGGAGCTCGGTACTGCTCATGGTTTCCTCAGATAGCCGAACGCCTCGCCGAGGCTCCAGCTCGCGAAAATCAACAGAAGCCAGGGTCGCGCGCGGCGGTAACGGCCTGCGTACGCTTCTCCTCGTTCACGCGCTCGTTTCCCGGCGCGAGCCATCAGCACCGGGATGAGCAGCGGCGCGAGGACGAACCGCGCTGCGCGTCGCACAGGATTGTTGTCCGGTCGTGTCGACGCGTAGTGCATACCGTGCCGCATCCGCGCAACCAGGAACGCGGCTCTTCCTCGAGTGGCACCGAGACGCACGACCATCGAGTTGGAAACCAGCAGCGTTTTTCCATCACGACGCAGCGAGTGATGAACCAGAGTCTCCCAGAATCCGGATTCACGCTCGGACCAGTAGCGATCAAACGTCGTTTTCCAGTACGCCGCATTGTCGCCCGCGATCTCAGCCGCGGGTCCCTCGTTCATCGGAGGGATGAATGCGCCGTAGCGGGAGAAGTAGACGGCCTGGTCGAACCTTCGTGCCCCTTCAGCGAGGTTGATCGGTCCGCCGTATCCGGACGCGGATGGATGCGTGGTCGAAAGGGTGAGTATCGCTTCGATCCAGTTCGCCGCCGGGATGCACTGCCCCGAAAGGACCGCGATGAGGGGAGCCATGGCTCTTTCAATGCCTGCACCCCAGAGTTGTGGAACGAGAGGATCACCCGGAACGCGAAGGACCGCTCCGTTCGTGATGGTCAATTCGGGCGCCTTTTCCGGAACTACCACGATGAGCTCCGCGCGGACGTTCGAGATCTGGTGTGAGAGCGCTTCGAGGCACCGCGTCAATGTCTCTCCCTGCTCGCTCGCTCCCACAACGATCGAGATTTCTGGTGTCATAGGCCGTCTTTCGATCTTACGACATAGAGATCGCCGCCCTCGACAGTGCCGCGAAACTGATTCACGATCTCGAAGTCGCGCTCGATTGCATCGTAGAGCGGTTCGTAGCGAAGCCGCATGTCGCGAGGAAAGGTGTAGAGGATCCACAGCTTGCCAGTCGAGGCGGTGAGCACTCGTTCGAGATCAGCCAGGTCATGGAGCGCAGGGAGGGAGGGAGCGTGATAGACCTGATACGCCGTGGCCGCAAGGCCGGCCGCAGCGACGACGTCCTCGGCTCCTCTCCGCGACTCGACCCAGGCAAGGGCGCCACTGTAGTCCTGCTTGGGATAAACGTAGTTTGGAACGAGTGAAACGAGCGACGAAATGATCAGGACTGACAGGATCATGAAGGCGGGCAGCCATCGCTGTCTGAGCGAGAGCCGGGCAGAGAGCCAGTCTCCCAGGACGAATGCGCCGCGGACCGCGATGAGAAGAGCGAACGGCAGAACGTACAGAAAGAATCGTGGATAGGCTCCGTAGCGAGTCAGAGCGAGAACTCCGAGGTTGGCCACGGGCGCGATTGCAGCGATTCCGGCAAAGATCGGGCTCTGCTTCGCGTAGGACGCAAAGCCGGAGAGCAGAAGGATCATGAGCAGCACGAGTCCTGCCGCGCCCACTCCCGCGATCAGCCCGCTCGTCAACACCGGCAGCATTCCCTTCACGGACCAGCCCAGGCCGGTGCGGTCGACTGTGCGCATGAAGGCCAACATCTGCGGGATGACGAAACTGTGCGCGGCGATCGCAGCGATCACCACACTCGTCGCCCACCAGGCGACCCTGAAGAACCGCTTTGCATTGAGGGCCCCGCTCAGAGACAGCAGCGTGTAGGCCATCACCTGCGCAACGAGCACGAAGGCCGCGTTCTGCATCAAAAGGATCGCCAGGGTCATCGACGCGACCCATAGCGCGTAATCGCGCACGCGCCCGCTGACGATCGCCCTCATGAAGAATGCTGTTCCGAGCACGGAGAACAGAATCATCCCTGTATAGCCGCGGGCGCTCTGCGAGAACCAGACGTGATGGAAGGAGACTGTCAGCAGTGCAGCGGCAAGCCACGCTTCGCGCGCCGGCGCGACAAGCCGGCCCATGAAGTAAAGCGCCGGGATGCCTGCGATCCCCAGGATCGTCGCAGGAAATCTCGCAGCCCAGGCGCTTTCGCCGAAGAGCTGAAAGCTGATGCTGCCAAAAAACGAATAGAGCAGGTGCTGGTTGGCTGAGGTATAGGTCTGCAGGGTTTCGATCGGCGGGAGTCTGAGGTAGCTCACCACGGTGGCGATCTCGTCGAGCCACAGATCGCTGTTCAGACCGGGAAGCCGGAGGGCTGCAGCGATGGCCGTGAGCGCCGCGAGAGCAGGAATCGCGCGTCGGGAAGAGTGAGGTCCGGGCATGAGGCCGGCCTGAGACGAAGTGAGCGGGGGAGCTGTGGACCACCAGCGGCTCAGGTGCGACGATGCGAAGAGCATCAAGGCGGCTGCAATCAGCGTTGATGCGAGGATGACGAAACGCGGACCTGCGAGCGTGAAGAGGGCGATGCCTGCTGCCATCAGGACAAGCGCGCAAATCATGGCCGGCCTTTCAGTCAATGGATCGCGCAGTCGCTGCCTTTCCTGGAACGCACGCCGGACTTCGCAGAGAGCTTCGGGCCACAATACTGAACTGTCGAACTCGAGCGCAACTCGGCGTGCATGACGGTCTGCGCGGATGCTGCATTCCCCTCTCTCCGTGTGAACGGGGAGAGGGGCCAGGGGAGAGGGGCCGCGCAAGCAATTCAAATGCAGCCGACCGGCACGAGATGAGGCAAGCCCCCAACGCCCCTCTCCCGGCGCGCGACGATTTTGCAAATGCCCAACGTCTGCGCGGAGGCCGCGCGCCACCCTCTCCCCGACTTCGCGGGGAGAGGGAGAGCACGACGCGGGCGTACATTCCTTCCGCCCAATGTTTCCTTCAGAACTGAAGGATGCCAAACTGCCTCGTGTGTCCCATGATCCGATGAATGCCGGAACGCTCTCGGTGATCGTGCCGGTCTACAACGGCGGTCCGGCTTTCGAGCGCTGTCTTGCTGCGCTTCGCGAGTCGGAGCTCGAAGACTTCGAGCTTCTCGTCGTCGATGATTGTTCGACGGACGGATCCTCGGATGTTGCGGGCAGGTTTGGTGCCGCCGTCCACTCGACCTCCGCTCGAGGGGGG
Source organism: Thermoanaerobaculia bacterium (assembly GCA_041750915.1). Lineage (GTDB taxonomy): Bacteria > Acidobacteriota > Thermoanaerobaculia > Gp7-AA8 > Gp7-AA8 > JBGSYJ01. The sequence continues at coordinate 732 of JBGSYJ010000357.1, read as the reverse complement.
CCGGGGGCGGCGCGGAATCTGGGGGTCGAGCATGCCCGCGGCGACATCGTCTGCTTCATCGATGCGGACTGCGCTGTTCACCGCGATACCATCGGCAGGGTCGCCGGCTTTTTTCGGGCGCACCCGGACGTCGACGCGGTTTTCGGATCGTACGACACCACTCCGGCAGCTCCGGGATTCATCGCGCAGTACAAGAATCTGTTTCATCACTACATCCATCAGAGAAGCAGCGAGGTTGCGACGACGTTCTGGGCCGGCTGCGGCGCAGTGCGACGGCAGACGTTTCTCGGGGCTGGTGGATTCGATGCGGAACGTTTCCGCCGGCCATCGATCGAGGACATCGAGTTTGGCGGACGGCTGGTGATGGCAGGAAAGAAGATCCGCCTCGATAAGGGGATTCAGGTCACGCATCTCAAGGCGTGGACTTTATCCTCGCTGCTCAAAGCCGACCTGCTGGACCGCGCAATCCCCTGGTCGCGATTGATGTTCGGGCGGCGGGGATTCGAGGCAGATCTGAATCTGCGCGCCCACCATCGAGCGAGCGGCGTGCTCGTCTGGCTGCTTGTGGGTCTGATCGCTGCAGCTCCCTTTTTCCCCGTTGCAGCAATTGCAGGCGGAGGGGTCGCGGCGCTTCTGATTTTTCTCAATCTCGATCTGTACCGGTTCTTTGCGCGCGAGCGTGGACTCACATTCGCGGTTCGGGCGATCCCTCTCCATTTTCTCTACTACCTC
>JBGSYJ010000356.1:0-6507 GCA_041750915.1 Thermoanaerobaculia bacterium | reverse complement strand
TGCTCAGCGTCGAGCCTGTGCGCGAGCGCTTCTCCCAGTGCAAACATCGTCGCTGCATCAAGGGGAAACTCATCAGCGCGTGCGCGAATGCCATCTGTACCGAATAGGGATCTCATCGGCGATAGGGTAGCAGGAACGGAGAGGTCAGTAGTCAGGAGTCAGGAGTCAGGAGTCAGTAGCCCGCCCGCCCATGGAGTGCGACAGGATAGGAGTCCGATGTCGGAAAAGCGGACCGAGAATCGAAGAGGGTCTAAGTAAGCCGTGGTCGCCTGAATTAGAAAGTGAAGTCCGCCGGGCGGTCGGGCTACTGACTCCTGACTCCTGACTCCTGACTACTCCCCTCCATATCCTCCCCTTCCACCGGAACCTCCACCTCCACCGGCGGCGGCGGAATCACGTTCACAGTCACGACGACGGTCGCCGGCTGCGTGATGCGGACGAGGGGATGATCGGACACGAGACCCACGGTCGACTGGAACGACTGCAGACGTCCGGAGAGGATCACCCGTTCTGTGGCGACCTCATCCACGTTCTTGATGAATGAAGCAGGACCAGTCAGCTCGGCGCGGTCCGGGACGACCGTGATTTCACCGAGTGTGTAACCCGGCGGAAGCTCGCCCACCGTGAAGATGCGGATCGGGACTGTACCCTGACGTCTGGGCTCGAGCGTGAGGGTCAGCACCGAGGGATCCATGGTCACGACCTCCACATCCTGAGGGAGGTTCAGCGTCTCGGGGCGGATCGGCATAGAGAGCGGCCCTGCGCGATTGCCTGTCAGGTCGATGGTCGCCTCTAAATTCGAAGAGGAAAGCGATTGCAGGACGGACGGGCGGCCGCGCAGCCACACATTGACGCGGTCCTGAACGGTGGTTGTTACGATCAGATCGCGCGGAATCCCCATGAGGCTGAGTTGCACTTCGAAAGGACGCTCGACAGGTCTCTCACGGCGTGGGGCCGACTGAACGGTCCAGAACACGAGCGCGATGAACAGGGCCAGCAGCTTCATGCCGGGATCGGCGAGAAGTTTTCTGAACTTCATGAAGCGGCCCTCCGGTCGGCCGAAGTGTGGGAGAGAAGAAACCGCTCGAGGGACGCCGCGTCCATGTTGACGTGAAGAACGCCTTCGAGGGCAACGGCGATCGAGCCGTTCTCTTCGGAGATCACGATTACGCATGCGTCGGTCTCTTCACTCATTCCGACCGCAGCGCGATGTCGCGTCCCGTACTCGTTCGACAGATTCGCATTCGAGCTCAGCGGCAGGAACGTGCCTGCCGCCGCAAGACGATCTCCCTGAATGATGACCGCACCATCGTGAAGCGGCGTATTCGGCAGAAAAATGTTCTGGAGCAATTCAGAAGAAACGATCGCGTCGAGGGTCTTGCCAGTCTCGACAAATGCTCTCAGGCTCTGCGTCCGTTCCAGAACGATCAGGGCGCCGATCTTCCGCCGAGCCATCTGGACCGACGCTTCCACGATCTCGGTCAGATGCGAGGTGCGCGGCTGGGGCGAGATGAACGAGATCAGCGGGTTCTGGCCGAACGAAGCAAGCGCGCGCCGGATTTCGTGCTGAAAGAGCACGATGATGGCAAACGGCAGATAGAACAATATCTGCTGGGACAGTGACTGGAGCGCAAGCAGGTCGAAGGCACTCGCGATGAAGTACGTGCTTGCGATGAAGAGCAGCCCGATGGCCATCTGCATCGCGCGCGTGCCGCGAATCAGAACAAGAATGTTGTACAGAATGAAGGCCACAAGCAGGATGTCGATCCCATCCCGCCAGCCAAACTGCAGCGCCTGAAACCGTTCGAATACCGTCACGGAATCGCCTCGGCGATCGGGTGAAACGTCGCAAGGAAGTCGACCGTTTCGGCAACATCATGCACGCGAACGATCGAGGCATGTCCCAGCCACGCAGCCGCGACGGCTGCAAGCGAACCCGCCATCCGGGCACGGCCACTCTCCCGGCCGGTGAGTCGCCCAACGTATGCCTTTCGTGATGCACCGACCACCACCGGAGCGATTCCGGAGAAGCTGCGGAGGTTCGACAGGATCTCGAGATTCTGCTCGAAAGTCTTCGCAAAGCCGATTCCCGGATCGACGAAGATCCGCTCGGCCGCGACCCCTGCTGCGATCGCCTGCCGGACGAAGCTCGAGAGCTCCATGTGGATTTCCTCGAGGAGGTTGTCGTAGTGAATGTGGTTCTGCATGGTTGCCGGTTCACCGCGCATGTGCATGAGTATGACCGCCGCGCCGCTCCGCCCCGCAATCGCGCCCATGTCCGGGTCGAAGCGGAGCGCACTGACATCATTGATGATGTCGGCGCCGCTGTCGAGGGCTGCGGCCGCGACAGCACTCTTGCGAGTGTCGACCGAAATCGCGATCCCGCTGCGGCGGCGCACTTCTTCTATGACGGGTATCACCCGCTCGAGTTCCTCATCGACCGATACTGCATCAGCTCCAGGACGCGTCGATTCTCCTCCGATATCGATGATGGCAGCTCCCTGCTTCTCCATTGCGAGCGCCGCTTCGACCGCGATATCGCGCTCGAGATGAACCCCGCCGTCAGAAAAGGAGTCCGGAGTGACGTTCACAATTCCCATGACCAGAGGCTTCCGATTGAGGGCGAGAGATCTGCCGCGAGGCAGGGGCACGACCGTATTCATAGCGTGCTGCACCCTTCGGGGCTCGGGAAAGACGGAATGTTGAATGTTGAATGTTGAATGTTGAATGGGAGCACGTCGATGTTTATCGGAGAAAGCGAGTTATACACGCTGCCGCTGACGCCTCCGGGCCTCCATTCAACATTCAACATTCAACATTCAACATTCGGTTCTTCACTCCGTCAACGCTCGCGGGAATCTTGCCTATCGGTCCTCTTCCCTCACGATGTTCGCCCCCAGAGGGTTGAGACGCTCCTCGATCCGCTCGTAACCGCGATCAATCTGATGAATGCTGTGAATGACGCTCTCTCCCTTCGCGCAGAGTGCAGCGAGGAGCAGCGCCATGCCGGCGCGGATGTCGGGACTGGAGATCTCCGCTCCGTGCAGTCGATGCCCTCCGACGATGATCGCCCGGTGAGGATCGCAGAGGATGATCCTCGCGCCCATGTTGATCAGTTTGTCGGTGAAGAACAGCCGCGACTCGAACATCTTCTCGAAAATCATCACCGTACCTTCGGCCTGCGTGGCGACGACGATCATGATCGATAGAAGATCTGCAGGGAACGCGGGCCAGGGGCCGTCATCGATTTTCGGGACAGCGGAGCCGACATCGTAACGAACCCTCAACTCCTGATCCTTCGAGACGCGGATGTTCTTCCCTTCGATGATCAGATCGACGCCAAGCTTCTCCAGCATGAGCCGGACGGCGTACATGTGCTCTGGAACGGCATCCTCAATGACGAGCTCACTGCGGGTGACTGCAGCCAGACCAATGTAGGAGCCGACTTCGATGTGATCGCTGGGGATCGTGAACTCCCCGCCATGCAGGTCCTGCACACCGTGAATGATCAGTGAGTTCGTGGCGATCCCTTCGATCTGAGCGCCCAGCCCGTTGAGGAACCGGCAGAGGTCCTGAACGTGAGGTTCCGCGGCGGCGTTGTAAATGTTCGTCTCACCATCGGCAAGCACCGCGGCCATGATGGCATTCTCGGTTCCGGTGACGGAGGCTTCGTCGAGAAACATCCTCTTACCGCGGAGCTGGTTGGCGCTCATCCGGTACTCGGTCGCGGAGACCTCTATCTGTGCCCCGAGGGCTTCCAGGGCGAGAAGGTGTGTGTCGATGCGACGCCGTCCGATCGCATCTCCCCCTGGCTTGCTGATCGTTGCGGCTCCGCAGCGGGCGAGCAGGGGACCGGCGAGGAGGATCGAAGCCCGGATTCGAGTGGAAAGGGCAGAGTCCGGTGTCGACGAGCATTCACCTTTGGTGTGAATCCGGACAACGTTTTTCTCGAGCTGCTCAACCGACGATCCCAGCCCCTCGAGAATCTCGAGCATGATCCGGACGTCCTGGATGTCCGGAAGATTGCGCAGAACGATCGGCTCGTCCGTCAGAAGGCAGGCAGCCAGGATCGGCAATGCCGCGTTCTTGTTGCCCCCGGGACGGATGGATCCCTCGAGGCGTCTTCCGCCCTCAACGATAAACCTCTGCATTGGTCGATTGCTCCTCTGCCGGACATTCTAAACAAAAGATGAAAGATGAAAGATGAAAGATGAAGGCCCCCACCCAACCCATCGCGGGAGGGCGGGCTTCATCTTTCATCTTTCATCTTTCATCTTTGCTTTTCCTCGGTTACTTTGTATGGGTGACCACAACCGTTCTGAAGATCGATGGAATGAACTGTGGGAACTGTGAACGAAGCATCGTCAAGGCCCTCGAACTGCTGCCGGAAGTCTCTTCCGCGGTAGCCTCGCTCGAAGAGAGCCAGGTGAGGGTCGAACATGGGGCCGGTGCACCCGTCACAGACATCCTGATCAGTACGATCGAAGGGGAGGGCTACGGCGCACGCATCGCAGATGCCCGCTGATTCATCATGCTGATAGCTCCCCTCGGTTCCGGCAGCGCAGGCAACTCCTACTTTTTCGAGTCGGATGACACTCGGATTCTCATCGACGCGGGCTTCGGCCCCCGCGAGACCGAGAAACGCCTCAACGCACTCGAGCGCTCGCTCGAGGATGTCCGGGCCGTGCTGATCACTCATGAGCACTACGATCACATCCGCGGCGCAGCGGCAATCGCACGCAAGTTCGCGATTCCCATCTATCTGAGTGCGGGAACCCTCGGCGCGAGCCGTCTCGAGCGGAGCAAGCTGCCGGTCGTCGTATTCGAGAACAATACGAGCTTTAGAATCGGCGAGCTGCTCATTCACGCCCGAAAAACGGTGCACGACGCGGCTGATCCCTCCTGCTTCGTCGTCGAGGCGATCGACGGCACCCGCGCAGGCCTCGCGAGCGACCTCGGCTGTGTGGATGAGCCGGTTCTGCGTCACCTCTCCAACTGTGATGCACTCCTGTTTGAAAGCAATCACGACCTCGATATGCTCCGCATGGGAACGTATCCCTGGGGCTTGAAGCGCCGCATCATGTCGCGTTACGGCCACCTGTCGAATGACGATTCGATGGCCGCACTCCTGAAGATGATCGGCGCCGAGTCGAAATCCATATGCCTCATTCATCTTTCCGAGAAGAACAACCATGAGTCGATCGTCCGAGCCATGGCTGATGCCGTCGTCGCCACGACCGGGGCTCAGCTCGATCTGCTCATCGCCTCCCAGCGGGAGCCGATGCCGATGATCGAGGTCGCTCGCCGCTTCCGACCACCGCGCACCTCGAGCCGGCCGCGTATCCCCGCGCCCGCGCAAATGAGCCTCTTCTGATCACACAACCAGGCGAGAAACCAGTGATGAAAGCAACCATTACAGTCGAACTGAAACCAGGCGTACTCGATCCGCAGGGAAAAGCGATCGAGCATGCTCTCGGTACCCTCGGGTTCACCGGAGTGGAAGATGTCCGGGTCGGAAAGTTGTTCCGCATTACGCTGAAACAGAATGGCGCGACCCACGATGAGATCGAATCCCAGCTCCGACAGATGTCCGAAAAGCTCCTGGCCAATACCGTCGTCGAGAATTTTTCGTACACGATCGAGGGCTAGCCTTCTCGCGCTCGCTTTTTTCTTTCTTCCCTCCCCTGCTCCCGCAACCGATTTCTCTGAAATTCAGTCCAGAGACAAGAGGATCGTCAAACGCTGGAGCATCAGCGGCAGCCCGCGCGGTCTGGCAATCGGTTCCGACGGCGTCGTCTACGTCGGTCTCGCCGAACCTCAGTCCGTCGCCGCAATCGATCCCGTCGATGGCCGTATCATTCGCGAGGTTGTCCTGGATGATCCCGACATCGCCTCGACCAAGGAGTTCGTCACGATGCGGACTACTGCCGGAGGCGAGAGGCTCGTCGTGGCCCACGGGAGCGACGAGAGCGTCAGCATCCTCTCCCTTCCCGACCTCGCGGTTCTCCGGGAAATCACCCTCGAAGGTGAAGTGATCCGTGATGTTCTTCCGGATCCGGCGGGCCGGTATCTCTACGTCCTGGGCAGACAGGTTCACGTCTACGACTTCGACGGGACGAACCGCCTTCGCTCGATCGGTGAAGTCGACCCGATGGCGATCGCGACGACCCGGAATGGGTCACTCCTCGCAATTGTGGGGACTCAGAAGTTCGATCAGGTGGATGCCACCGTCGTGGCGATTCACGATACGTCCACCTTGAACGAGGTGGCTCGCGAGCCTCTGCAGACCGACCGGAAGATCGTTTCTGTCGCCTTCGCCGCGGACGATCGCGCGCTCGTGGTCGCGGCTGCCGACTGGATGGGCGAGAAGTCGCTCGAGACGAGAGCGTCGAAAACCGGTCCCACGGCGACGGATTTGCGCATGCGGATTCGGTTCGGTGATCTCATGAACAGTCAGAAGATCTGCCTTCCCGACGGCAGCGGGCCGCAGATTCTCACAGCGGGCAA
>JBGSYJ010000355.1:0-18095 GCA_041750915.1 Thermoanaerobaculia bacterium | reverse complement strand
GCCTGACCCGATTCGCCTGACGCGCCACCTCTGAGTCGAACCCAACACCCGCCACTCCGAGAAATCTTCGACCATTGACCCGCGCGACGTCGACCTCGCGAACACGCCCGTCGAAAATCACGTCGCAGGCGGCGGCGGTATCGCGTGGAAGGCCCAGAGCCTGAGCGAAATCATCCCCTGAACCAAGCGGGACGATTCCGAGAGTGGTTGACAGGAGATCGATCTCCCGTAGCGCGAGATTGAGGGATCCGTCACCGCCGCAGAGAACGATCCTGTCCGCGCCACCCAGCGAGGCCTCGCGGGCAAGCGAGGTCAGGTGCGCGGGGCTCTCGCTCGTGAGAAGCTCGACCTCCGCGCCGCGCCGTTCCAGATGGCCGACGACCTGATCGATCTTTCCGCGAGCCCTGCCTCGCCCGGCACCCGGATTGAAAAGCGTAACGAGTTTCATTGATGGACCTCACGTATACAATCATTGCTGACATGAAGCACGCATTCCGAAGCCTCGCGGTTGCTGCCGCCACCGTGCTGACGGCCTGCAATCAGTCTCCTGCCGGTCCCGAACGCGTCGCTCAGGCACAGACGGCCGCTGTCCCTCCCACGGTGAGCGTACAGCGGCGCACGCCCACGGTCATCGCCGTTCACAGCGTGATGCCTTCGATCGTGAATATCCAGACTGAATCGACGATCCGCAGGCCGTCACTCGATCCATGGGGCGAATTCTTCGGCGGCAGGGGCCGCACTTTCCAGACGCAGGCCCTCGGTTCCGGATTCGTCTGGAGCTCCGACGGCCTGATCGTCACGAACGCGCACGTGGTCGAGGGCACATCGAGCGTATCAGTTCTTCTTCAGGATGGTACGCAGTATCCCGCTGAGATCATCGGGGTCGATCCCGACAGCGATCTGGCTGTACTGCGAGTCGAGGCGCGTGGCCTCACGCCCGCACAGATCGGGACGTCCTCAGACCTGCTCATCGGGGAGTCCGTCATCGCGGTCGGAAATCCGTTCGGCCTCAGCGGAACGGTCACGACAGGCGTCGTTTCGGCCACGGGACGTTCCGTCCCATCGCAGGAGCGCGGACGCACTTTCACCGACTTCATCCAGACAGACGCCTCGATCAATCCCGGGAACTCGGGAGGCCCGCTCCTGAACATCGAAGGACGCGTGATCGGAATCAACGTAGCGATTTACGCGCAGGCACAGGGGATCGGGTTCGCGATTCCCGTCGATCGGGCGAAGAAAGTCATCGAGGATCTGCGGCGTTTCGGGCAGGTCCATCAGGCATTCATCGGCGCGGCGACGAGCACACTCACTCCCGAGGAAGCTCGTAGAAGGGGGCTCGCTGTGTCGAGGGGAGCGCTCGTCACGCGCGTGTTTGAAGGGTCGCCGGCTGCGCGCGCCGGTCTGCGTCCGGGCGACGTGATCACAGCAGTCGGCGCAGCGCCGGTGGAATCGCGCGAGTCGTTTTCAACCCTGACGTCAACGGCCAGCAGCGGCTCCGCGATCAACCTCACTGTCATCAGAGAACGGACAACTCTGAATCTCACCGTCGTCCCAACCGATCCTCCCGAGAATCTCGGGCTTCGCATTCTCGAGCAAGTCAGCGGACTCGGGGTTGCCACACGGGGACGGGCAGTTGAGATCACTTCCGTGGCTCGAGCTTCGCGCGCGGCGGATATCGGACTCCAGGCGGGCGACCTGATCGTGGGAGTGGGCGGGACAAAGGTGAGCTCCACCGAACAACTCGACGGGCTCGTCATTCAATCCGCTGACCGCTCATCGCTCGTGCTCAACATCGCGCGAGGGCGCTATATCTACACGCTCAGTTTTCCGATGGGGATCTAGGTTGAAGAAGTGAGAATGACGAATTCAGAATTCAGAATGGGACTCCCGTCCTTTCCGAGTTCCGTGTCATCCTGAGCGAAGCGAAGGATCCCCTTCATCGAGGCGCTAGCGCCATTCTTCGGGGGATCCTTCGCTTCGCTCAGGATGACACCGCTTGATGCTCGCTCAGAAGAGCGCCATTTGACGCGGCGCAGCAGACTCCGCGACCGGTCGAAGGACCGGCTTCGGCTTTCTTCCCAGCAGCAACAGGAGATTGCGCTTGAGCCAGAGGTGAGATTCGCGGTGGAAGCGGTACTTCCGCTCCTGCGCGTGGAACCGGCGATTGTGCCGGGGTCCCAGCACGTGATGAAGATACTCGTGATGGATGATCGACTGAATGAAGTAGCGGGGAACGGTCGGGGTGTTCAGGGACGGATGAATGCGGACCTCGGAGGTTCGATGGTCGTACGACCCCAGCCGTATGCTTCGCCGCTTTTTTCGGTTGATTCGCTGACCCCAGCGGATCGGCAACGGCTTCACGTCAGGAAAATAGTCCCTCCGGACCTCCGCAGCGAGAGCTTCCAGGTCGTAGAAAGAAACCTCGATCTCCAGAGACGCTACCAGGGCTTGTCCGGGCACTCCTTGCTATCCCCTTCCACTCAGAATGCTCACGTCGACATTGTCGCCAGTCGGGACCCTTTAAAGCAAGAGAGTAGTCAGTAGTCAGGAGTCAGGAGTCAGTAGCCCAGCCACCCTGCGTCTTCGATACGTCAGTGGGCGGGCTACTGGCTACTTTCATCGTCCGCCCGAGAACTCCGGCAGAAATCGCAGCAGCGGCGATGGTAGAAGATGAGAGGGAAGCCAGAAATCAGTAGTCAGTAGCCCAACCACGATAGTACCGGGGGGGCGGGCTACTGACTCCTGACTACTGGCTACTGACTACTCTTCGTTAATGACTACTGGCTACTGACTACTCCCCTTCGTCCTGCCCGAGCACCTTCGAAAGATTCGCCGCCGCGGCCGCAGCGATGATGGAAGATCCGGCAGCGATCAGTTCGTCGCCCTTTTTCATCCCGAGAAACACGCCTACTCCTACACTGAGCACAACGGCGGTGATCGGAAATCTGACGATCTGATCCCTCCAGCCTTCCGGCAGCAGCGCTTCGATCTCGTCGAACAGGGCCTGTGGTCCTTCATTGGCGACTGTGGCCCCAAGGTCCGCCGCCCTCTCACCGATTCCTTCGAAATCCATTGATCCCTCCCCTCGAATCAATCGTCGTCATTCCCGCGTCTGAGCAGCAGGCCGAGCAGAAAGCCGGCTCCGATGGAAACGAGCAGCGCTTTGCCCGGATTCGAGCGCACGTAGGCGCGAACCTGCTCGGTCGCTCCCTCGAAATCCACCTCTTCGACTTTGCTTCGTACCTTCGCGTAACCCTCGCGTACGTTTCCGGTTGCGCCGGACACTTTCGAGCTTACGAACTCCCGCGCCTTCCCCATCCGGGCCCGCGCCGAAGATTCGTCCTCCCCTTCCTCCGCGTTAGGCCTGCCGGTGGGCTCTTCCTGGTCCTGTGCCATACGTCCTCCAGTTCCTGTCTGATTCGCGCGCTGCAGGGGCTGTTATATCAGAAGCGTGTCGGGTCGGGTAAAGCCTCGCACATCACGCGCCATCCTGCCGCTCCTCGGGGTCTCCCGCGAAAACCGACGTCCTTCGGGAGATGAGAAACGCCGCCAGTACGACCGCCATGACGGGAAGAACGTGAAGCAATCCCCCGCCGGTTCGACTCATCAGGAGTCCGACCAGCCAGACGAGCAGCATCGATGGAACAACGGCCCACATCGACGTTACTTGATCACGCCCGGCATGCCGCCGACCGTAATCAGGTTTTTGACGGACTGCACCTGTGCAGCCGTCTCCGCGACGCGCCCCGCCTTGGCCGCGTCCGCCGCCGTCTGAACGCTGCCAGTCAGCGTAATTTCTCCTGACGACACCGACACACCGATCTGGTACCGAGCCAGATCTGGATCATTGACAAGAGCTTCACGGACGCGTTGCGCCACGATGGCGTCATCGAACTGGCGGTCGGTCGAGAGGTTCCCGGCACAGCCGGATAACAGGATCACGAGACAGAATCCAATGCTCCAGGTCTTGCGCATATCATTCACTCCGTATGAACCCTCGTGCAGAGAACATGCCGCCAGCTTTTCACGCAGAATGAAAACCGGCAACCTGCATTGTCTCAGATCAGGAGCCCACGCAACATGACACTTCCCATCCGGCTCGATCATGTCGAACACGAATACGGCGGCACTGAGGAATCATCAACGGTCCGCGCCCTGTCCAACGTCGAACTGAGCATCGGTGCTGGCGATTTCGTAATTCTCATGGGCCCTTCGGGGAGCGGGAAATCGACTCTGCTGAACCTCATCGGAGCTGTCGACCGTCCGACGTCAGGTAGGATTCTCATCGGCGAGACCGACATCGCGAAACTCTCCGAGGATGAGCTCACACTCTTTCGACGGACATCCGTGGGATTCATCTTTCAGTTCTTCAACCTCGTTCCAACCTTGACGGTAAGGGAGAACGTCGGCTTTCCGCTATCTCTCGCGGGAACCAGACGTAAAGAGCTGGCTGAGCGGACTGGCGAGGTGCTCGACGGCATCGGACTGCAGCATCGCGCCAGTCACTACCCGAACCAGCTTTCCGGCGGAGAGATGCAGCGCGTTGCTATCGGGAGAGCAATCATCCACAGGCCTTCCATATTGCTCGCTGATGAACCGACCGGAAATCTCGACAGCCGGACCGGCGAGACAGTCCTCGAGCTGATCCGCTCGGTGCATCAGAGCTACGGGCCGACGATTGTCATGGCAACGCATTCCGAGCGCGCGGCATCGTACGGCGACTATGTCCGCCAGGTCGTCGACGGCCGAGTCATCGATGAGGGCAGGCCTCTTTGAAGACGCTCCGCGCCTTCTTCGCATTGTGCCTCGGCCTTGTATTCCGGCCCATCCTTCGTGAGAAGACGCGGACTACGCTGACGATCCTCGGGATTGCGGTGGGCGTGTCGGTGCTCGTAGCGATCCAGCTGTCGAACACCAGCGCTCTCCGAGCCTTCAGCGAATCCGTCGACGCCGTGGCTGGACGGGCAAACTTCATCCTCGTGTCCGACGCGGGGATGCTCGAAGAGTCGTCGCTGACCGCACTCCAGCCTCTCTGGCCGCTCGGTGTGCGATTCGCCCCCGTACTGGATCTCGAGGGAGTCGTCGAGAAATCGCAGCGGCCAATCAGAGTGCTCGCCGTCGATCTGTTTTCGGATCTGCACTTCCGCGACTATCGCTACGCGTCCATCGCGACCGCGCAATCCGGCGAACGAACCACTGGTCTCGAGACGCTCGCGATGGACGGCAATCAACCTTCGGTCGCTTCGTTCCTTGAGTTGTTCCGTCGCGACTCGATCGTCCTTCCCAGTACCTACGCCGATGAGAACGGCCTCGAGGTTGGCAACGGCATCGTGCTCGAGGTTCTCGGACGCCGGCAGAAGTTCGTCATCAGGGGCCTGCTGCGCGCGGAAGGTCCGGCGACCGCATTCGATGGCAGTCTCGCGATCATGGATATCGCGACCGCGCAGGCGGCGTTCGGCCTGCATGGGAGACTCAGCCGGGTCGACCTGATGGTTCCTGACAATGCCGTAGAGCGAACGCGTTCGCTCACGACAGAGGCAATCGAAGGCGCAGTTCTCGAACGCCCGTCACGGCGCAACGAGCGCGTCGGACGGATGCTTCGCGCATTTCGGATCAACCTGTTCGCACTGGCAGGGGTCGCGCTTCTGGTCGGCATCTTTCTCGTCTACAACACGGTGCTCATTTCGATTCTGCGCCGCCGCGCCGATGTCGGTGTGCTGAAAACGCTTGGCGCAAGCCCGCGTCAGATCTTTGCCGCGTTCGTCATGGAAGGCGCGGTGTTCGGACTTGCGGGATCGCTTCTCGGAATCGCGTTCGGATACGGCCTGGCCTATGGAACGCTCGAGCTGATTGGCCGGACGATCAATGCGCTCTACGTCTCGACGGCGCCGAGCGAGATCGTTCTGACTCCAATCGTAGTCATCATGGCCATTCTTCTGGGAACGGGAGTGTCGGTGCTCTCCGCGGTCCAACCGGCGCTCGAGGCGGCATCGATCCGTCCGAACGCTCTGATCCGCGCAGGAATCTACCAGGGCGCGTCGACGCGCGGGGTCCTGCGCCTCGCTGTGGCAGCGCTCGTGCTGTTCGTTCTCGGTGCACTGGCGACGCGTGTCCCCGCAATCGGGGGCCTCCCCATCGCAGGATATGCAGCCGTCATTCTGATCGTTGCCGGAGCCGCTGCGATCGCACCGCTATCGATCCTTCAGCTCTCGCGCCTGGCTCGCCCACTGTTCGGGAGACTGTTTCAGTTACCGGGCACCCTTGCCGCCGTCTCACTTCCCGCTTCGCTCAGGCGTGTGGCCGTCGCCGCAGCCGCGTTGTCAGTTGCCATCGCGATGATGGTCGCAGTATCGGTGATGGTCGGAAGTTTCCGAGAGACTGTGCGCGCATGGGTCGATCAGACGGTTCGATCGGACCTCTGGATCCGCCCGGCACAGCAGCTCGGGCCTTCGCCCGGTGCCGTTTTCCCCGCATCTATCAGCGACGAACTCCGAAAGATCGAAGAGATCGAGATGTTCGACCGGATACGGATGCGCGAAGTGGTCTTCCGCGACAGTCTCATCGCGGTGGGCGGCGGCGATTTCGCACAGGCGGCACAAACCGCATCGATGCCGATGGTCCGTCCGCGTTCGCAGGCTCGCGCAATCCAGGCGGCAATTCAACGCGAAGGAGTTCTGATCTCGGAGAGTCTCTCGCTCAAGTTCGACCTCGACGTCGACGATTCGATCGAGCTCCCGGTTCAGGGAGGTACACAGCAGTTTCCGATCACCGGAATCTATCGTGACTATTCGAGTGACAGGGGTGTCGTCGTGATGGATCGGTCCAGCTTCATCAAAGCCTATAACGACGATACGATCGACACGATTGCAATTTTTCTCCGCGACGGTGTCGACCCTTCAGCTGCACGAACGAAGATTGAGCTGACACTCGGAGCGAAGTACAGAGTCTTTGCATTCACCAACGCCACGATTCGCGCGGAGGTCATGCGGATCTTCGATCAAACCTTTCTGATCACCTGGGCACTGCTCGTCGTCTCGATCGTTGTTGCCGTTCTCGGAATCGTCAACACGCTCGCGGCGCTCATCATCGAGCGACGCCGCGAAATCGCGCTTCTGAAAGTTCTTGGAATGAGCAGACGGCAGATCCGCGGAATGATTCTGCTCGAGTGCTCGCTGCTGGGAACTGTCTCGACACTTCTGGGACTGGCTTGCGGTGTCGTGCTCTCCTGGATTCTGATCTTCGTGATCAACAGGCAGTCGTTCGGCTGGACGATCGAGTTCGCGCCGCCGGCCGGACTCGTAGCCGTCTCACTCGCAATGACGTTCCTCGCGACGGTTACAGCCGGCCTTTATCCTGCGCGCATGGCTGGCCGGCTCGTCATGTCAACTGCAATGAAGAGCGAGTGAAGCACGAACTTCACATCGTTGCACGCTCTAGAACTCGACCCATGTCCCCTGCCTGACCTGCTGAGCCTTCTTGTACAGATACTGCGCAGCGGCAAGATCCTCGATCGCGAGCCCCAGCGACTTGAAGATCGTGATCTCGTCGTCGGAAGCTCTTCCGGGAGATGCGCCCGCCAGCACATCTCCGATCTCAGCTCGAATCGCTTCGGGACCGATCGCCCCTTCCTTCAGCGCGAACAGATAATCTCCGGACTCGTTGAGCGCCGACTCCCGCCGGTCGACAAACAGCGAGCCGGCTGCCATCGTCGCACTATCGGCCTCTCTCGCCGAGGAGACGCTCGAGCCTACGAGGTTGATGTGGGTACCGGGTTCTATCCACTCGCGCCGGAGAATGGGCTCATTCGAGCTCGTGACGGTCACGATGATGTCTGCACCCGAGACGGCTTCCTCCACCGAATCGCAGGCGCGCGCGGCAAGATCTGGCGTCGTGACGGAGGCAACTGAGCTCACGAATCGATCCGCATGCGAGCGTGTCCTTCCGGCAATGCGCACTTCCCGGATGTTCCGGATCAGCGGAATCGATCGCAGGTGACTCTTCGCCTGTCCACCCGTTCCGACGATCGCCAGCACCGCAGCGTCACGACGGGCGAGTGCCCTGGTCGCAACTGCGCTGACCGCCGCCGTGCGGATCGCAGTGATCGCCGAGGCGTTCATCACCGCCTGAAGCTCACCGGTGTGCGGACTGTGAAGAAGCACCGCACCCAGGTGAGTGTCGAGACCGATGACAGGATTGCCAGGAAAAACGCATACTTCCTTCAGGCCGAACGCAGCTCCCTTTCCGCCGCGGTACGCCGGCATCATTCCGAAGAAACCTTTCGCGCCGATGGGCCGCAACACGGTTCGGAGCGGTTGGAATACTTCGTCACGAGCGAGATCGACGAGGGCACGCTCCATCGCTTCGATGCAGTCACCCATCGGAAGCATTGCGTGAACCTGGTCGTGGCTGAGTACGAGAATCGGCATGGTCCGCCAGCTGTCTACCTGCTAGAGGGCTCTCTCACACGTTGATCTTTCGATACTTCGCATTCAGAAATTCGTAAAGCCCATACGCAATCAGGCCGATTCCAACAGTAGCGAGCGCGATCGGACCGAACGGATCACTTCCCAGGGCGCTGAGCGCGCCTTCTACATCTTCGGCCTGAGATGAACGCCGGTTGATCCCAGCCGCAACCAGAAGATAGCCGATCAGGCAGAAAACTACACCCCTTGCAGCGATTCCGAAGCGCGAGATCTTCATGATCCAGCCGCGAGTCCCATGTGGAACTCTCGACAGCTCGAGGTCGTCGTTCAACTCCGCCTTCCACGCTTTCACCAACTGATACACGCCATACGCGGCGATGGCGACTCCAGCGAGCACCACCAGCGCCTGGCCAAACGGCTGGCCAAGAGCGACGGCGGTCCAGTGTTTCGCGCCTTTGTCCGATCCGCCACTACTCGAACCCATCGCGAGCCGTGCCGCTTCGAGGCCCAGCCCGCCGTAGATGAGCGCTTTGCCGGCGGAACCGGCACGAATTGCGAGTCCCTTCGCTTCCGTTCCGTTTCCGGACGTGTCGAGCACTGCCTCGATGATCCGCCACGCCGCGTAGCCGAAAAGGCCGGCAGCGATGATACCCAGCATCACCTGGCCTAACGGCTCATCAGTGATGCTCCGCAGAGCTCCGCTGGAGCCTGTCGTCGATCCTCCGGATCCGATTGCCGCGCGCGCGGCCAGGAATCCGATCAGGATGTGGACAACTCCCTTGGCGACGAACCCGAATCGGGCAAGCCGCTCGATCCATGGACTGGCAGTATTGAGGGAACTCTGTGCTGTTGTATTCATGCCGGCAGTATCTGAACGAATCGTGCCAGAGCCTGAGATGTGGCAGGGCCCTCCGAGGCCCTGCCTGTTCGAAGAGTCGAGATGTACGACACCATGTGGCAGGGGCTTCCCAGCCCCTGCCGTTCCGAAGAGTAGAGATGTACGACTCCTGCAGCGTCCCTCCTCTGGGTAAACGCTCCAACTGCTTTACATCTTTACTGCCTCCGGGGCAGGGCCTGGGAAGGCCCTGCCACATACTCCGAACTCAAAGTTTCAGCGTCTCGCGCAGCTTCGCTTCATTCTGCGAAAGCCAGCTCTGGAAACCCTGCAGCTCCGGTGCAATCGCACGACACTGCTCGATCTCCGCTTTGCGGCTCGGCACATGCAGCCTGTAGAACTCGAACATGTCGGCAAGGTCCGCCGCTCCGGGAAAACCGAGGTTTGCGTACACCTCACGCGGAACGTGGACATAGCGGATATCGGCTCCGACCTGCTCGGACATGGCCTCTGCGTACCCCGCAGCAGGAAGCTCATCGCCGACGAGTTTGAGCACCTTGCCAAGGTAACGGTCCGGCTGTTCGAACATCGGGGCCACCAGTCGTCCCACGTCCTCCACGGAGATTGCGGCCAGGGGTGTATCGCCCTGCGGAAATCCGAACTGGTACGCGCCATCGCTGGCCGGCCGCGGCGGGAAGAACGCGAGAAAGTTCTCAAAGTAGAAAGAGACGTGCACGAAGGTCGCTGGAATCCCGAGCTGCCTGGTGTACTCCTCGTGTTCGGCCTTCAGGTCGAAGTGAGGACTCTTCAGTTCACCGTTCGTTGCGGCTGCGATCGGCGGAAGCGAGCTCAGAATGAAGTGCTCGACTTTCGAGCCGGCCACGGCATTGACGAGGTTTCGGCCCTGCTCTGCTTCCTTCTCGAAGTGCTCCCAGAAGTTCGTCACGCCGAACACTCCGTAGACCCCGTCGAGCGCTGCGCGAATGCTCGCTCTGTCATCGAGATCACCTTTCACGACTTCCGCTCCCGCGTCGCGCAGCTGCTGCGCGGAGGCCGAGTCCGGATTGCGGGTGAACGCGCGGACATCGAAGACTCCCCGCTCGAGAAGATGTCTGGCAACGCTCCCCCCCTGGCCGCCCGTCGCTCCAAAGACCAGGATCGTCTTTCTGTCTCGTGACTCATTCATGATTCGTCTCCTGTTTTATGTGAGAGTGTCAGTTGATTTTCGTGTTCGGATGCTGCGCTTGTGCAACCTGGGGCGCATCCGGAGGCGGCAAAGGCTCCGGAACCTTGTTGCGCACGGCCGGGAGTGAGTGGATGTATGTGAAGACGGCCTCGAGGTCCTCGTCCGTCATCTCACGATAGTTGAACCACGGCATCGGCGGAAGCAGGGGCCGGGAAACTCCCCAGTGACGACCGTTTCGGATCGTGTTCTTGAAGATGTCGAAGGTCCAGATGCCGGTGCCCGTATTCTCGTCGGGCGTGAGATTGGCTGCGAAGCTGACTCCCCAGGGACCCGAGAAGGCGGTGTTACTACCCGCCCCTGCCCACTCCCATCCGTCGCCACTAACCTGAGCCGCCGCAGCGACCGGGAGCTGCTCCGGATGGCCGGAAAGTGCCCGGCTCATGTCGGGTCCCGGATTGCCGTCGGGCTGAATGATCCACGGAGTGTGGCAGTCGTGGCAGCCGCCGATGGTGACGAGGTACTTGCCGCGCGCGAGCTGGGCGCTCCGGTCGAGGGGCGCGTCGGTGCGGTATTGCGTAGCGGCGGCAACGACCGCGAGCAGCAGCAGCGCCGCCGCCAGTCCTGTGATTGTACGAGTTCCCATGTTGTGTTTCATGATCTCCTCCATTCGATGATGCGAGAAATATGGGAGGAGACGCTTACTGCCCGCTTACCCGCGCGCTTACCGCAGGTCGTTCACGAAGATGTAACAGGTTCTCAGATCGCTTCGTTCTGCTGAAGCCGGCGATAGAGTGACGCGGTTTCGCTCTCCGGCGTTGTGTCGAGATCCTCCTGAAGCCGCTGTTCCAGCTTCCGGTAGATAGTCATCGACTGAGAGCGCGCGCCCATGCGGGCGTGGCAAATCATCAGCTGGCGGCAGGCCGCCTCGTGCAGTGGCTCGCGTGCGAGGAGGCGCGTATAGCTGTCGGCTGCCTCGCTGTAACGTCCACTCGCCTCGAGCCCCTGGCCCATGGCGAAAAGCCCCCGGAAGTAGAGCTGCCGGAGGCGGGACCGGATCGCAAGACACCAGTCGCCCACATCTTCACCATGAAGAAAATCGCCGCCATAAAGCGACAGCGCCGCTTCGAGCGGACCGAGCGTCTCGGCGCCGGACGTGCTCTGCCGCAGTGCCACCCTTATCTCCTTTTCGAATCGCACCGAATCGGAAGAATGGGGTATTCCGATCCGGTAACGTCCCCCCTCGACGCAGACTGCACCGGGCTGACCGAGCATCTTCCGCAGCCTGTGCAATGTCACATGAAACGAATTCTTGACGGCGTCGGTCGAGGCGTCCGGCCAGAAGGCAACGCCCACTTCTTCTTTCGAACATCCTCCGGGGTTACTGAGCAGAAACAGCAGGAGCTCGCGCGCTCGTCCGGACGCGCGGGCTTCCATCCGCAGCGCCTCCCCATCGAGGGAGATTTGAAGTGCCCCCAGGTCTCGAACGTGAAGACCTCGCGGCGGCTCATTCACGGGAACAGCGATCGAATCATCCGCCACGTCTTGACCCGATCCGAGGGCAGCCGCACACGCATCATGGAAGGACATCCTGCCACCTTCATCCAGGGCTGCATGAAGCCTTTCGTCTCCGAGCGTCTCGCGCAGAGAGGACATGAGCGCGCGATGCATCTCTCTCTCATACGGGAGAATACCGGCTGCAATCGAGCGGAGAATCGCATCGGAAGCTGCGAGGAGTCGGGCAGCGAGCAGAGGGTTGCCGAGCGAAGCATGTGCAATGACGCGGAGCGACCGGGATGAGAACCAGAGCTCGTCGCTCTCTCGCGTAACCGTGAGAGCAGTCCGGGCGAAACGCGCCGCCGCAGTACGGTCCCCCCGCCGCAGTGCGACCAGCGCCCTCGCATTCAGTACGAAGGGCAATCCGAGCGGATGGTGGTCCGCCGCCCAGATCGCATGAGCTTCCTCGAGATGCCGGTCCGCCGCCTCGAGATCACCACACATCTGCGCGACAAATGATGCCGCGTTGGTAAGGCAGTACCCGAGATCCCAGGGCGTCCCGGCGTTGCGCACGAGAGCGATACTCTCTGTGGCGAGCAACTGCGCGCGCTCGAGCTCACCGGAGATCGCGAGAAGATGAGCGAGCGCCGAGAGAACGTAGCCGAGGTGCCTGTCGTCGCCGACCTCACGCCACAAGGAAGCCGCCTCCTCCAGACGCGCGCGGCCCACAGTGATATCGCCGAGGTATCCGGAGAGCGCGCCTGCTCCCGTGAGGGTCGCGGCCCTGTCGTGAGTCACTACCGGCGAGGACGCTTCGAGTACTCGCCTCAGCCAGCGCAGGCCCTCGGCCCAGCTGATCCTGTAATACCAGTACCAGCGAAACGATGCTGCGAGCGGGAGTGCGATCGCGTCGGGCTCGTGCTCGATGCTCCAGGCGAGGGCGGCTCGGACATTGTCGTGATCAGCATCGAGTCTGGCAAGGCAAGCGACGGAGGCGCCCATCAGTTCGGGGACCGCACTCCGAGCGAGATCGAGATACGACTCTGCATGGCGGCGTCGCAGGCGCGCTTCGTCTTCCTCAGAAAGCCGTTCCCTCGCATATTCGCGAATCGATTCGAGCAGTGAATAGCGCGCCGTCGAATCACGAGTACTGGCAACGACGAGCGACTTGTCGACGAGCCCTCCGAGGAGGTCGAGGACCTCGTCCCTCGAGATGTGTTCATCAGTACACACCGCTTCTGCGGCTTCGAGTGCGAACGTACCGGCAAACACCGACAAACGCTCGAGCAGCGCCTGCTCGCACTCGTTCAGCAGCGCGTAGCTCCAGTCGATGGTCGCCCTCAACGTGCGGTGACGGGCAATTGACGTTCTCGCGCCGCCGGACAGGACTGCAAAGCGGTCCTCGAGTCGCGACGCGAGCTCTCCGGGTGTAAGGAGACGGACTCGGGCCGCTGCAAGCTCGATGGCGAGAGGGATGCCGTCCAGACGCCTGCAGATCTCTTCCACGGAACCCATGTTGTCGGGCGTAGTTGCAAAGGCTGGATCGCTCGCCCTCGCGCGGTCGACGAACAGTTCGACTGCATCTGTGGCCATCGCCAGAGGTGGGACGAGAAAGAGCTGTTCTCCCTGCACGCCGAGGGGCTCACGGCTGGTCGCGAGTATGGATGATTCCGGACACTGCGAAAGCAGCGCTCCGACGAGCGCGGCCGCAGAATCGATGACGTGCTCGCAATTGTCGAGAGCGATCAAGATTTTGCGTCCGCACAGTGCCTCAATGAGAGTCTCGATGGTGTTCCGCTCGGACGTCTCCCGCAGCGCGAGAGCTGCGGCTACCTGCTGCGCGACCAGGGCGGGGTCGGTGCAGGGCGTCAACTCGACCCAGATCGCCTGTTCTCCGCGGGCGATTCGCCGATGCGCCAGTTCGGCGGCGAGCCGTGTCTTTCCGCTTCCGCCGGCTCCCGTCAGGGTGACGAGCCGGTGCGCATCCGTGAGGCGCTCGACTTCGGCGAGCTCGCCTGCGCGACCGATCAGTCGTGTCAGTGACACCGGCGGCTTCGATGCCTCCGGTGCGTACGAGCCTCGGCCTGCAACAGGTCCCTGGCGAGGGAGCATGGGCGAATCTTCCGCCCGCCCGGGAGACTCTGTCAATCGTGATTCACATATGGCGAAAGGCAGGGCCTCGGAGGGCCCTGCCACATGGGAAATGCGCGTTAAGCCCGCACTTCGGAGTCCACAATCAACTCCCCCTCTGAGCGCGCGATGATCGCCGCCCCGCAGGAATCGGAGAAGACATTCACTGCAGTGCGGTACATGTCGAGGGGGCGGTCCACGGCGAGCATGAAGCCGACGAGCAGGTCGACCTGCGGACCGCGCAGTCCGACCGACTCGAGAACGATAAAGATGATCACGAGGCCGGCCGAAGGCACAGCCGCCGCTCCGATGGATGCGAGAAGCGAAGTGAGGACGACGATCGCCTGCTGCGTGATCGTCAATTCGATTCCGAGGGCTTGTGCGATGAAGAGGACACCGGCGCATTCGTACAGCGCCGTGCCGTCCATGTTGATCGTCGCACCCATCGGCAGGACGAACGACGAAACCCTGTTGGACACTCCTACGCGTTTCTCTACAGCATTGATCGTGACCGGAAGAGTGGCCGCAGACGAACTGGTCGAGAACGCGAGGGCCAAAGGCTCGGTCATGTTACGGAAATGAATCCACGGCCGGATTCTGCCGAGCAGTATCAGAAGCAGCGGCAATGTGATGAAAAGATGCACGGTGAGGCCGGCGGTCACGGTCGCCATGTAGAGGCCCATCGCTTTGAAGGCGCTGAGACCGAATGAAGCGATCGCACGTGTCATGAGCGCGAAGACGCCGATCGGCGCCACGATGAGCACGAAGCCGGTGAGCTTCATCATCGCCTGAAATGCCGCCTCGAAGAATCCATGCAGTCGCAGACGCGGCTCGTCCGGAAGTGTGCTCAGGGTCAGGCCGAAGAGGATGCTGAAAAAGATCACTGCGAGCATGTCGCCCGTGGCCATTGCCGCAACGACGTTCTGCGGCACGATGTCCAGGATCAGCTCGACGACTGATGACGGCGTGCGGAGGTCTTCGGGCAGCGCTGTTGCCTCGAGACCGGTGAAGTCGGCGCCAGCGCCAGGCTGGATCAGGTTGACGAACAAAAGACCAGCCAGAACAGCGAGGAGGCTCGAGAGCAGGTAATAGCCGAATGTCTTGCCAAAGAGGCGTGCCACCCCTCCGCTGGCGCCGATCGACGCCACGCCGCTGATGATGGAGGTGATGACAAGCGGCACGATGATCATCCGCAGGAGACGGAGAAAGAGCGTGCCGAGCCAGCCGACTTTTTCGGCGAACGCCTCGCCACCGATCGAGCCTGCAGCAACGCCGAGCACCATCGCAAAGAGGATCTGCCAGTGGAGTTTCAGATACCACGGCTTTTCGGGCATCGCGCGATGCTACGCAAATGATCGCGGAGTGGCAACCTCCCGAGCTCATGCAATTCCGATTGCGCATATAGGATGCGCGTTCTTTAAACGCGTTCCGGCTGGACCGGAGCGTACCTCAGCCGCTACCATGACGATGTGACCGGCGAACGACGGCGACTCTGGCTCTCGATAGCCAGCATCGTCGGCGGTACCATTCTCCAACTCGTGCTGCTGCATTCACTCGACGACAGCAGCTACTTTTCTAAATACATCACATTCGCCGACGAACTTCGCGCCGGAACAATCGATACCGATCGCCTGCCGGATCTGAGTCCCGGATATCTCTGGTTCATCGCGGCACTTCGAAGTGCCGGCATGGATGTCGGGGCCATTCGGTCGGTGCAGGTCCTCCTTCTGGGTGCGGTCGCGTTCTTCAGCGGAGCCGCAGCATGGCGCATCGCGGGCTGGCCCGCGGGCGTGGCTTCGGCGCTGTTCATTTTTCTGAATAAAGCCGCGCTCGTGAACGCATCCGAGTTCGAGCCCGAGATCCTGCTGCTATTCTTCGGATCGGCGGGCCTGTGGCTCCTCTGCGGCCCGCAATCGACGCGCCGGGTAGCGCTTGCTGGCGCCGCGTTCGGGCTCGCGGCAATCGTGCGGCCGGTTGCGCTCCTTCCTGCAGCCGCCGTGGGAGTGTGGATCATCAGCCGACGAGGACTGAGACTTCGCTCCGTACCGTATGGCGCCGCGGTCGCTCTGCCCGTACTTCTCGCCAGCGGTATCAACTTTCTGATCGCGGGCAGCTTCCTGCTGATGGATCCGGGACTGGTTTTCTATGAAGGAATGAACCCAAACGCAACCGGCTACGCCGGTGTTGCCCCTCGAATCGTGAAGAACATAGAAGCGCAACTCGACGAGGGGCCAGATTCCGGACACGTCGCATATCGCATCGTCGCCGCCTGCGCTACGGGGAATGAATCCCGAGAAGCGACGAATCACTTCTGGACACAGAAGGCGCGCTCTTTTATGCGCCTGTACCCAATGGAGGCCGCGAATCTGGTTCTGCAGAAAGTGCGGAATCTTCTTTCGAACCACGACGCATACGACGTGCCTTCGATGTACCTGAAGGACCGCGAGCTCATGCGTCTACCGTGGATGCCGTGGCCTCTGATGTTCGGCTTCGCCGCGGCCGGCGCAATGGCATGGCGCCGCCAGGCGGTTCCGGTGATCTTCTGGGCGCTGTCGGCCGCTGCAGTGACGATCGTCTTTTACGTCAGCGCGCGCCACCGCAACCCGCTAGTTGCCGGTGCTGCGATTCTCGCCGGACTCGGCGTCGCCTGGATTGTCTCCAGGATCAGAGCGAGACAGTATCGTGCTCCCGTCATGTTCGGAGCTGCAGCCCTGGTGGTCACGATCGTTTTCAGCATGCCAACGGATTCCATGAAAGAGGACGTATATCTCTGGGAGTCCAACCTGGCGACGCTGCGGCTGCTCGAGTCTGGAGATCCGGTGGCTGCTGCGGTCGCAGAATCGTGGACACCCGGACGTGGGGTCGCCACGGACCTTCGTGTTCGCCAGGCGGCGGCGCTCGGTGCGATCGAGTACAGCAGCGATCCGGCGCGCCGGTTCTCAGTCGCGATGGCGCTCCTCGACTCGGGGCTGGAGGAACCGGCAGATCAGTTGCTCGAGTCGCTGCAGCAGATTGACTACCGGCTCAACCGCCAATCGACGGGAGTCAACTCGCTCTCCTACTATCGCGCCCTTGCGTCTCTCGCAGGGGAAGCCAATGTCACGGCGCGGGCGTGGGCAAAGGCCGCGCGTGACGAGGCGCCCGCGGATGCGCGCGTGCTCGCCCTCATCGCCCTGATGGAGGACGATCGGGTCGCCGCCGACCATCTGACGCTGCTGCACGATCCCTTCACCGCGGACATGGCGCTTGCAACAGCAGCGCGGAACCTGGGGCGTCCGGAGCTCGCGCGCTCATATGCCCTGCGCGCAAGAGGAAAGTGCCCCGCCTGGGATGTGCCGTCGAAGTTTCTCGCGACGATGGGCGAGTGAGTCGAAGACTGAATGAATTCGCGCGCTACGGGGTCGCGATGGGGTCGGTCGCGATGTGCGCGCGATGGGGTCGCAGCTTCACTTTTATCCCCTCGCTCAGGGTGGGCGCGCGATCAGGGGGGGCGCGCGATGGGGTCGCCGCGATGGGGTCGCAGCTTCACTTTTATCCCCTCGCTCCGGTCGCGCCAGGGTAGCGCATGGGGTCGTAGCTTCACTTTCATCGCTTCACCTGACACTTCCTGTTCGCCTATCAACTCTAAAAGAGGGGGTAGGAGAGACACCGCGTCCCGCAGCGCGGGGACGACTCATTCGAACTGGCTGCAAAACTCACCGAAATCGGCATCCAGACGCCTATCGAATCTGAATGCTTTTGCCAGCGAGCGAGGCTCCGCCGGTTGTAAATCGTGAGATCAGTTTTCTTGCGCGTTGTCGGCGTGTGCTACGCGAGGGCAAGCCGCGCCGCGGCGACAAACTGCTCGAGTCGCTTGTCGTCTCGCAACATCTTCTCGCATTCCGCGGCCAGCTGCGTGATCCGGCTGCAGCTCTTCAGATGCAGCGTCCGCGCGATCACGCGGAGCCTTCGCCGGCCTTCATACACCCCGAGCCATGCAGCAATCATTCGCGCCAGCCCGCCTCTGCCTCGCCGGATCTCTTTCGGC
>JBGSYJ010000354.1:0-3785 GCA_041750915.1 Thermoanaerobaculia bacterium | reverse complement strand
GGGAAGCCGCCCGTTGACCGAGGCTCTGTGGTGGCACAACGAAGAACGCTTTCTAGGCTGAGAAGAAGTAGCGGCGGATTCCGATCCGCCGTATCTCGTATCGTTCGGCGCTCGCGCGTTATGGCGCAAACGTCGCGGGATGAATGCCCCATATGTCGCAGATTCGACGCCCTCGGAACGGGACATCGGAATGTCCCGCTACGAATGTCCCGCTACTCCGGCGTCACCGTCGTGATCTGCTGCGTCGTGTTGTTCGTGATGCTCACGAACGCCCACAACCGCATGCCGGGATCCGTCGGCCTGATGACGAAGCGCACTGCGTCGACGCCCTCCACCGGCGGAATGAAGTCACCGAGAATCCCGAATCGAGGAAGATTCGGCACACATCCCTCCGGAACCGCGCACGTCCCCTCGGCGCTGGTGAGATTCACCACCCGTGAATCGAGCCTTTCACTCACCGGCGAGAACGCCTCCACCGTCACGCTGCCTGACCCGTTGAAGCTGAGATCGTAGATTCGGATGGTGTGGCGAAATCCCGATGTGATCGGGATGTTCAGCAGATGGACGTCACCCTCGATCAGCTCCTCTTCACGAATTACCGGAATGTTCGTCCCGGCCCCTTCCGCTGCTCTCGAAATATCACGGACATGAAGCGAGAAATTGATGTCGTCTTCCTGGCTTCGCGGCAGCCACAACACGAGCCCGTTCGGGTATTCATTGTAGTGAAACGAATGCCAGGCTCCTGCCGCGAATGGTGGCGCGGGACAGGGGCTGACATTGGGGGGACACGTCGTGATCGCATCGCGGTTCAACGGGGTGATCGCAACGTTGCTCTCATTGAAAGCCGTCGCTTCGGTGACGAACTCGGAACCGAACGCACCCGAACCACGGAAAATCAACGGCACGAGCACCGGTGTATATGCCGTGCGATCCGGAGTTCCAGAGCCGTGATACGTGAAGGCAGCGGGAAGAACCGCGACAGTGCTGCCTGCGAGACCTCGCAGCTCGACGTCGACGATTCCGGCTGCGTGCGCCGGTGTCACCGCGATGACTCCTCCTTCGATCTCGCGGACCGATGTCGCAGGAACGCCGCCGAAGAGAACGACCGGATCAGAGCATGGAGGAACGATCGGGCAGGTGCCGAGAGTCCCGAGGATCGTCACTTCCGTGCCGCCCGTCGTCGGCCCGACGTTCGGGCTGATGGTGTGCTGCGCGTCGGCGTCAGTGACCGGAAAGACGAGAGATGCGAACGGCGGCGCGAGAATCGGCTCGGAAGGAATGTTGATCACGAGCGTGTAGAGCCCCGGCTCGAGCGTGCCGATGGTGACGGACTCATCCCACGGCGCGGTGGCGGGGAGGCAGGCTCCCTGCGGAAGGTCGAGGGTAACCGTGATCACGTCGCCGTTGCGCTGAACGATCGGATTGCGCGGGATACAGCTATCCCGCCAGAGCCCTCCAATCTCGGCGACGATGCTGTCGTCCGAGTCGGGTGCGGCTGGAGTGATACGGAGATAGTCAGCGGAGGCGGAAACTGACAGCAGCGAGATGATGAGCAGATTGATGAGGGACTTCATGATGGGCTCCTGAACTTTGGTTCCTGGTTGGCTTCCGGGATGAATGCTCCATATGTCGCAAAACCTTACGCCCTCGGGACGGGACATCGGAACGTCCCGCTACGAGTACTCCCACCTCTTTGCGAGCTGCCGCGCGATGAACATGAAGAGCACGCACGTCCCGATCAGTACGAAAATCTCGGGCCAGAGTAGGACAAGCGGTGCTTCCCGCCAGAAAACTTTGAGAAAACCCTCGAGCGCCCATGAATTGAAAAAAAGCAGGCTGAACCGCAGCACAGATTCGGGCATCAGGAAGCGGGGAAACATGCTGCCGCCGACGGCCGAAATGATGAGGATCAGAAGCGTCGAGACCGCATAGAGCTGTGCGCGGCTGCGACAGGCGGTGGCGAGGAGGAGCCCGAATGCTGACGAAGCGAGGCTCGTCGCGACGGCGAGGAGAATGAAGCCGGGAAGATGCGACATCAGCTCGAGCTGAAACGCGATCGCGCCCCAGACGAACATCACGCATAGCTGTACGAAGCCGACGGCGCTGAGGAAGAGAAGCTTTCCGATGAGAAGCACGGGCATCGTCACACGCGTCGAGAGCACACGGTCCAGCGTTCCGCCCTCCGCTTCATCGATCAGCGATCCGCCGGCGCGCGATGACGAGAGCAGCAGGAACATCACGCCGATTGCCGCAGCGTAGAACGCGACGACCGGATTCTCTTTCTCGCCGCCCACGATGTCACGAACCGCGACGTTGACGAAGCCCGTCGGCTGGCTCGCCGGCGAGCTCTCCTGCAGCTCCCGCATCGAGTCGATGTTCAGCGCGAGGGTTTTCTCCTGCTCTTCGCTGAGCCCTCCGGTCCACCCGCGAAACAACTCGATTCCTGCAGCCATCGACTCTTCCGGCATCGCCGTTCCAAGAACCTTCTGGACCATGCCTGTGGCCAGGCCCGCTGCGACCGGATCCGAGCTGTCTGTGAGCAGATGAAGCGTTGGGCGCCGGCTTTCCGAAAAGTCGAACAGCGCATTGCCGAACCCGCGCGGGATGAACAGTGCCACCGGAACATCCCCTCGGCGCACTGCTTCCTGCGCCGTCGCCTCAGTGAAGGGCGCCTGCGGCTGGCTCGTGCGCGCGATCGTGACGACGTCGAGCGCACTTTCCGCGGACAGCGCCTTGATGAACTTCTTCGACAGCTCGCTCTGATCGAGATCGACGACCGCAAGGGGAACCTTGCGGCTCGCGTTGTCGATCGCCCCGGCGAAGACGATTGCGAAGATCGTGAAAAAGACGATGGGGAGCACGAACGACATCACGACGGCCGCGCGGTCGCGTTTGAAGTTGGCGAGCTCCGTCCGGACGATCGCGCCGATCAATCGCGCAGCTCCCTTCCCGTGAGATCCAGAAAGACGGATTCGAGCGTCGGCGTATTGACCGACACATCGTGCACCTCCACGCCTGCGTCGTCGAGCTTCGCGAAGATGCTGTGAAGATCGTGCCGGACGTTGGTCAGGGGAAACGTAAGGACCTTCCCCCGCACCGAGCCGCCGGCCGCCGTCACGAGACCGGCGAGCTCCTGCGGAATCTCACCGGCCAGCTCGATACACGCCTCCTTCGACCGGCCGCCGGTGGTCTGCAGCGCCAGCTCGTCCCACGTCCCCGCCGCGATGATCTTTCCGCTGTCGATGATGCAGATCCGGTCACACAGACGCTCGGCCTCTTCCATGTAGTGAGTGGTGTAGATGACTGACGCATTCTCCCGGCGCATTCCTTCGATCATCTGGTAGATCCGCTCGCGCGACTGCGGGTCGACCCCGACCGTCGGCTCGTCGAGCAGCACGATGTCCGGACGGTGAATCACTCCGGCAGCCATGTTGAGACGTCGTTTCATGCCGCCCGAGAGCGTCCGCGTGACGTCGCTGCGGCGCTCGGCAAGACCGGACCACTCGAGCACCGATGAGACGGCACCCGCGATCGCCGCAGGCTCGAGCCCGTGATACCGCGCGAACGTTTGAAGGTTCTCCTCGACGCTCAACAATGGATAGAGCGCCAGGTCCTGGGGGATCCAGCCGATGTTCCGCCGCGGTCCCGCCGATCCAGGCGGCGCTTCTGTCCCGTCGATCTCGATCGATCCGCCGTCGACTCTTACCCGTCCGGCGATCGTACGGACGAGCGTCGACTTTCCCGCGCCGTTCGGTCCGAGGAGTCCGAGGATTTCTCCGCGCCGG
>JBGSYJ010000353.1:0-2316 GCA_041750915.1 Thermoanaerobaculia bacterium | reverse complement strand
GGGAAGCCGCCCGTTGACCGAGGCTCTGTGGTGGCACAACGAAGAACGCTTTCTAGGCTGAGAAGAAGTAGCGGCGGATTCCGATCCGCCGTATCTCGTATCGTTCGGCGCTCGCGCGTTATGGCGCAAACGTCGCGGGATAAATACCCCATATGTCGTACCGCTTCACTCCCTCGGTACGGGACATCGGAATGTCCCGCTACTTCATGAATACTCCCATCTCTTTGCAAGCTGCCGAGCGATGAACATGAACAACACGCATGTCGCGATCAGAACGAGAATCTCAGGCCAGAGTTGAACCAGCGGCGCCTCCCGCCAGAAAACTTTCAGAAACCCCTCGAGCGCCCACGAATTGAAAAAGAGCAGGCTGAAACGCAGCACAGACTCCGGCATCAGGAAACGGGGAAACATGCTGCCGCCGACAGCAGAGATGATCAGGATCAGGAGCGTCGATACCGCATAGAGCTGCGCGCGACTGCGGCAGGCGGTCGCGAGCAGGAGCCCGAACGCGGACGAAGCGAGACTCGTCGCGACGGCGAGAAGAAAAAAGCCGGGCAGATGCGACATCAGCTCGAGCTGAAACGCGATCGCGCCCCAGACGAACATCACGCAGAGCTGTAAGAAGCCGACGGCGCTCAAGAATAGAAGCTTTCCGATGAGAAGTACCGGCATCGTCACGCGCGTCGAGAGCACACGGTCCAGAGTTCCAACCTCCGCTTCGTCGATCAGCGAACCGCCGGCGCGTGACGACGAGATCAGCAGGAACATCACGCCGATTGCCGCTGCATAGAACGCGACGACGGGATTCTCTTTCTCGCCGCCGACGATGTCCCGCACCGCGACGTTTACGAAGCCCGTCGGCTGGCTCGCCGGCGAGCTTTCCTGCAGCTCCTGCATCGATTCGATGTTGAGAGCGAGCGTCCTCTCCTGCTCGTCGGTGAGCCCTCCGGTCCACCCGCGGAACAACTCGATTCCCGCCGCCATCGATTCGTCCGGCATCGCCGTACCCAGGACTTTCTGCACCATGCCGGTGGCAAGGCCAGCCGCGACCGGATCCGAACTATCGGTGAGCAGATGAAGCGTCGGACGCCGGCTTTCCGAAAAATCGAACAGCGCATCGCCGAACCCGCTCGGAATGAACAGTGCCACCGGGACATCTCCGCGACGCACCGCTTCCTGCGCCGTCGTTTCCGTGAAGGCTGCCTGCGGCTGGCTCGTGCGCGCGATCGTGACGACGTCGAGCGCACTTTCCGCCGACAGCGCCGTGATGAACTTCTTCGACAGCTCGCTCTGATCGAGGTCGACGACCGCGAGTGGAACCTTGCGGCTCGCATTGTCGATTGCGCCGGCGAAGACGATTGCAAAGATCGTGAAAAAGACGATCGGGAGCACGAACGACATCACGACGGCCGCGCGGTCGCGTTTGAAGTTGGCGAGCTCCGTTCGGACGATCGCGCTGATCAATCGCGCAGCTCCCTTCCCGTGAGGTCGAGGAAGACCGACTCGAGCGTCGGCGTATTCACCGAGACGTCGTGTACTTCAACGCCTGCGTCGTCGAGCTTCGCGAAGATGCTGTGAAGATCGTGCCGGACGTTGGTCAGGGGAAATGTAAGCACCTTCCCGCGAACAGAGCCGCCGGAAGCCGTCACGAGACCTGCGAGCTCGTGCGGAACCTCACCGGCCAGCTCGATACAAGCCTCTTTCGAGCGGCCGCCAGTCGTCTGCAGGGCCAGCTCGTCCCACGTTCCCGCTGCGATGATTCGCCCGCTGTCGATGATGCAGATCCGGTCGCAGAGCCGCTCGGCCTCTTCCATGTAATGAGTCGTGTAGATGACCGACGCACTCTCCCGGCGCATGCCCTCGATCATCTGGTAGATCCGCTCGCGCGACTGCGGATCGACCCCGACCGTCGGCTCGTCGAGCAGGACGATGTGCGGCCTGTGAATCACTCCGGCTGCCATGTTGAGGCGGCGCTTCATGCCGCCTGAAAGCGTTCGTGTGACGTCGATTCGACGCTCCGCCAGACCGGACCACTCGAGCACCGATGCGACCGCGCTCTCGATCGCCGTTGCCTCGAGCCCGTGATAACGCGCGAACGTTCGGAGGTTTTCTTCGACGCTCAATAGTGGATAAAGCGCCAGGTCCTGGGGGATCCAGCCGATGTTTCTCCGCGGCCCCGCCGATCCAGGCGGCGCTTCTGTCCCGTCGATCTCGATCGATCCGCCGTCGACTCTTACCCGTCCGGCGATCGTACGGACGAGCGTCGACTTTCCCGCGCCGTTCGGTCCGAGGAGTCCGAGGATTTCTCCGCGCCGG
>JBGSYJ010000352.1:0-2592 GCA_041750915.1 Thermoanaerobaculia bacterium | reverse complement strand
CCGTTGCCGTTGCCGTTGCCGTGATCGTTGCCGTCGCCGTCGCCGGATTTCGTTGGGACGTTTCCGAGTTCGTGCAAAGATCGAATCGATAGTGAAGGTCGCGGCGTAGCGTTCTTTGCGGCAACGGCAACGGCAACGGCGACGGCAACGGCGACGTGCGACGGACACGGCGACGTGCGACGGACACGCCAACGGCAACGAGTGGATTACAAAACCACGGTGTAACCGAGCGTCGTCAGGTCGGGCATGCGGTCGAGGTAGACGTGGCCGTCGGTGTGATCGATTTCGTGCTGGAAGATGCGGGCGGTATAGCCGGTGATCTGCAGATCCTGCGGCTCGCCGTCGCGTCCGATTCCCCGCACTCGGATCTTGCTCGCGCGCGGAGTTTCACCGCCGAGGAACGGGACGCTGAGACAGCCTTCCCAGTCGGTGATGCGTGCTGCGCCGAGGATCTCGTAGGTTGCGTTGAACATGACTCCCGGCTCGACGGGGTCTACTTCGCGACGTTTCGCGACCGATTGATTGAGGGCGTAAACGAAGATGCGGTGGGGGAGATGAACCTGGGGTCCGGCGAGACCGACGCCTTCGTACGCCTCCATGGTCTCGAACATATCCTGGATCAGCGGTTCGAAACGGCCGGCTTTGATGTCGGCGATCTCCAGATCGGTGGCTTTGTGTCTGAGGACGGGATGCCCAAGTCGTGCAACTTTCAGAATCGACATTGAGTTCAGGCCTCCAGAGCCTGACGGACGTTGGACAGGTGCGTGACGATTGAGGTGGTTGCTGCGATCGCTTCGTCGATCTCGGCCTCCGTCGTGTAGCGGGACAGGGAGAAGCGGACAGCACTCATTGCTTCCTCGCGCGAGAGTCCCATCGCAGTCATCACGGCGCTCGGATCGGGTTTGGCCGACTGACAGGCGGATCCTCCCGATGCGCAGATTCCTTTTTCGTCGAGCATCGAGACGATCTGTGCAGAACGGAGACCTCGGAACGAAAGACTCGAAGTGTTCGGAAGCCGGGCTCCCGTCCCGTTCACCGTGATTGAAACACTCGATTCGAGAACCGCCGACTCGAAACGACCACGAAGCGCGCGGACGTTTTCCTGTGAGGCAAGCGCTGCCACCGCCAGTTCACTTGCGGCACCGAGACCGATGATCGAAGGGACGGCTTCGGTGCCGGATCGCATGCCGTACTCCTGCCCGCCACCATGCCAGAGGGGGGCGAGCTTCGTCCCACGCCGCACGAAGAGGGCGCCGATGCCTTTCGGAGCGTGAAACTTGTGACCCGAGATCGATGCGAAGTCCGCTTCGAGTTCTCCGACGTTCAGCGGAATCTTGCCGGCGGCCTGGACCGCATCGACATGGATCCTCGCGCCGCGCATGTGTGCTATCCGCGCCACTTCGGCGACGGGATGGATGACGCCCGTCTCGTTCTGCGCGAGCATGAGGGTGACGAGCGCCGTCTGCTCATCGATGAGGCGCTCTGCTTCGCCAAGATCGAGCAGGCCGTCACGGCTCACCGGAATCAGCGCGAGGTCGATCATTCCGAGCTCTTCGAGGTTGCGCAGCAGGGCGAGAACTGAGGGATGTTCGACCGCGGAAGTGACGATGCGGCGACGGGATTGCCCGACGAGGCACCCGCGGATCACGACTGCATTGGATTCGGTTCCGCAGCTCGTGAAGTAGATCTCGTCGTCGCCCGCCGAAAGCAGGGCGGCAACCTGTCCTCTGGCGTGCTCCATCGCATCGAAGGACTTCCGTCCCATCGCGTGCGGAGAGTGTGGATTTCCGTAGAACTCGCGATAGAAGGGCTGCATCGCTTCGATGACTTCATCGGCGACGCGCGTGGTGGCGTTGTTGTCGAGGTAGATCATGTGGGGGGTGGCAGTAGTCAGTAGTCAGGAGTCAGTAGTCAGTAGAGGATGAGTCTCGCGGGGGCAAGTAGATCAATCGATCGCTCCTGTTACAGAATCTTAACCGCAAGAACGGGAATCCCGAAGCGAGAGGCAGAAAAGGCGGAGCGGCGAGAACCTACTGGCTACTGACTCCTGACTACTGACTACTTCTCCCCTCCCAGGTCCATCAGGAAGCGTTCCGGGTCGAGGGCGTCGTACTCCTGCTGGATCTCGACCTTGTGATCCCACTCCCACTCGGCGAGCTCGAGAAAAAGCGCTCCGAGCTCGGTGTCAGGAACGCGTTCGGCGAGGAAGCGGTAATTGCTCTCCGACTCCCGTTCATGCTCGAGGGCGATCTTCAGCGCCCTGGCGAGGTCGATGTTCTCAGCGTCCGCCGGGATGTCGACCTGGGGCGGCTGCGGCTCGGGCGGTTCGGCGCCTACGAGGTCGCGGTATTTCCTCTCCAGTTTCAGGCGATGGAGGATCTGCGCCTCAGCGAGCCCCTGAAGCCTTGCCTTTGCCGCAACCGAGGTAGCGGCCAGAGCCATCTGGAGATACTGCTCCCTGCTGTCGATCTCATCCTGAATTGCCTTGCGGAGAACTTCTTCGACAGTCGTCTTGAGTGGCTTCATTCGATATTCAAACTATCACAGCCGCAGGTCGCGACTTGTGAGCGATCACACGAAATCTTCGGGGAG
>JBGSYJ010000351.1:0-4624 GCA_041750915.1 Thermoanaerobaculia bacterium | reverse complement strand
CGGAAGAAATCCTGCGCGAGTTTTCCCTCCTGCACGAAGCCGTTGGCTTCGAGAACATGCTTCGCCCTCTCGTTATAGTCGAAAACTTCGATCTTCAGCTTGCGAAGGTTCATTTCGAGGAATGCAAACCGCACCACCGTGCGGATCGCGTCCGATCCGAATCCACGATTCCATGACCCGGGGTCGCCGATGAACAAGTCGAACTGCGCTGTTCTCGAGACCCAGTCGATCTCATAGAGCGATGCATTGCCGATGTGATGCCGGTCATGCTTCCGCTCGATGGCGAAATGCCTCTCCGTGGGCGAGGGCCTGACCGCGTTCTCGAGCCATTCGGTGTCGGCGTGGAAAGGGATTGCGTACCTCGACTTGAGAGTCCAGACGATGCTCGGGTCGTTCATCCAGCGATAACAGCGCTCGAGGTCTTCCCGCTCGAGAACGCGGAGGATGATCTGCTCGCCCGCGCTGATGAATCGTCGCCGGCCTCGATCGTCTTCAGGGGCGAATCCCCGCTCGGTTCTGTTTTCCATCGGCGCCGATTATAGGGGAACGGCTAGGGAAACAACCTCCCATCGGCCGTCTCAGCTGGACCGAACCGGGCCGGGGACTTGCACCAATGGTCGCAACTCATAAACGGCACGAGCACGTGTCATCCTGAGCGCAGCGAAGGATCCCCCAAAGTCTTGCGGGACTGCCAGTAGCGAGGGGATCCTTCGCTGGCGCTCAGGATGGCACGCCCTCGGCTGCAGCGTGAGCCCTCTAAAAGGAGTCGAATGAAGGAAGCAAAGAAGCATCTCGAAGCACTCATCCTGGACGTCGATGGAACCCTGGTCGACTCGAACGACTTCCACGCGGAGGCATGGCAGAAGGCCTTCAGTCATTTCGGCAAGGATCTTTCTTTCGACGTGATCCGGAGCCAGATGGGGAAGGGTGGAGATCTGCTCGTTCCGGATCTTCTCGACGCGCGGGATATGCAGGAGTTCTCGAAAGAGCTCAAGGACTACCGCAAGAAACTGTTCCGGGGCCAGTACCTTCAGAAGGTCCGCCCCTTCGACGGCACAAAGGATGTCCTGGCGAGACTACACGATCGAGGATTGAGACTGTTCCTGGCCAGTTCGGCAGACCCTGAGCACGTAGAACACTTCACAGCTTTGATAGGCATCGAGGATCTGATTGAGGGCTCGACATCTTCTGGAGACGTCGAATTTTCGAAGCCGTCACCGGAGATATTCGAAGCTGCTCTGGAGAAGCTCGGGACTCCAGCGGATCGGTCGCTTGTAGTCGGCGATACACCGTACGACATACTCGCCGCACATCGCGCGTCGCTGCCGATCGCCGCAGTCCTGTCGGGCGGATTCGACAGAAGCACCCTCGACAAGGCAGAATTCATTTTCGACGACCTTGCCGATCTTCTGCGGCGCTTCGACGAGATCGAATCGTACTTCGCCGCCGGTTGATCCCACACCCGATTTGCGAGAGGAGCTCATGGGAGCTGAAGCTGCATCTGCACGTGCTGCCGAACTGCTGGATCGGGCGATGCCGGTCCACCGCAGGTCGATCATCGTGGACGGTCACTGCGACACGCCCTACCGGCTGAAGCGCAAGGGAATTCACATTGATCAGGAAGATCCCGAAGCTCAGGTGAACCTGGAGATTCTGGAGGCGAGCGGCATCACCGCCTCGTTCTTTGCCGCGTACGTTCCACCGTTCTACGCTGGTCGTGGTGCGGCGAAGTTCGCGAATGAACTGATCGACATCATTCACGAGCAGGCAGCCCGCCATCCCGATCGGCTCGAGCTCGTCACCTCCAGCGATGGGATCCGGCGGGTGAAGCGTGAGGGGCGCGCGGGGCTCATGATCGGCGTCGAAGGCGGTCATGCGATCGAGGATTCGCTCGAGATCCTCACCTCGCTGTACGAACGCGGCGCGCGGTACCTCACTCTCACGCACGTCAACACGAACAATTGGGCGGATTCATCGGGCGACGAGCCTCGGCACGGCGGGCTGACGGCGTTCGGACGTGAAGTCGTTCACACGATGAACTCGCTCGGTATGATCGTCGACATCTCTCACGTTGCCGACTCGACCTTCTATCACGCTCTTGAGACATCATCGGTTCCCGTGATTGCATCGCACTCCTCCTGTCGGGCAATCGCGAATCATCCGAGGAATCTGACTGATGCGATGCTGAAGGATCTCGCCTCCGAGGGCGGCGTGTGCATGATTAATTTCTTCTCGGCGTTCATCGACAATGACGCGGCCGGAATCATGATCGCGGGCAGAGGCTCCTCTGAGGGGAAGAAAGGGCGTGGACCGCAGGAAGAACTTCCCGACGACACACGCGACTGGGAATCGTTCTGTTCCTGGTATCACGCGCTGGGCGGGCCGAGCGGAACGATCGACTCGGTGGTCGACCACATCGCTCATGCGGCAGATGTAGCAGGAGTCGATTGCGTCGGCATCGGCTCGGACTTCGATGGCGTTCCGATGTTGCCGGAAGGACTCGAGAATGCAGCCCGGCTCCCCCATCTGACCGCACGGCTTCTCGATCGCGGTTTCTATGAAGCCGAAGTCGAAAAGATCCTCGGCGGCAACTTCATGCGTGCATTCGAAGCAATCGAAGCGGGCCGGCGTTCCTGACCGACTGATCGATTCGATTTCACCGGACTCGACCCTATAATGCACCTGGAGGAAGTGCTGAATGCCGAGTGACGTGACCGTGATGCGTGATCTTGCCCGTCGCTACTGGAGCGGCGATCCTCCCGAGTGTCCGAAACATCCGGGAACCCGTCTATCCGGCACTTTCGTCGAAACAACCTACGCCGATCACGTCGTGCTTCAATGCCCGCGCGGCGCGGAAACCTGGACGATTCCCCAGCGCCCCAGACAGAAGGAGTTCAATCCCCGGCAGGTCGAAGGGCTCGTGGTTTTCCTTCAGGTCGGAGATAGCATCCGCTGCTATCGCTGCCAGTCGAAGCTCGAAATGGAGCTCGAAGAGGACCGGACCACCGGCATCTCGTCGTATGCATTTACATGCGTCCGCTGCTTTTCGTATGGGATGTGGACCGGCAGACCGGAAGAAGCGTCGATCGAGTCTCCGACAGTTGCACGGTGACAACGCGATCTAACCCCGCGAACGCGCCGAACGAGCGACGCTCAGACGACACTCGTGCGATTGATTCACAGCCTCTGAGCGCAGCGAAGGATGACAGGTTTTCAAGATCCCTGTAGAAATACGAAATGGATATACGCGACACAGACGATGGCCGCCCGCATGTCGTCATCGTCGGAGCCGGATTCGGGGGACTCTACTGTGCGCGCGCCCTGCGGCGAGCTCCCGTCCGGGTCACGGTTCTCGACCGGAAGAACCATCACCTGTTCCAGCCGTTGCTCTATCAGGTCGCAACGGCCTCACTGAATCCTTCCGACATCGCGGCACCGATCCGTTCAATCCTTCGCGGTCAGTCCAACGCGACGGTACTGCTGGGTGAGGTTTGCCGGATCGATCCCGAAGCGCGAGAGGTCCATCTGGCTGAAGGAAGCCTTCGCTACGACTTTCTGGTCGTTGCAACCGGCGCCACACATTCGTACTTCAACCATCCCGAATGGGCCGAGTTCGCACCTGGACTCAAGACCATCGAGGATGCCATCGATATTCGGCGTCGCGTGCTCCTCTCCTATGAGGCGGCAGAGAAGGAGTCCGATCCCGCACGGCAGCGCGAATGGCTGACATTTGCGGTCGTCGGAGGGGGGCCAACCGGAGTCGAGCTGGCAGGAGCGCTGGCTGAGATCTCGAGGCACACGCTCTCGCGCGATTTCCGGAGGATTCGATCATTCGAGGCGCGCGTGATTCTCATCGAAGGTCTCGACCGGATTCTCCCGACGTACTCGCCAGAGCTCTCAGAGAAGGGACGGCGACAACTCGAAAAGCTCGGCGTCGAAGTGATCACGGGAGCTCGCGTTACCTCGATCGACGAGGAAGGCCTCTCCATACGCGAGCAGCGGATCTCGACGCGCACCGTGCTGTGGGCCGCGGGAGTTCAGGCATCCCCTCTCGCTGAATCGCTAGGCGTGCCGCTCGATCGTGCCGGTCGCGTGCTGGTGAATCCCGATCTCACCATTCCGCAGCATGATGAGCTTTTCGTGATCGGAGATCTGGCTGCGGTTCCCTGGAGGGACGCGATTGTTCCCGGTGTCGCGCCTGCTGCGATTCAGGAAGGACAGTACGTGGCGAGAGCAATCGATGACCGGTTGCGCTCGCGTCGAACGAAGCCCTTTCAGTATCGGGATAAGGGTTCGCTCGCAACGATCGGACGCGCGTCGGGAGTCGCGGATATCGGCCGGCTCGAGCTCTCGGGGCCGATCGCCTGGCTCGCATGGCTCTTCATCCACATCGTGTTTCTGATCGGATTCAGAAACCGGTTGCTCGTGATGATCCAGTGGGCCTGGTCCTATCTGACCTACAAACGGGGAGCGCGGCTGATCACAGGCGACTCGAAACCGCCGTCTGAATCCTCCGGCCAGAGCATCTCCTCCTGAGCGGAATGGCGTCGTGTCATCCTGAGCGCTTGTGAATTGATCGAGGAGTGTCATCCCGAGCGTCGAGCGAGGGATCTGGGAGGGGGCC
>JBGSYJ010000350.1:0-2144 GCA_041750915.1 Thermoanaerobaculia bacterium | reverse complement strand
CCGAGGGGCGGAAGCGTTACGTTCAGAGAATGGCGTCGTCCGTGATACGGAACGGGCGCAGCTTCGACCCGTCCGAGGTTTCCCTGTCCGCTGCCGCCGTAGTCTTCCGCATCGCTGTTGAATGCCTCACGCCAGAAGCCGGCGACCGGCGCACCGACGCGGTAGTTGTAGCGAATCACGGGCGTGAAGTTGAACAGTGCAATCAGCGTCTGTTTCCGATCGCGCGAGTGGCGGATGAAACTCAGAACGCTCTGCTGCGAATCGTTCGCATCGAGCCACTCGAAACCCTCGGGCTCGGTGTCAGCATGAAGGGCAGTGTTGTATCGATAGAGGTTGTTGAGATCGGACATGGCGTGCGAGACGCCTGCATGAAAGCGATCTTCCAGCAGGTGCCAGTCGAGGCTGTCGTCGTGATTCCACTCCTTCCACTGGCCGAACTCTCCTCCCATGAAGACGAGCTTCTTCCCCGGCTGCGCATACATGTAGCTGAACAGGAGCCGAAGGTTCGCGAAGCGCTGCCATTCGTCGCCCGGCATCTTCCGGATGAGCGAGCCCTTCCCGTGCACGACCTCATCGTGAGAAAGCGGCATGAGAAAGTTCTCTGTGAAAGCGTAGATTGCGCGGAAGGTCAGCTCGTTGTGGTGATAGGTCCGATAGATCGGTTCGTGTGAGAAGTAGCGAAGCGTGTCGTGCATCCACCCCATGTCCCACTTCATCCCGAATCCGAGCCCGCCGAGGTACGTCGGCCGCGAGACCATCGGCCATGCGGTCGATTCCTCAGCGATCGTCTGAGTGTCGGGATAGTTCGCGTAGATTGCCTCGTTGAGCTGCCTCAAAAATATGAGCGCTTCAATGTTGTCGCGCCCGCCGTACTGATTCGGAATCCACTCTCCGGATTTTCTGGAGTAGTCGAGGTAGAGCATCGACGCGACCGCATCGACGCGGATTCCATCGATGTGATACTTGTCGAGCCAGAACATCGCGCTGCTGATCAGGAAGCTCCTGACTTCATTGCGGCCGTAGTTGAAAATCAGGCTGCTCCAGTCGGGATGAAAGCCCTGGCGCGGATCTGCATGCTCGAAGAGATGCGTACCGTCGAAGTAACCAAGCCCGTGTTCATCCGTCGGGAAGTGCGAAGGCACCCAGTCGAGAATGACTCCGATGTCATTCTGGTGAAGCTGATCGACGAGATACATGAAGTCCTGAGGTGTCCCGTAGCGGCTCGTAGGAGCGAAATAGCCGGTGGTCTGGTAACCCCACGATCCGAAGAAGGGATGTTCCATCACCGGAAGAAACTCAACGTGCGTAAAGCCGGCATCCTTCACATAGTCGACCAGCTGCTGCGCCGTCTCCCGATAGGTCAGCGGTCTGGCATTCTCCTCGGGAACACGCCGCCACGACCCGAGGTGAACTTCGTAGACGGACATCGGGGCGTGAAGAGAGTTCTTCTCCCTTCGCTCCTGCATCCATTCCTTGTCGTTCCACTCGTAGTCGAGATCCCAGACGACCGATGCGGTCTCGGGTGCCTGCTGATGCATGAAGCCGAAGGGATCGGTCTTGGCGACGACGTAGTCGCTGTGCTGCGAAGCGATTTGGTACTTGTAGAGAGTTCCTTTCGCGATGTCGGGGATGAAGCCTTCCCATATTCCGGAGCCGTCGCGCGCTTCGAGACGATGGCTCGTGGGATCCCAGGCGTTGAACTCACCGACGACGGAGACTTCCCGTGCTGAGGGCGCCCAGACGGCGAAGTGAATCCCCTCGGTCCCCTCGCGCGTGATCGGATGCGCGCCCAGCTTGTCGTAGAGGCGCTGGTGCGTTCCCTCGTTGAAAAGGTAGACGTCGTGATCTGTCAGGTGAGGCCCGCGATCGGTGACGTCCTCTTGCACGTGTCCGGCGAGAGACGTCAGATCCTCTTCCCCTCTCCCGGCGGGAGAGGGGTCAGGGGTGAGGGCCCCTGCCATTCTTTCTACGATCTTCTCTTTCAGGCGCGGCTTCGCGACGGATTTCCTATCAGCTGATTCAGCCGAAGGCTGCGCTTTGCTTTTCGTTGCGCGGGGCTTGGTAGAGGGTTCCCTCACCCCTGCCCCCTCTCCCGCCGGGAGAGGGGAAGAGGCTTCGGCTTTCTTCGCGCGGGGTTTGCTCGA
>JBGSYJ010000349.1:0-2610 GCA_041750915.1 Thermoanaerobaculia bacterium | reverse complement strand
GGAGCCGCTACTCCTGGCACCCGCCGAAGGCCGAGCCAGTGGAGCCGGAGGAAAAGAAGATCGACATCCGCTGGTCCAAGCCAAAGTCGTGACCATGTGGCAGGGCCCATGTGGCAGGGCCCTCCGAGGCCCTGCCTCTACGGGGTTATACGACACCTGGAGCGACGACACCGGATGAATGCTCCAGGTGTCGTACATCGTTACGATCCGGAAGAGGCAGGGCCTCGGAGGGCCCTGCCACATGGGATGCATCCGGAACAAGTGCCCGACACCCGGCGTTACGTACGGGCGATGAAACTCCCCATCGTGGTCACGGCCACAATTCTCCTTGCCCTGAGCCTCTCCTGCAGCCGGGGCGAGACCGAGGCCCCGCCGGCTGCGGCCGACATGCCCGTCTTCATCATCTCGATCGACACACTCCGGTCCGACCGCCTTCCTGCATACGGCTACGAGAAGGGCTCAACGCCCGCAATCGATGCGTTTCGGAAGGACGCTATTCTTTTCGAACATGCATTCTCCCAGTGCCCGCTCACACTTCCCGCACACGCCTCAATCTTCACCGGCGAGCTGCCGTATGTTCACGGCGTGAGAAACAACCTCGGCTACGCCCTCGAGCCTTCTCACGCTTCTCTCGTCACAGCCCTCAAGCAGCAGGGCTACCAGACCGGAGGCGCCGTCTCCACGTTCGTCCTCCGGAAGGAAACAGGCATCGCCGCCGGATTCGATTTCTATGACGACTACATGACCCACTCCCCTCTCGAGTCGGCGACTTCATGGCAGCGCGACGGAGATCTCTCCCGTCAGGCGCTCACGAAATGGCTCGAATCGACCGGCGGCGGCGGAAAGGTCTTCGGCTTTCTCCATCTCTACGAACCACACAGTCCCTACACTCCTCCGGCGCCCTACTCGAATTCCGCTGACAAGTACGACGGCGAGATCTCATACGCCGACGCAATCGTTGGAAGATTCCTTGCTGATCTGCAGGCGCGCGGTCTCTACGACTCCGCGCTCATCATGATCCTCTCCGACCACGGTGAGGGACTCGGAGATCACGGTGAGAAGGAGCATGGAATCTTCGTCTATCGCGAGTCGATTCAAGTTCCTCTTCTCGTGAAGCTTCCTGCTCAGGCGAGAGCTGGCGAGTCGGTATCGCGGACCGTCGCGTTGACTGACGTATTCGACACAGTTCTCGATGCTACGAGCTCTTCGCACAAGAAGAATGGCGTCAGCCTTCTCGCCGCAGGGACAACAGAACCACGAACTGTTTACAGCGAGAGCTACTATCCGCGGCTTCAGTACGGATGGAGCGAGCTGGTGTCAATGGTCGGACCCGAGCTGCACTACATTCATGCACCGCGGGTCGAGCTCTATCGCTACAGAACGGATCCGGCCGAATCAACGAACGTAGCGGAAGAGAACCGTCGAGAACTGGTCGCCTTCCGCCAGGAAATACATCGCATCGCCGAAGCGCATCCTTTCGCCGAGCCCCGCGTCGCTGATCCTGAAGACGTGAAGAAACTCGCCGCCCTCGGATATCTCGGATCGACGTCATCCGCATCCGGCGTCCTTCCGGATCCGAAAGACAACCTCGATCTTCTCCGCGACTTCGGTGCGGCGAACGATTCGTTCCGAACCGGTCGATACACGCAGGTCGTCGAAGTGATGGAGCCCTTGCTGCGTGAAAACCCCGACTTCATCAGCGGCTGGGGACTTCTCGCGCAGGCCTATCGGAAGCTCGGCCGGCAGGAACAGGCACTCGAAACTCTTCAGAAGCAGATGACTGAATCGAAGGGTGACGCCCAGGTGGCCCTGTCGATCGCTGATCTCCTGCTCGAGATGAAGCGTTACGACGAGGCGCGGGAGCATGCGCTTCTCGGGAAGTCCACGGGCGGCGTTTTCGTCAATGAGATGCTGGCAAAGATCGCGTTTGCTCAGAATGATCTTGCCGCCGCGGAACAGGCGGCCGAGGAAAGCCTCGCCACGGAACCCGACCGCATTCAGGCGCTGATGATGCTCTCGCAGGTTCGGCGGCTGCAGAAGAGGCCCGCAGACGAGCTGGCGTTGCTGCAACGGGCCCACGAGGTTGTTCAGCGAAGAAGCCTGCCGCCGATTCGCGACCTCGAATTACGGCGTGGCGAGACGCTGCTGCAGGCGCGGCGCGTGCCGGAGGCCGAACAGGCATTCAGAGCGGAGACTGTGGCCTTTCCGACGAACCTTCAGGCATGGGCGAATCTCGCAATCGTCGTCGGAGCTCAGGGACGCCGGCCGGAGGCGCGGGCGATTCTCGAGGACGCCATGCGCCGGAATCCAGGGCGCGCCGCAGTTCAGATGGCGATCGAGGTGCTGCTTGCCATGAACGACGAAGCGGGCGCGAGGGAGTTGCGTGCTCGACTGGGAAGGTAGCCTGCTACCCTCTCCCCGAACTCACGCCATCGCCGTGACCACAATCACGGCGGGGAGAGGGAAAGTTGCCTGTTACCTTACGCGCGAGGCCCAGAACTTTGCGGCCTCCGGGCGTTTCAATTCCCGGAAGGTTTCCGCGGCCAGCGTATGACTTGCATCTCCCGGATTGGCGCGCACCATCTGCTCGAAAGTTCGGGTCGCATCATT
>JBGSYJ010000348.1:0-28071 GCA_041750915.1 Thermoanaerobaculia bacterium | reverse complement strand
CGAGACCTACACCGTGACCGAGCCGCGAATCGCGCAGACGCAGATCGCTGAAGCACGTCCGAGGGAACTGCCCGCCACCGCTGGCAAGACTCCGCTGATCGCATTGCTGGGTCTCGTCGCCGTC
The DNA here is from genome assembly GCA_041750915.1 of Thermoanaerobaculia bacterium. Taxonomy (GTDB): domain Bacteria; phylum Acidobacteriota; class Thermoanaerobaculia; order Gp7-AA8; family Gp7-AA8; genus JBGSYJ01. Next base: position 27,947 of record JBGSYJ010000348.1, on the reverse strand, counting down.
GCCGGCGCAGTTGTCTTTCGCTTCGTTCGCTAAAAGGAACTGATGACGAACGCCTCGAAGTGGTTGCGCCGTGCTGAGATCTCCCTCTGGGTCATCGGGATTTCTCTGCTCGGCGTCGCCCTCGAGGCGTCTGTCGATCGGTGGCAATACCAGTCGCAGCAGGAGCGCGCGCTTTTTGCGGGCACTCCTCACGACGGCCCCACAGCGTCATTTGCCTCTTCATCACCTTCCCGCACCTCCAATGCCGGCATGCAGTACGAGACCCCTCTCGGTCCCGAAAGACCTGCGACGTTCGAGGCGCCAACCTCTGAACCCCAGGACGCAGGCAAATCTGCAGAAGATCTGACTGAACGCGCGAGCAATACGCCGCCTGCCAAAACGAAGCTCCATCCGGCAGAGGCAGATCCCACAGCTCTCGGACGCATCGAGATTCCACGGCTCGGGCTCAAGGCGATCGTTCGCGATGGAGCCGACGACGACACTCTCGAGCGTGCGGTCGGGCTCGTCCCGGGAACCGGGAAGCCTGGCGACGTGGGAAATATGGTCCTCGCAGGACATCGCGACACATTTTTCCGGTCGCTCAGAAAGATCAAAGTCGACGACACAATTCGACTCGTCGTCCCCCCTCACACGTACGAGTATCGCGTCGCTTCGCTCCGCGTAGTGGCGCCCACCGAGACGAGCGTGATGGACTCGAACGGAATCGAGGAGCTCACGCTCGTAACCTGTTATCCGTTCCGATTCCTCGGCCCCGCGCCAGACCGCTTCATCGTCAGCGCCACGCGCGTTGAGTAATCCCCTCCTCTGGCACCTGGCCTCCCCGGCGGAAACTCCTTTCGTCTGCGGCCCCGTCCGCTTATAATCCCGGCAACCCCCTGTAGCTACAATTGAGGAGATCGATGTGAACGAGCCAAAAGAATGGTTGACGACTCTGCTTCTGTGCCTCTTTCTCGGAGCCCTCGGCGGTCATCGGTTCTACACCGGACATACGGGCATCGGTATCGTGCAGCTTCTGACACTTGGAGGTTGCGGCATCTGGGCGCTGATCGATCTCATCATGATCATCACCGACAAGTTCACGGATGCCAGCGGCCAGCCTCTTCGTAAGAGCTGACCGTTCCCCGGCCTGAAATGCCAGGCGAAACCCATACGGATGGCGCATCGGCACGCTCCGATGCGCCATTTCGTCTTGCGACGATCCTGGCCCTTCTCCTCATACCCATCGCGGGGTTGAGCGTCCCCACCGAGGTGTTCGAGCGGGGTCCGGAGGTATGTCTGTTCCGGCTCGTCGCCGGCATCGAATGTTGGGGCTGCGGCATGACCCGGGCGATCAGCGCGGTGCTGCATGGAGAACTGCGGCAGGCTCTCACGTTCAACTGGCGCGTTGCGATCGTTTTCCCAATGCTCACCGCGGTCTGGTCCGGAGCGCTGTGGCGTTTGGCAAGGCGAAGCTGAGTGACGACCGAGTTTTAGCGGTGAAAGAGCACTGTGTCATCCTGAGCGAAGCGAAGGATCCCCTCCCTCGAGGCGTCACGGCGAGTCTTCTGGGGATCCTTCGCTGCGCTCAGGATGACACCGCCGCCAATGGACCGTACCTCCATCCGGTCTGACCGGAAACACTATCCCCTATCGAGCGAAAGACCTGATAATCGGCTCGCAGCAGGGATACACTTTCGGAGAACCCGGCAGCAATCGCCCGGAACGGATAGAGGAATGGAAGAAACACCCCATAAACAGAGCGATGCCCTGATGAGGCTTGAGGAGACGCTCCGCGAATCCGAGGAGAAGTACCAGTCGCTCTTCGCCTCGATGGACCAGGGGTTCTGCATCTGCGAGATGATCCTCGACGAGAGCGGATCGCCCCGCGACTACCGTTTCCTCGAAGTGAATCCGATGTTCGAGCAGCACACCGGTCTGATGAATGCCCGGGGCAGAACGGCGCTCGAGCTCGTCCCCGAGCTGGAGGCCTACTGGATCGAAACCTATGGGCGGGTCGCCATCTCGAGAGAAACGCTCCGCTTCGAGCAAGGGTCCGAGCCGATGGGCGGCCGCTGGTTCGAGGTCTATGCATTTCCCTTCGGTCCACCTGAACAGCACCGGTTCGCGCTCCGCTTCGCCGACATGACCGTCCGCAAGCAGGCAGAAGAGAGTCTGCGCCAGGCGAACGAAAGTCTTTCCCTTGCACAGCGTGCAGGCAACGCCGGTGTGTGGGACTGGAGAATTGGCGACGGAGCAACTGCGTACGTCTCGCCGGAATACCGCGACCTCTACGGACTCGAAGCTGGACCGCTCAGCTTCAACAACTGGCTCGAGCTGGTCCATGACGAAGATCGGGACAGGATTGATGAGGCAACGCGGGAGCTGTTCGGGGGAGGAACCGAATGGGCTGTCGAGTTTCGCATCAATCATCCCACTCGCGGAGTGCGCTGGTTGAGCGGCGCAGGTACGATGCAGCGGGACGACCGCGGAAAGCCTGTCCGCTTCGCCGGAATCAACTTCGACATAACAGCACGGAAAGAAGCCGAGGCAAAACTGGCGAGCCTGGCTCAGAGGCTGCGACTCATCACGGACGCGGTCCCCGCGCTCATCTCGTACATCGATACCGAGGCCCGATACAGATTCGTCAACAAAGGCTACAACGAATGGTTCGGTCACCGTTACGAGGACATCGAAGGCAAGCTCGTCGCCGAAGTGATAGGCGACGAAGCGTATGATCGCGTCCGGCCGCATCTCGAAAGGGCTCTCTCCGGCGAGCGTGTTCACTACGAAAATCTCATCCCCTACCGCCACGGTGGAAGTCGATTCATCCGGGCGGAATACGTTCCGGATTTCAGGACCGACGGCAGTGTCGCCGGTCTGTACGCGATGGTGGTCGACCTGTCGGACAGGAAGAAGGCGGAGGAAGCTCTCGAGCAGAGCGCGAAGGCGCTGCGGGAGGCCGACCGCCTGAAGGACGAATTCCTCGCGACGCTCTCGCACGAGTTGCGGACTCCGTTGACCTCGATCCTCGGCTGGTCACAACTGATGGCCGAGGGCCCTTCGGATCCGCGGGAGATGAAGACAGGACTCGACGCCATCACTCGCAGCGCGAAAGCGCAGATGCAGCTCATCGATGACGTCCTCGATGTCTCCCGCATCACCACTGGAAAGATGCGGCTGGATCGACGACCGGCCGACATTCGCAGGGTCGTCGAGGCCGCGATCGAAACCGTCCGGCCTTCAGCGGAGGCTAAGGCCATCGATCTGCATTTCGATGACGGTCCGGGAATCGAGTTGCTGAAGATCGATCCGGATCGCATCCAACAGGTCGCGTGGAATCTCCTGTCGAACGCAATCAAGTTCACGCCACTGCGGGGACGCGTAGACGTGTCTTTGCGCCGCGAGGGCGAGCAGGTGACACTCGTAGTTCAGGACAGCGGTCCAGGCATCTCCTCTCACTTTCTTCCTCACATCTTCCAGCGCTTCCAGCAGGCAGACAGTTCCTCCCGGCGGGCACACAGCGGACTGGGTCTCGGCCTTGCGCTCGCGAGAGATCTGGTCGAGCTGCACGGAGGACACATCGCCGTGACTTCTGAACAGGGCCATGGAGCCCGCTTCATGGTTTCATTGCCGCTGCTCTCTGAAGACCCGGCCGACATGACGGATCCTCGAGGTTCACGTCTGAGCGGCGTCCCCGCGTTTCCAGGGGCGCAAATCCTGCTCGTCGACGACGACGCGGATGCCAGGGCAGTGTTCGGCGCAATGCTGCGGAGAGAAGGTGCCGTTGTGGAAGACGCCGCTTCTGTTGACGAAGCGCTGGAGGCGCTCGATCGCTTCCACCCGGACCTTCTCATTACCGACATCGCGATGCCGGAACGAGACGGCTACGATCTGCTCAACGAGGTACGCGCCCGGAATGCAACGCTTCCGGTGTTTGCCCTGACGGCTCAGAGCACCGATCCCGCGAAGGAAGAGGCCAGCGACTTCACCAGGTTCCTGTCCAAGCCGATCGATCAAAAGGATCTGATCCGAAGCGTCATGGAAGCTCTGAAGGAGCCGCAGAAATCGGCCTGACGGTGGGGATCGCAGGCTAACCAGAGCATCATTTCACGCTCTTCGCCAGACTGGCGCCCGGCCCCCTCGACGGTCGCGTTGAACCCGCGACGAACGCTCACTTCTCAAGCCGCGGCGTTGCACAAGCTTCCATTTTCAACGGTTGCGCTGGGCCGAACCAGTTGGATATGGTGGGTCCTCAATCGTTTTTTTCAGTTTGGTAACCGATTTGTAGCTCAAAGCGGACAGGCCTTCGTAGGTCGACAGACGCAGAGCCGGGGGAGATTCCTCCGAGGAACGATCTCCCGGCTGAGTTGCAGGCCGAGGCGCACATACGGGTGCCTCTCGATCACCAACCACCACCAACGTCAAGGAGACCGCATGCCCACAAGGAAACCCCGCGCACCGCTGTTTATCCTCGTCGCACTGCTGGCATTCAGTATGCCCGCGGAAGCGACTACCGTCCTCAAGCTCGACCTTGAACAGATGGTCGAACGCGCCGGCAGGATTTTCAGAGGTACCGTGGCCGACATCCGCACCGGCACAGTACAAGCCGGAGGCAGCTCGCTGCCGACTGTCACGTATGTCATCCACGTCGAAGAGGCGCTCAAAGGTGAGATCGCGTTGAAAGACGGCCGCGGTGTCGTCGAAGTCACGATGATCGCCAGCAAGAATCCGAACCTCCTCGTCGGCAACGCACGGCGCTTGACGGTTCTGCCGAAGCTGCCAAACCTCGTCGTAGGTCAGGACTATCTCCTCTTCACGACGCCCGAGAGCGCCATCGGCCTGTCAACAGCCGTCGGCCTCGAGCAGGGCGCGTTCTCAATCGTCATTCGCAACCGCCAGGAGTTCGCTCTCAACGGTCTCGACAATGCAAACCTCGGACTGCCTTCCTCCGGCCCGATCGCATATTCGGAGCTGGCCGCGCGCATCCGGACGATGGTCGGAAAGTGAGGAGGATGTCGATGAGAAATCAAAAGCGTTTCACCCCATCTCTTCTCGCACTCGCCACCGTAATGATGCTCGCCTCACTGCCGGCTTTTGCCGGAGGGCCTCTGGCAAACTGCACCGACGGGCAGCCCTTTCTGTGGGCGAATGGTGGAGTCAACATTCCCTTCAATCCCGATCAGGGGGACCTCGGCCCTCTGACCAACGCGCAGGCAATCGCAGCCGTTGAGTTCTCGTTCGCCGTTTGGGGCGCTGTACCCACGTCGACGGCTTCCTACGTGAACGCCGGTGTACTTCCCGTCGACGTCGACATCACGAATTTCGGACCCTACCTTGATGCGCCGGCACCGGATGGACTTTCGGCAATCGTATTCGACGACACCGGCGAGATCTTCGATCTGCTTTTCGGGCCGGGTTCCGGAATTCTCGGTTTTGCAGGACCGGAGTGGGGCGATACGGCCGCTTGCACGATTACCGAGGGTCTGTCTTTTCTCAACGGACCTTCATTTGATGACCTGGTTGCAGCAACCGATGTCATGGTGCACGAGTTCGGTCACTACACGAATCTCGCGCACACAGTCGTGAACGGACAGATCTACATCGGACTCGGAGACACCACCGGGCCGACACCACTCAATCCGTACGCGGCTCCGAATCCGCTCGTCAATGATGTTGTCGAAACGATGTATCCCTTCTACTTTGGACCGGGCATCGGCACGCAGACCCTCGAGCGTGACGACATCGCCACCCTCTCCGCGCTCTACCCCGATCCGAGCTTTGCTGCGACGACTGGAACGATCCGCGGGACTATTTTCGCACCGAACGGAACGACGAAGATTACGGGAGTGAACGTCATCGCCCGCAATGAAGCTGATCCTTTCGTCGACGCGGTGTCGGCGATCTCGAGCGACTACACCGACAGCACAGCGCAGTCGAGTCCTGTTGTCGGCACCTACAGACTGTTCGGTCTGACACCGGGAGCAAGCTATCGCGTGTATGTCGACCAGATCCTTGCCGGAGGATTCTCGACACCACCAGCTTCACCTCTGCCGGGGCCGGAGGAGTACTACAACGGCGCATCTGAGTCGAACAATGATCCGGTCGCCGACTTCACACTGGTTCAGCCCGGCGCATCCGGCGTGAACATCATTTTCAACCAGCCGCAGCCGGGCGACCCGCTGGCGGTCGGAGACGATGGATCCGTGCAGGTAGCGCTTCCGTTCGAGTTTGAGCTATGCGGACAGAGTTTCAACTCCGTGTTCGTCAATGGCAATGGCAACATCACGTTTGGAGCTCCCAACTCGGACTTCACCGAGTCCATCCCTGAGATGCTCAGCGGGCCTCCGCGGATCGCCGGCTGGTGGGACGATCTCAATCCCTCCGCAGCAGGAACCGTCTCATACCAGCAGACGAACAACAGCTTCAGCGTCTACTACGACAACGTTCCGGAGTGGTCGAACACCGGAGCGAACACGTTCTCGATTCATCTCAAGAGGTCTGCAGGCCACATTGACCTCGTCTACGGTCAGATGACTGCCGTCGACGGAATCGCCGGAGTCTCTTGCGGAGGAGCAGTCACCTCAGGATTCGAGACGGCATCAGATCTGTCAGCTCTCAAAGGTCGGATCAATCTGCACAACCAGCCAGCGGCGTTCGAGCGGTTCGCGGTTTCGAACCCGAATGACCTCGCCTCTCGTGTTGTGCCGTTCACAGGCACCACCACGTATAACGACAACTGGGCAGAGAACAACGACACTCTCAAGAAGGCGCGGAGAATTTCGCTTCCGTTCGACTCCGTGTCCGTCAACCGCTTCACCGAGATCGAGCCCACGGGCGGCGACGTCGACTTCTTCCGGTTCAGCGCTCAGGGTGGAACGAGCCTGCTCGCGGAGATCATCAGCGGCCAGCTCGACACAATCCTGGTCGTGACCGACGCCGCAGGCAACGTTCTCGCGTTCGATGACGACGGTGGGCCAGGACTTCTCTCCCGCGCAGTCGTTTCGATTCCCGCCACAGGCGACTACATCGTCGGGATCAGCACGTTCCCCGACCTTCTATTCACCGGTGCAGGGGGGTCGGGCGGCCGTTACGTGATCAGGCTCAGAGAAATCGAAGGGACTTTGTTGACGCTGGGAGACGATAACTCCGTGCAGGTGCCCCTCGGCTTCTCTTTCCCGTTCCAGGGTAGTGACTATGGCAGTGTCTTTGTCAATTCCAACGGCAACTTGACGTTCGGATCGGGTGACAGCGATTTCAGCGAAAGCATTGCCGAATTGCTGAATGATCAGCCAAGGATCGCCGCCCTCTGGGACGATCTGAGTCCCAACGCCGGCGGTCTCGTGATTGTCAACGGTGACGCGAGCTCGTGGAGCGTCACGTTCGACGGTGTTCCGGAGTTTGCCGCCTCCTCGACGAACACATTCACCGTAACGCTCCGCTCGAGCGGGCAGGTGGAGATCGAATACGGCGCTGTCGCCGCGCTCGATGGGCTCGTCGGCGTCACACCAGGAGGGGGCGCCGCCAACCCCGGTCAGTCGGACCTGTCGACTTCGATCGACTGGCCGGTAGCGGGATCGACGTTCCAGCTGTTCACCTTCGGCAATCCATTCGATCTCGACTTCTCACTCTTGCGCTTCAATCCGTAGCAATCCACTCCGAGGAAGGGCAGCGTCTGCTGCCCTTCCTCATCTTTGCTGGTTCAGTTCCGCTTTCCACCCGGCCTGACTTCACTACCCGAGAGCACGCCGTCGCCGTTGCGGTCATGGTTCCGGAATGATCGATCGTTCCCACGCCACTCTCTTCGAGTGATCACGCCGTCGCCGTTCGTGTCCATTCCCTTGAAGCGCATGTTTTCGCGATCGCCGTAGTGGTCACGATCGTCATCGTGGCGCCGGTGAGGTCGCGGCGCGTAGACGCGCGACCTCACGCCGGCAACGCCTACTTCACGACATCGATCAGGAAGGACATTCTGTAGTATCCGAGAACTTCGTTCGTGTTCCGATTGAAGAGGATCGACAGGCTCTTCGGGTTCGGGTCGCTGCCGACGTACGTCGGTGCACCCGACGCGCGGATCTGCCAGCTCTTGCAGCCCTTCCTGTCGGTCGCGGTGCACTGTACCTCTGCGTCTTCCCCCTGAAGCGGCACTTCGTGCTGGCTGTCTGCATTCGTCCCGAGGCGGTAGGGAACGCCGTTATAATCGAACTGCGAGACCAGTGGACAGAGCGCGGTTGCGCCGGCCGACATCGTCCGGACGTCGACGCCCCTCCGAGTGCACTTCAGAACGAAATGTCCAGGGATGACCGCTTCAGCGAACGGAGCAGAGTTCTCACCGCCCCAGTCCCAGGATTCGGCAAACGTGAAGTGAGCCTTGCGGCTGCCACCATAGAGACCGGCGCCCATGACGATATCCGACCCGGACACTCCCGCGGTCGTGTCGATCGAGAACGAGTAGGCCCCTGCTCCATCACTGGCGATGTAAAGGCCATAACCGTTGGCGGCATCACGGATGTTCGCACCTTTGGCGGTCGTCTCACCGCCGCCCCCGCCCCCGCCTCCTGGTTTTCCGCCTTTCCCCTGAGCAAAAAGCGGAACCGCCATGAGTAGACTGATTGCACCACATGCCACTGCATACTTGATCTTCATGAGCTCAGCTCCTTCTTCTTCCCGGCGCCTGATGCGCCGGTCGCGTTGAGATGAACGTAAGATAGAAGCCGGCCTCGCAGCAGTCTTACTGCTTTGTCAGGAGATTGTCAGTTGATATGGTACAGCGCCCCGGGATACTCAACACGTAGTCCTCGTGCCTTGCACCGAGGATCTCTCGAGACCTCAGGCTTACGGCGTTCTGATGGTGAGGTGGAACGGCGTGTTGTAATCGCCGAGGGCTTCGTACACGGTGCCGTCGCCGTAACCGCCGCCGGACCAGAGACGTCCGATATGTGGATACGGATCCAGCGCGGCCGGAAGTGATTCAATAGTCCACTCGTTGATCTGGTGGCGCGTGATTCGGACCGGAACTGTGCCTTCGCCGTCCGTGAACCAGTTGTAGCGAAATTTGTAGTTCTGCCCGAGATAGGTGATGTGGAAGCTGGCCCGGTGGTCGACCACTTGTCCGACGGCCGCCAGCTGCAGTAGCTCGTTGACCTTCAGGTGAAAGGACGTCGAGCCGGTGATCGTCCACGAGCCGCGGCTCGGAGCACTCCCCAGAGGTTTGTCGAGCCACACAACTGCGGCGCGGCTCTTTTTCGCTCCCTTCACGGCGTTCAAAGTAAAGAGAAGATCGCCGGGGCTGGAGGCGCTGAGCGAGTTGATGGTGCAGCGCGTGCCGTCGACTCCTCCGGAGTAAATCCCTTTCCCCTCATCGACGATCCCGTAGAAGCCGTCGGGGGTGTTGCGAAAGAGCGCCGTGCAGGTGCCGCTGCCATCTGAGGGCGTCGAACCCCCGCCCCCGCCTCCCGGTTTTCCGCCCTTCTGAGCAGCCAGCGGAAATGCCATGATCAGGCTGATTGCACAACATGCCACTGCATACTTGATCTTCATGAGCTCAGCTCCTTCTTCTTTCCGGCATAGGACCGCCAGCCGGTCGCGTTTGAGATGAAGGTAAGATAGAAGCCGGCATCGCAGCAGTCTTACTGCTTTGCCAGGAGATTGTCAGTTGATGCATAGAAATGCCCCGTGCCAATTCAGTAACGGAGTCTGACTCCCAACTGGATCGCACGCGGCGACTGATAGACGCGCGGGGTGCCATAGAACGGGCTGCGGGGAAAGCTCGGGTCATACTTCGGGAATCCCCACTGATCGAGGTTCGATGGCGCAATCCATTGCTGTATGCCTGGCATGCCCGGAAAGATGTACGCCTCGTCCACCTCGAGCACACCGTGGTTATCCGTCGCATTGAATACGTCCGCAATCACCGCGGCGCTTGCGCCCCGCAGTCTCCTCACGGGAATCTCCCACTGTGCCTTGAGGTCCAGAGTCCAGACGTCGGGCGTCCGTCCCTCGGATCCTCGAGGCGTGAAATAGAGCACTCGCTTGCCTCGCGAAAGTCCAGGAGCCGCGAGCGCCGACACAGGGATTCCGGACGTGTAGAAGAAGCTCTCGGAAACTGTCAAGCCAAAGGGAAACGTGTAGGAGCTGTGCAACTTGAACTGATAGGGGCGGTCGCTCCTCAATCTGCCGTAGGCGTTGTCTTCGAATCGCAGCACATCGAACGCGTAGCCGGTATTCGGAGACCCTACGTTCGTGAACTGGGTACTCGAGTACTCCACATACCCGTCGTAGTCGCCACGGGCACGCGCAGAGACGAACGAGGAGATCACCTGCCATCGGTCAGCGAGCCGTCTGTGGAACGTTAGCTCGAGTGCGGAGTAATTGCGTTGCGGTGTTCGGAAAACCGAACCGAGGTCGCTTTCACCCGGATTTACGAGAAAGTACTCATTTCTTCTCATCCGAAGATTGTTTTCGTTCCAGGTTCCCCGGTCATCGATCACTCTGCCGAAGAGACGATTGACGGCGCGAACACCGAAGGTCATGTTCGCGCCGAACTGCATCTCCCCGCCCAGGCTGTATTCGTCCTGATACTGAAGCTTCGTAGAGGGGTCGATGCCGCCCAGTGTGCGTCCGTCATACTGGTCATACCGGATCCAGTTTTCGTTCACGGGCGACCCGGTGGGATTGAACCAGCTTGCGGACGTCTGGGGGACGTCGCTGTAGTAGAGACTGACGTCATATCCGAAACCGTTGAGGAACGCCACGTTCACGTTGACGGGAATCGACCCGAAGTACCGCCCCGCGGCAGCAAACACTTTCGACCGCCCGCGCCCCGACGGATCCCACACGATGCCGAGCCTCGGTGCCCAGTTGTTGTCGAAAGTGAAGTCGTCCGCGGGCCGCGAGTCTACGGTTCCATTCGGATGCACCCGGTCGACGAGCACGACTCCTCTGGAGGAGTCGACGGTCTGACGTTCCCACCGGAGTCCTGCTGTGACAGTGATCCTCTCACTGAGGCGAAATCGGTCGTCGAGAAAGACCGAAAGTGCATCGTTCGTTCCGTAACCCTCTTCACCGAAGCTGAAGACTTCGAGCACATCTCTCACGCCGACTTCACTGCTTACGTTGGTGGGGCCATAAAAGGAGTAATACGTTTCGTTGCGGAAGCTGTCATAGCGGTTGCGTTCCAGCTCTACTCCAGCGCGAAGCTCGTGTTGCCGGAACAACTGAGTCCCGCGGAGCGAAACGAGACGGCGATCGGCCGTGTCCTTCCCTCCACCCGGAATGCCCCCATGCGCCGCATAGGGGAAGCTCGTAAAGTCGATCTGGAATGGCGCCGCGGCGCCAACAGCCGTATCCGCCAACGCGTACAGACTCTGGCGATGCCGTCCGGCGGTAAGTTCCAGCCAAGACTGGGAAGACAACGCTGCATGATGCCGAAGCACTGCGTTCTCACTGCCGGAGTAGTCCGTCCAGAGTGACGTTGTGGGATCCCAGAGCACGTCGCCCTGCCAACCGCTGACTTCCACGGGGTTTCCGAATGCGCTGAGTGTCAATGACTGAGACGACGTCACTGCGAACGTCAGCTTTCCCGCATAGACGTCTTCCTCCCGTATCTTTCGCTCGATCCGATTCACTCCTGCCGACTCGCTGATTAACTCGAAGGGAGTGACCTCATGCCGCGGACCGTAGGCCCCGAAAAACCAGGCGCGGTCGCGACGAAGAGGGCCACCCAGGGACACGCCGTAGTCACGCCGGTCATGTCCGAGGTCGGTCGTGGTCGTCCCCCGAAACCCCGTTTTGATGTTATCGGAGCCCCAGTCCGAGTCTTCGAAGTACGCAGAGACTTCTCCGGCGAACTGGTTCGTTCCAGAGCGTGTAATCACGTTGAAAACGCCGCCCATCGAACGTCCGTATTCCGCGGATGCATTCATCGTGACGGCCTGAATCTCCTGGACGAAATTCATCGTCAGATTCGTCGCCGACGATCCATAGCGCGGATCACGCGTTGAAAGGCCCTCGATGATGTAATCGTTTTCCAGATGGCTTGACCCGCTCACGGTCGGACTGGAGCCATTGCGGTTATCCATCATGACTCCCGGCGCGATCGTCGTGAGCTGCTGGAAATCGCGGCGTGTCGGGAGTAGGCCGAACTCCTCTGCTGTGATGTTGGTGGAAACGTGGGAGTTGAGGACGTCAACTCGAGGAGTGCTGGCGACCACTTCGATCTCGCCGGAGATGACCAGACGAAGCTGAATGTCGAGACGGTATTCGTTTCCCAGCGCGATTACCACCTTTTGTCGGACTGGCTCGAATCCGCTTTGTTTCACCTCGAGGACGTAGCCGGAGGACGGAGGAATGAAGACAAACCGGTACTCTCCAATCTCGTCCGTGAGTGTAGAGCGAGACCCGATACCCGATCCCGTCAGGTCCACGCGAGCGTTGGCGAGAGGTACGCCGGACGCATCGCGGACCACCCCTCTCAAACCTCCGGTCGTTGCCGTCGATGCTTCAACGTCCAGACCGCCAACGTGCAGCGCAAGGCCGAGAATCGCAAATCGGACCAGCGATTTCATTGCACACCCCGTATGAGAAAGATGTCGCGCGACTGCGTGGAGCGCGCGAAAATTACCTCGTTCCCGTCAGGGGACCACGCGAAGGCTACGGGAAAATCCCAGTGATCGAGCCGCGTCAACTGCCGGGACTCCCCGGACTCGATTTCGAACATCCATAGATGTCCACCCTTGCCCCGATAGGCGAAGGCGCGACTGTCTGGACGCCACTTCTTCATTCGTGCGCCGATGGGGAGCCTGCGAGCCTCCCCCGCGCCATCAGACGGCCAGAGCTCATTTTTCCCCTCGGCCGAGACGAGCAGCCACTTCCCGTCAGGTGATGGACGCGGCGCGAGCGCCTGCCGGCCGTCTACCTGCCGAGGGTCTCCTCCGGCGGAAGGAATCTCGAAGACGAACGTCTCATCCCCGACCTCCCGGTGAAAGATGATCGAAGCGCCGTCACCCGTATAGCTTCCCGCGAATGCATCTCCCGTCGATGTGAGCCGTTCCACGCTGCCACTCTCGATCTCGATCTGCCACAGATCGCGGCTGATCCCATCCGGTCCCGGCGTGTCGCGGCGGTAAACCACGTACCTTCCGTCCGGAGAGACGTCCGGCCACGTTTCGTCCGTGTCGTCGTGAAGAGTCAGCCTGCGGGAGTTCGCGCCGTCGGCGGCGCCGATCCAGAGGTCGATGCTCTTTCCGGCGCCTTTGGACGACCAGACGATCCTCCCGTCCGGCGCGGTCGCAATTCCGAAATTTCCATCCTGAGTATTCGCGCCCGATGTGATCTGCCGAAGCTCTGAAGGGTCATCGATGGACAGACTCCAGAGATGAATCCGGTTGTCGATCCGGGCCGCTGCGACAGTCAGTCCGTCGCGGGAAATGGCGAGTGGCCCATACTGTCCGAGCTCACTCGTCACTGGCACCGCCGCTCCGGTGTCGACGTCGACGCGAACAACCTGCGAGCCCTCGGCGTATCGGGTCGTGCCGATCAGCGACTTGCCGTCAGGAGTCCAGACCATCCAGACGAGTGGCGGAAGATGGAGGAGCGTTCGTATCGTGCCCGTCGCAGCGTCGATCTCCGACATCGCGCCAATCTGCCCGCTGCCGCAGACCAAACGGGTCGCATTAGGAGACCAGGCGCATTCGGAGAGTGCGATCTTCGTCGAGCTCAGAGTTGCGATCGTTCGCTCTGACGAACCGTCCGAGGAAACGGCGACGAGAGCTTTGACCTTAGCCTCGTCCTGCGTCCGAACGAAGGCTATCTCGGCGCCGTCGGGTCGCATCGTCAGCGCTCCGCTCGTGTCGCGCGCGATACGTTGCGCCTGTCCTCCGAGCAACGGAACGCGGTAGAGATTCATCCCTCCATCCTCGAACCTCGTGAAGTAGACGAAGTTCCCGTCGGGAGAAAAAAGTGCGGCTCCGAAACTTTCCGCGTCGGCAGTGGCAAGAGCGGTCGTGCTTCCTGTCGCCACGTGCAGAAGGGAGAGGACGGCCCCCTTGCCCGATTCGGCTGCAGTCACGATGTAGCTCTGGTCGGGAGAGAGAGCGACCACCGGAAGAATGCGACCGGAAGAGGTCACGCGCATCAGTTGAGGGGGCTGTCCTTTTGGCTGCGCGTCGGCGCCGGAGCGTCCGTTCCAGAGAAGGATCAGCAGTGTGGCAACGACGAGCGCGAGAATCGATCCGAAACCGATAACCCGTCTTCGCGGCATGCGGCCGACGAATCCCCGAATCGCTGAGCGCGCGGCGCTGCTCAAGCTCACATCCGAGCGAGAAATCAGTTCCTCCAGGTTGAAGGAAAGGTCGCGGGCTGATTGAAATCGATCGGCGGCCGACTTCTCCAGGCACCGCCGGACGACCTGAACGAGCGCTACCGGCGCATCCGGCCGGAGCGCCAGCACGTCTTGCGGATCGTCGCGCAGGATCGCGCTCATCGTTCCCGCAACGGACTCGCCGCGGAACGCGCGGCTGCCGGTGAGCATCTCGTACAGAATCACGCCGAGTGAGAAAAGGTCAGAGCGAGCATCGATCGGCCGCGCCTCCACCTGTTCGGGTGACATGTATCCGGCGCTTCCCAGAACGCGTCCGGCGGCAGTGCCGGGCCCGGACAGGGTTTCGTTGTCTGCGTCCGGGGGTTCGGTTTCGACCTGCGTCAGCTTCGCGAGGCCGAAGTCGAGAATTTTCACGTGACCGTCGCGCAGGACGAAGACATTCGCCGGTTTGAGATCGCGATGAATGATTCCCTTCTCATGCGCGGCGGCGAGGCCTCGCGCGATCTGAATTCCTGCTTCGAGTATTCTGCGGATCGGAAGCTGAGGCGTTTCCCTCATGATTGCAGAGAGCGGGTGACCCTCGAGCAATTCGGTGACGAAGTAGGGCCGGCCCTCATGTTCGCCGGTGTCGAAGATCGAGACGATATTCGGATGATTCAGTTTGCTCGTCGATCGGGCTTCGAGCTCGAACCGTCGTATGCGGTCCGCGTTCGCGCCATACATTTCGGGCAGAATCTTCAGAGCGACGTCGCGACCGAGGCGGCTGTCGGTCGCACGGTACACCTCACCCATCCCCCCGGCGCCGATCGGTGAACCGACGACGTACTGTCCAATCATCAGACCGGGGGTGAGCGAGCTCTGTCGCGCTACAGCCGAGTCGATCATGGCCGTTCCGGTAAGCCAGTGGCCCCGGAGATCCAGTTATTGTCTTGGAATGGGCCATATATGCCCATCGATCAGCCTCCTGTCAAGTCAATATCGAAGGCCGGACCGGCAGCCGAATCACGGGGAATCCGTCGCCTGACAATCCGGCCGAGGGGCTCGCTCGTTCCACCGGGGCGATGCAGGTAATATAGAGAGACCGCGGTCGTTCAGTCTTACGCGATTGTCAGGAGTTTTCCATAACGGACTTCGAGAGCTCCGGATGGGCAGGGAATACAGATGAGTGTGCGTTTCAGCGACTTCATCTTTGATTCGGACAGGCGAGAGCTGACGCGTCTCGGCGAGCCGCGGCCGTTATCGACCAAGGCCTTCATTCTTCTCGAGCACCTCGTGGCCACCGCCCCGCGCGCGATCTCCAAAGAAGACCTCTACCGTCACGTCTGGGGAGAGAGCTTCGTCGAAGAGGCGAACCTTCCCAATCTCATCTCGGAGATTCGAGCTGCTCTCGGCGAGAACAGAAAGAGCGCACGATTCATCAGGACGATTCACGGATTCGGATACGCCTTTTCAGGAGAGTTCGAGCGCGTGATCGACAGTGTCGCAACGAACAATCTTTCGGGACCGTTGTACTGCCTTCGGTGGAGACGTGAGGAGTTTGCCTTGAGTGCCGGAGAGAATGTCGTCGGACGTGGTGAAGAGGCGGACGTCGTCATCGCCTCCGGCGCGATCTCGCGCCGTCACGCGCGGATCATCGTCTCCAGCGATGGCGTCTTGATCGAAGACCTCGGAAGCAAGAACGGAACGTTCGTGAACGACCTTCCGGTGACCGAACCTGTTTCACTCAGCGATGGTCAGGAGGTCCGGCTCGGAGTGGTATCCCTGACGTTCCACATGGTCGATCGCGGCTCGAGCACGATCACAGCCATGAGCTCCTGAGACGATTCGCCATTCTGGCGCTCGCCACTCAGATCGACCTCCGACCTGACCGTATTTCCCATCGTCCGTGTCGCTCCGGCCGTCCGGCAAAGCGAGCGTCGTGACCGTGATTGTCTGCGAAGCACCCGGCTTGGGGACAGGTATCATGGACGCTGAACCCGGCGACACAGGAAATCAGGAGGCTCGGTCGTACTCATGCGCGCCCGATTTGGCGAGTTCGTTCTCGATTTCGGTACTCGTACGCTGACGTGTGCAGGGGCTGAACTTCACCTTTCGAACAGGGCATTCATTCTGCTCGAGTATCTCGTCCGGAATGCGCCTAACGCGATGACCAAAGAAGCACTGTACAGGCACGTCTGGGGCGAGACGATCGTGGAAGAAGCGAATCTGTCAAATCTCGTCTCCGAGCTGCGAGGCATACTGGGCGATACCCGGAAGAACCGGCGCTATCTGAAAACGTTTCACGGTTATGGGTATGCGTTCGTCGCCGAGGTCTCGACTGAAGAGGGAAGCGAATCGTCGTCGACACGACGATCAGGCAGCCTGTTCTCGCTCTTCTGGCGGAGTGAAGAGATTCCGCTGAGGGAAGGACGGCACATCGTAGGACGAGGAGAGGGCGCCGGCATCTTCATCGACTCGGTCTCGGTTTCGCGCTCTCATGCAGCCATCACAGTCACTGGACGGGAAGCAGTGATCGAGGATCTCGGCAGCAAGAACGGAACGTACGTCAGAGGAGAGCAGATCGAGGCTCTCACCGAATTGCACGACGGCGACGAGATCAGGATCGGGGTGGTCTCTCTTTCGCTGCGTGCAATCAACCGCGGGGGCACGACCGCAACCAATCTGCCGGTACGGGACTGATTGCTGCAGTTCGTCCTGCCCTGCCAACTGACGTCCGGCAGGAAACTGAATTCTCCCTGAAAATTCTCCGAGACCGGAAGCGATTTCTTCGCGAAGATTCCAGGCGTGGGAAGAGGTGCGCAACGGGGGCGCGAAAATCATTGACAACATCGCCGAGGGGGCTACGATGGGATTTCATCCAGACCCGGCGTTTCATCTGGCGCGCCTTTGCGGAGCAGTCGTAAATGGACTCTCGAAGGGATTCGTCTGAAGAGTCACTGGCCGAAGGTTTTCGCATCGGTCAGTACGAAGTCATGTCTTTTCTGGGGGCCGGAGGTATGGGTGAGGTCTACAAAGCCCACGATACGCGGCTCGGTCGCGACGTGGCGCTCAAGATTCTCCCTGCCTACTACGGCTCCGATGACGAGCGGGTCCGGCGTTTCGCGCAGGAGGCGAGAACCACCGGACGCATCAACCATCCCAATGTCATTTCGGTGTTCGACGCCGGCGAGTTCAACAAGAGGCCGTTCATTGTCACCGAGCTCATCGAAGGAATGACCCTCAGAACTTACCTGGGGAACAACGGTGAGCTGCCGATCCGGAAGGTGGTCGAGTTCGGGATCCAGATTGCGAGAGGTTTGGCTGCGGCACACGAGAAAGGAGTCGCGCATCGTGATCTCAAGCCGTCGAACATCCTGATCACGGTGGACGGTCACGTAAAAATCCTGGACTTCGGACTGGCGAAATTGTTCCACGAAGAACCGAAGAATGAACAGATTCGAGAAACCGACACGGTCTCCCTCAGCACGCCTGGAAAGATCCTCGGGAGTGTCGGATACATGTCTCCCGAGCAGGTCGAGGCTCGGCCTGCCGACCATCGATCGGACATCTTTTCCATGGGGGCGATCCTCTACGAGATGCTGACGGGGCGTCGGGCTTTCGACGGATCATCAGCAGTCGCAACAATGAGCGCGATTCTCTCCGAACAGCCCCAGGAAATCACCAGACTCCGTCTCAACGTTCCCTATGCCCTCGTTCAGATTGTTCACCGCTGTCTGCAGAAACGTCCCGAGAAGAGATACCAATCCGCGCGGGACCTGGCTTTCAGTCTCGAAGAGCTGACGGGTCAATCGGACACGACCTTCAGCTCGGCAGCCGGACTGGCAGCACGGGCCGCCGTAGCACAGATTCGCTCGAGACCGGGCCTGAGTTTCTCTGCGATCGCAGGAATCGCTTTGATCGTTCTGCTCATCGTTGTGAACCAATCGGATTCGATCGACGCATCCGCAATGAACGTCGTCACACCCGATCCCGATGCGCCACATCAGATCGAGAGATTGACGTCCTCGGGAAAGGCGGGGGGTTATGTCTCCCTGTCACCCGACGGGGTGTACGTCGCACATGACCTGGAAGATGGGCTATGGGTCACCCACGTGCCGACACGGAGCACGACCAGAGTCGTCGAGGCTCTGCCGGGAGAGATTGGGGTGACGAGGTTCTCTCCTGACGGCAATTACATTTTTTTTTCGGCATGGAGAGGGGAAGCTGAATACGCCAGCATCTACAGGATCCCGATCCTGGGGGGCGACTCACAGAGGATTGTGGCAAACGCAGACAGGGACTCGATCACCTTCTCTCCTGGCGGGAGCCGAATCGGATTCATCCGGCAGGAGAAAGAGCGAAGCCTACTTCTCACCGCAATGTCGGACGGATCCGGAGAGAGCGAGCTTTCTTCCCGAGCTCCTGAAGACATGTTCATGTCGTGCTCCTGGTCGCCCGACGGCTCGCGTTTTCTGTGCAGTGTCGTGACCAACCGGAAACCCGCGATCATCGAGGTCGATGCCGCGACCGGTGAGCAGCAGCCTCGTCCGGAGATGAAGGCGTTCCTCCGCATCGAGTGGCTGGCCGACGGCAGCGGAATCCTCGGGATGGAGCCCGCGGGAACGGCTCTTCAGATATGGAAGGTTTCCTATCCGGGCGGGGAATCGCGCCGCCTGACCTCCGACTTGAGCTCGTACCCGTGGATTTCGGCTTCCAGGGATGGCAGCACCATCGCGGCCGTTCGAATCGACATGACGACCAACCTCTGGGCCGTCGCTGTCGATTCTTCTCGCGCGCTCCGACAGATCACAACAGGCGTCAACACGAATGATGGGAATTTTGGTGTTGCGGTGATGCCGGACGGCCGTGTCGTCTGGTCCTCGATGGCATCCGGCAAATCTGCCGATCTTCTGATCTCCAACGCCGATGGCTCGAATCGGAAGCGACTCACTTTCGATGACGACGCGGATGAGGTTTGGCCGGACGTTTCGTCGAATGGTCAACACATCGCGTATGCCCGGATTCCGGAAGGCGACGGGAGCCGGTCCGATATCTGGAGGATGGACAGCGACGGTACGGCAGCGATGAGGTTGACGACCACCGAAGATGCGGGAACCCCTCGATTCAGTGGGGATGGGAAGTGGATTTTCTATCGAAGGTTCATTGGAGACGAGTCCTACCTGTTCAAAATGGCCGCTGATGGTGGGGAGCCGGTCCAGATCGAGGCCAGGCCGGCGGATGGTCCGGCGCCTTCTGACGATGGCCGATGGCTGCTCCTCACGAGCGAAGGGCGTCTGGAGCTCCGTTCGATGTCCGACGGCCGGACGGTGAGAGTCTTCGACCGCAAAGGCCTTCGAAGATGGCGCCCCGACAGCAGATCGTTCGCCTTTCTTTGGGGGCGCAGCGGGAAACTCGATCTCTGGCTCCAGGAGATCGATTCGAAGGAGCCTCGGCAACTGACTGATTTCGAGCCTGGAGTCATCGTAGCCTGGGGCTTCGACTGGACTCCGGATGGGAGCGAGATCATCTTCTCCAGAAGACATCAGACGCGAGACGTCGTAATCCTCAAGAGACCACTCTAGGGGGAGCTGACAATGCGTATACCTGTG
Organism: Thermoanaerobaculia bacterium; assembly: GCA_041750915.1. Lineage (GTDB taxonomy): Bacteria > Acidobacteriota > Thermoanaerobaculia > Gp7-AA8 > Gp7-AA8 > JBGSYJ01. The sequence goes on along the minus strand of JBGSYJ010000348.1, from coordinate 8,063 downwards.
GCGGTCGTCTTTTTCCTGTTCTCTTCGGTTCTCCCTCTTCATGCCGCTCCTGCGACGACCGGGAATCTCGAGGGCCTATTGCTCGACTCCTCGGGTGCCGCGTTACCAGGTGTACGTCTGGTGCTGTCCGGGCCGCACCTGCAGGGGTCGCGCTCCACTCTGTCATCGAAACAGGGACACTATCGGTTCCTCCACCTCCCTCCGGGAGACGCCTATCGTGTCGAGGCGAGCCTGGATGGTTTTCAGCGGAGGGTAATCGCTCAGATCAATGTGTCTCTGGGAAAGAGTGCGACGCTCCATCTCATGTTGCAGCCGGCGATCTTCGAAGAGGTCACCGTCGAGGCGGCTCCTCTACTCGTCGATCTCCGCAACACGAGCTCGTCGACCACGATTACCGCGGCTCAGTTCGATACTCTTCCGATCCGCCGCGACTTTCAACAGCTCACCATCCTCGCCCCCGGAGTGAGGTTCGATCGAGATACTGTCAATCCCACGGTTGGCGGTGCGACCTTTCTCGAGAATGATTACATCATCGAGGGGATGTCGACGCGCGATCCGGGTTCCGGCAGTTCGGCAACGAATCTCACGATGAACTTCGTTCAGGAAGTTCAGGTCATGACCGGTGCATTTTCGGCAGAGTACGGGAGAGCACTCGGCGGGGTGATCAACGTCGTCTCGAAAACGGGAGGCAACTCGGTCCAAGGTGATGTGTTCGCGTTTTTCGAGGACGCTGACTGGAGCTCTGAAAACGTCAGCCGCTCGCAAAGGGGGTCCGATACCTACGATCTCGGCCATGACAAATACGATGTCGGGTTTTCGCTGGGAGCGCCGATCGTCCGGGACCGGCTCTGGTTTTTTGGAGCTTACGCTCCGCGCCGGGACCACGCGATTCAGGATCTGGTAAACGCTCGTTTTGGCGTCCGCCGCAGAGAGCCGCTCGATGAAAAGGAGCACGTCTTTGCGGGAAAGCTGACGGCGTTGATCCTCGAAGGTCACTCCCTGACTGTCAGTGCGTTCGGTAATCCCAGTGTTCAGCGAGGATGGTTCGGGCTCCCGCAGGCGGATTCTTCAGCGGCTCTCGCGGAGACGTTCAGAGGCAGCCAAAACGCTCTGGCCCGGTACGACGCCATCATCGGCAACAATCTTTCGCTGGAGACGATCCTCGGGAGGCATGAGACTCGAGCCTACGTTCGCGCGCTCACCGAGATCGGGCGAACGGTACCGAACCAGTCAGAATGCGCCCCCGGCCGAGGTTGTCCCGCGGTCCATGGAGGAAGGGGGGGGAGCGGACGGATCGATTCGATACGGGATTTCGCAGCCGCCAGATCGTCGCTTTATCTGTCCGCGCATCACGTGCGGTACGGCGCCGAATTTGAGCGAAACAGGGTCGATCGCTCCGATAGATCACACTCGTTCATTTTCAGGGGGCAGCAGATGGTGAATGCGGCGATAGGCCGCAGAGACGTCCTCATTGAAGAGTCTGTTGATTTCTCAGGCTACGGAAGAAACGACACGACTTCGATCTTCCTGCAGGACAGCTGGCAGATTTCTCCTCGTCTCCTGGCAAACATCGGTCTCCGATGGGAGCAGCAAGTCGTGAGCTCCGCACGAGGGGTGACGATCGCCACCGGAGTTGGCCCGGATGGCCGCCCGATCGCGGCGGCGGCGAATGACTTCACGTTCGACGACAACTGGGCACCGCGGCTGGGTTTCGCGTGGGATCCGACAGGCGAGGGGAGAGCGAAGGTCTACGCGACGGGAGGGAGGTACTTCCAGTCTCTTCCGGTTGCGATCTACGTGGCGAGCATGAGCGGTTTCAACGCCACAATCAATTCTTACTACAGTCTCAGAGAGCATACGAGCGAGAACTGGTGGAATCCGACCGGGTCGCCTTTGAACGAGGACTGGATTCGGTACGATACTTTTTCGCTTCGGTCTCCGGCGGAACCATCCCCGATCGCGGCCGGTACGCGCCTGCAGTATCAGGATGAGCTGAGCCTCGGGTTCGAACGCGCAATCGGGTCGGTCTGGGCCGTGGGAGCCAGAGTAGTGAATCGTGAGCTCGAACGAGCAGTCGAAGACATGAACACATATGATCCGGGCAACCCCAGGGTACGTACCGGATACCTGATCGGGAATCCTGGTGAAACGGAGCTGGCGCCGGGTCTCCCGAAACCGAGCAGGAAATATCAGGCGCTGGAACTGAGCCTGCATCGAAGGCTCAGCGACAACTGGCAGATGTTCGCCTCGTTCGTCAGCTCTCGTTCACGAGGAAACTTCGACGGCTTTTATGAATACTCGACCTATGTTCCTTTGGCGCAGGGTACCTACGCATTCGACAACCCTCGGTGGATGGAGAACTCCGACGGCAAGCTGCGCGCGGACATCCCGTATCAGTTCAAGATCCACAGCTCCTATTCGTTCCCGTTCGGCCTTACTCTGTCTGAGGCGTTCGTCTATTCGGCGGGCTACCCCCTTTCCGCAATCGTCGCCACATTTCCGCGCAGAATCTATCTGACGCCACGAGGCACCGAGGGGAGGGGCCCGGATCACTGGACGCTCGACCTTCACGGCGCATGGCGACTGCCGCGGATGGGGCTGCCCGTGGATACGTCTGTGATCGTCGACGTCTTCAACGCGACGAATAATCACCAGGCGCTCGATCTCGAGGAAGAGTATGTATATCAGGGAATGCCCGGCTGGCAAGCGTGGTACGACTCTGGAAATCTGGACGAATTCAATCTGCCACGGTACCGTGCGGATCTACCCGTCAGCCCCTTCTACGGCAGTCCGTTGATCTATCAACAACCGAGGTCATTCCAGCTCGGAATCAAGCTGTCCTTCTGATCTACGGCATCGCCCACCCTCGCTTTTCGAAATCTGCGTGTCCGATTTCGTCTCGTCCGAGTCTTTGTTGGATAGGAATGCGACTGTCTGAAATTCTTCTGAAATTGCCCTGAGACACGTCGTGTACGGGAATCTATCGTAGGGGCATCCCGCCAGGGCTCATCCACTCGGAAACCAAATGACAGACATGAAAAGGGAGAGACGATGCACAGATCCAGAAGAATTCCGCTGATCATCTTCACCTGCATTCTTACGATGGGCGCTTCAGTGATGTTCGCCGCCAAACCCTCCAAGCCGGGAGGTGGAGGGGGCGGGTCTACGGGAACCACGGTCACCTCGACGGTGTTCGACCAGAACGCGGCTTCGGAGTCGTACCGCATTCACAGTGATTTTCCGAGGACAGGAACCCAGATGTACTTTCACGGAGTCGACTCCGTGGTATCCCAGCTCCCTGGCTATTACGAGCTGAGTGCTCTCTCTTCGACGGCGCGAACGCTCTTCGTCGATTTTGGCGATCCCGTGGTCGCAGGCACGTCAGTTCCTCCTGAAGTCCTCGGAGGTGCGACCAGTGGATATGTCCCCGGCCGCTTCATCAGCAAGAGCAGCGGCATCGATAAGCTCACGGGCGTGGGCTCGACACTCATCAGTGGTCTGCCCTTCGTATTTACGGGTGCCGACGGTCAGCACTACCAGGTGCGCATGAATTCCGCCAACGAGCCCGGCACCGATGATGGAGTCTTTACGTGCATCCACGTCAACGGTTCGAATCAGAACGATCCTGCCGCACTCTGCAACGGATGGTCCGCCCGGCCTGCCACCGAGAGCGGAAAGGCGGTCGGCCGGTTGACGAGAACGGCAACGGTCAGGGGGAAGACGGTTACTACCTACCTCGGCGATTACTACATGACCTGGTACCTGGAATTCACCAACCCATAAGACGTCCGAACGCACGACGGAAGTCTGGTAAGTGAACGACCCGAGACGCGAAAGGGATGACTAGAAAAATCCTGACTCTTCCCTGAGATTTGGTGGACGCTGCGGACGTAAGGTCGCCTGATCCCAGCGGCACAGTAAACGTCCACATGAGGAGATGAGTATGAACCAGTTCATCAGACTTGTTATCGTCACAATCCTGCTTTCATTCGCTGGTTTCAGCGCCGTGGCCCAGGTAACGGCGATTTACGCCCTTCCTTATCCCGAAGGAGCTCGCTCGTGCACTTCAGAGGATGTCAATGCATCCGGCATCGTGCTTGTCGTCTGCGACGGGATCCGGAGCTTTCTCTGGTCGCCTGTCAGTCAGGCGCTCACGGAAATCGAGTCAGCAGCCTTCTCCAAGGGCAAGGTTGGATCTCACCTGAACGATCGGGCAGAAGTGGTCGTTCGGGACGGCACGGGCGAGCTCTACATCTGGTCCGCAAGCAGAGGTGCAACCGCGATATCGCTTCCCGACTTGAAATGCAACAACATCAAAGAGATTCGAGGCTTCAACGATCTTGGAGAAGTGGCGGTGCAGACCAACTGTCCGGCGCTCGGCGAGCTGGGAGTTATCCGATCTGACGGCTCTTTCACCTCAGCTACCCCGCTGGCTTTCCTTGACTTTCATCACTTGAACAACCGATCGCAAGTCCTGATCCAGGACGAGGGTGGATACGGGATCTGGTTCGCCGACACGGGTCTCGTGACGCGCTTCCCGTCGCTCGGCGGTGGCACCCCCTCACCACTCGACCTCAACGATGCAGGAGAGGTTCTGTTTCACGACGAGGAACCTGTTCTCCATGTCGCTCGTGCTCTCCTTCTGAAGCCGGGGATCGGATACGTTCCTCTCTTGATTCCCGCAGGCTATGAAAAGTTCCCGATGCTCGATCGGACTCTGGACAACGCCGGCCAGGTTACAGCCAATCTGGGGTCCCATCCGGTCTTCTGGAAGTCGCCGGATAGTCCTCTCCTCCTCGATCTTTACGAACAACGTGCCTCTATGGCCGTGGCGTCGAATACTTCGGGGCTCGTGGCCGGGAACAACGTTTTCAAGTTCAGACTGGACGGCAGTCCAGAGTTTATGGCGATTGCGTGGCAGGTCGTTCCAGCCGTTCCTCAACCCGTCGCCCGCATCGAAGCCGTGCAATCCGGAATCAACGCCCTTCTGGCCTCAGGAGAACTGGCCGATGGAGAGGCGAGGAGTCTATCGGCGAAATTGACTGCTGCCACGAAGTCGGTCGAGAACGGCGAGACGCCGGCGGCGAAGAACATGCTCCAGGCAACATCGAACCAGGTTTCTGCGCTCGAGAAGTCGAAGCGCATCTCGACGCAGGCAGCAACAGATCTCCGCGCGCTGATTGAGGCTGCGATTTCGTCACTCGGGTGAAGCATCCACGAGGGCAAGCTTGCAAAACCGTGAATGGCGGTATCGGCCGAGTCGATGGCGTAGACCCCTGGAGGCCTCGCTCTGGCCGATACTGCAGTCTTCAGTAGCTGATGCGAACGCCGAGTTGAATCCCGCGCGGCGCCTGATACAGTGTAGGACTTCTGTAGAAGGCGCTGTGCGGCAGCGAGGGATCGAACTTCGGGTATCCCCATTCGTCACGATTCCCCGGTGCGGTCCAGAGATTGAACCCTGGCATCCCGGCATAGACGTAGACCTCGTCCACCTCAACGGCTTCGTGGTTGTTCGTCGCGTTGAACACGTCGGCGATCAGAGCGATGTTGCGGCGTCCGAGAAACGGCGGACGCCACTCCCCGTGCAGGTCGAGGGTCCAGTAATCCGGAGTCCTCCCCGCCGTGCCGCGCGGAACGAAGTGAAGCACTCTTCTGCCGCCGGTTGGACCGGGAGGTGAAAGCATGGAGACGGGTCGTCCCGCCGAGTAGAAAAGGCTCTCGGAGAGCACCAGACCGTAAGGGAGTTGTACCGAGCTCGCAATCTTGAACTGGTAAGGCACGTCCCCTCGAAGCCGCCCGTAGGAGTTGCGCTGCAGTCCCGGCGTATCCCACCCGAAGCCTTCGTTAGGGCGATCGCGATTGCTCGAATACTCGTACAGACCGTCGTAGTCACCGCGCTGCCGGGCTGACACGAACGAGGAAATGAGCTGCCACCGGTCCGTCAGCCGGCGATTCAGCGTGACCTCAATAGCCTGATAGTTCCGCTCGGGGCGATCGAACACCGAGCCGTACTCTCCTTCGCCGATGTTGACAAAGAAGGTCTCGGAAAAGAACTGCCGCAGGTTGTTCGGGTTCCAGGTCCCGCGGGTGTCGATGACCCGCTTGATGCGCCGGTCAACGTAACGAACGCCGAAAGTAGTTGCCCGCCCGAGGAGGATTTCGCCCCCGAAACTGAACTCGTCCTGATACTGCAGCTTGAGGTCCGGGTCGATGCCGGCCGCGCGCGGCGGAAAACGGCGTGGCGCGCTCTCGTACAAAATCCAGTCGGACGTCACCGGCGATCCGGTCGGGTTATACCAGGTGGCCGACGTGAACTGCATGAGGCTGTAGTAGTAGTCCTGTTGAATCGAGTAGCCACTGAGGGCATTGATATTGAGGCTCGTCGGAATTGCCTCGAAGAATCGTCCGCCGGCGGCGTAGACCTTCGCCCGCCCGCGTCGGGAGGGGTCCCAGACGATTCCGAGCCTGGGCGCCCAGTTGTCGTCGAAGGTGTAGTCCTTCTCGGGGCGGCCGAGGAAAGACCCGTCTGACGCGAGTCCCTCAACGATCGTGACGCCGCGTGCCGACGAGATCACCTGCTGTTCCCACCTCACCCCCACCGTCGCGATCAGGTTTTCGGCTAGCCGGATCTTGTCCTCGACGAAGGCGTACGTCGCGTCATTAGTGCCCCAGCCGGTGGTGTCGATGACGAAGTGATCCATCGAATCCTGAACGCCGATCTCGGGACTGATGAAGAAGGGGCCGTAGTAGTAGAAGATGTTCTCGACATAACCCGAATCGTTTCGGTTGCGCTCGAGCTCGACCCCACCGCTGAACTGATGTCGTCCCCACGCACTCCGCCCCCGGATTGCCGCGGATCGCCTGTCAAGGCGCGAATCGTCGGTGCCGCCGGTTCCGCCGCGGGCGAAGAAGTTCGTCAGGTCGAACTGCAACGGTGCGGCACGACCGTTCTCGGTCAACCCTTGATCACGAATATGCTGTCGGTGGTTTCCTGCCGAGATCTCGATCGAGCTGGCGTCGGAAAGCAATGCGTCATATCGAAGGGAAAGATTGCGGCTTCCCGTGCGCCTTTCGGACAACGCAGCGTCGGGATCGGCGCGGACGTAGTTGAGCCAGCCACTCGTTCGAGTCGGGTTTCCGAATGCGCTCAGCGTCACGAAGTGGGAGCCATGCGGGGCCGCCGTCAGTTTCAGCGCGTAGACGTCCTCGCGCTGGGTCGGCGTAACATGACGATCGATCCCGAACTCCGGGTCGCTCAGGTGCCGCCGGATGACGTTCTTGCGAGGATTGACGGCCGCGAAGAACCAGGCGAAGTCGCGTCTGAGTGGCCCGCCCAGCGAGACCGCAATGTCGGACCTGTCTCGCCCCTCGCTAGTCGTTGTCGTACCGCGAAAGGCGCCCTCGACCGACTTCGAGGCCAGGCTCGACGGCTCGTAGTAGGCGGCTACGTCGCCCGAGAACGTGTTCGATCCGGACCTGGTAACGACATTGATGATACCGCCGAGCGAGCGCCCGTATTCAGCTCCCGCCGCGGTCGTAATGATCTGCACTTCCTGAACAAAGTTCATCGTCAGGTTCGCCGCCGAGCCCCCCTTTGCAGGGTCGCGTGTCGAAACTCCCTCGATGTTGTAGTCGTTTTCGAGATGCGTCGAACCGCTGACGGTCGGGCTCACCGAGCTCCTCGTGTCCATGATGACGCAGGGAGCAAGCGTGGTGATCTGCTGGAAGTTCCGGCGCGTCGGCAGCAGCATGAGCTCCTCTGCCGTGATGTTGGTGCTGACGGCGGAGTTCGTCGTGTCGATCAGCGGCCTGGCGGCAACGACTGTGACCTCGCTGCGAAACGCGCTGCGAAGCGTTAGGTCCAGAGTCGATTCGACACCGAGCGAGGCTGCCACCCGCTGGAGAAGCGACTCGAATCCCTCCTTCGACACGGACAGTTCGTACTCGCCGGGCGGCAGAAGCGAGAATCGGTATTCGCCGCGCGCGTCGGTCGTCGTGATCCGACCGGTGGGAAGGAGCGGCCCGGCAACGCGGACCCGTGCCTCGGCAACGGGCGCGTCGCC
>JBGSYJ010000347.1:0-1904 GCA_041750915.1 Thermoanaerobaculia bacterium | reverse complement strand
ATCAATCCGCTCGCTGAACGTGCGGCAGTTTCCGCGCAGCGACATCGCCAACGTGAGAATCACCACGGCGTACGTCGGTGCGAACGCGGAGCTGGTGCGCGGGTTCATCACGTCGCCCCTCGAGCGCGTGATCGCCAGCGCTGACGGCATCGATTTCATGGAATCGTCGAGCGGCCAGGGTGTCAGCTCGATCATCGTTCACCTCAATCTCAATTACGACACGAACGCGGCGCTCACGCAGATCCAGAGCAAGGTCGCGCAGGTGCGGAATCAGCTGCCTCCCGAAGCGGAGGCGCCGATCATTCAACTCGAGCCCTCCGACAGCCAGTTTGCTTCGGCGTACCTTGGCTTCGCTTCCGAGGACCTTGATCAGAACCAGATCACCGACTACCTCACGCGCGTGGTGCAGCCGAAGCTCAGTTCGATCAGCGGCGTGCAGCGAGCGGACATATTCGGTGATCGTACGTTCGCGATGCGGGTCTGGCTGAAGCCTGAGAAACTTGCCGCGCTCGGGATCTCGCCATCGCAGGCACGAGATGCCCTGGCCCAGAACAACTACCTCTCCGCTCTCGGCAGCACCAAAGGGTCGATGACTTCGGTCAACCTCGTAGCGAACACTGACCTCAAAACCGTAGAAGAGTTCGAGCAGATGGTTGTGAGAGAGCAGGACGGGCAGGTGGTCCGCCTTGGCGACATCGCTGACGTCGTCCTGGGGGCCGAGACCTACGAGCAGGACGTCAGTTTCGACGGCGAGACCGCGGTCTTCATGGCCATCTTCCCGCTGCCCACGGCGAATACACTCGACGTGATGAAGGACGTCAGGGAGGCGCTGCCGGAGATCGAGGCGCAGCTCCCCTCGGGCATGACGATGGGCATGCCGTACGACGCGACCGAGTACATCCAGCAATCGATCAACGAGGTGCTCAAGACGCTGGCGGAGACGCTGGCCATCGTGATTCTGGTCATCTTCCTGTTTCTGGGATCGGTGCGTGGCGTGATCATTCCGGTGATCGCGATTCCCATCTCGCTGATCGGGGCAGTGTTCCTGATGCTGGCGTTCGGCTTCACGATCAACCTGCTGACTCTCCTGGCGATCGTGCTCTCGGTCGGACTCGTGGTCGACGACGCAATCGTCATGGTCGAGAACATTGAGCGCCACCTTCATATGGGGAAGACGCCGTTCCAGGCCTCGCTCGATGCGGCGCGCGAGCTGGTCGGCCCGATCATCGCCATGACCATCACGCTTGCGACCGTGTACACGCCGATCGCCATTCAGGGAGGACTGACCGGCTCGCTGTTCCGAGAGTTTGCTCTGACGCTTGCAGGCGCCGTTTTCGTCTCGGGTGTCGTGGCGCTCACGCTCTCACCGATGATGGGATCGAAGCTCCTGCGATCCGGCGACACCGAGCGCGGGTTTGCAGGTTGGGTGAACCACCGCTTTGATCGCCTCCGTGGCCGCTATGCCCGAACGCTGACCGGAACCCTGAAATACCGTCCGGTCGTGCTGACGCTCTGGGCACTCGTAATCGCGCTGATCTTTCCCTTCTACATGTTCTCGCAGAAGGAGCTAGCCCCCGCCGAGGATCAGAGCTTCATCTTCGCGATCATTCAGGGTTCCGCGAATGCCACGATCGAGCAGACGAAGCTTTTTGCCGAGGAGCTCGAGAACGTCTATCGCTCGATTCCTGAGGCCGCCTCGACGTTTCGAATCGTCTTTCCGACGGGAGGATTCGGGGGCATGGTCACCGTGCCATGGGAAGAGCGGTCGCGAAGCACCGCGGCAATTCAGGAAGAACTGTCGATGAAGTCGGCGCAGATTCCAGGCATTCGTGCCATCAACATTGTTCCACCGGCGCTCCCCGGTGGCGAGGGCTTTCCGGTCGATATGGCGATCCTGTCGACCG
>JBGSYJ010000346.1:0-2936 GCA_041750915.1 Thermoanaerobaculia bacterium | reverse complement strand
CGGGTCGAGCGAAACTGCGTTCTCGAACATCTGAAGGGCGAATTCCAGATCCTGTCTCGACAGACGCCGCGCGTAGTTTCTGCCGCGGAGATAGAGGTCGTACGCCTGTAGATCTTCCGTCGGTTTCGCAGCGAGCGCCTCCTGCTCCTGCGGCGAGAGTGTAATCCGCAACGCCTCGGCGATCTTTCGAGCGATCTCGTCCTGCACTTCGAATACGTCCTTCATCTCGCGGTCGTAGCGCTCGATCCAGAGAGGAAAGTCCGTATGTGTATCGACGAGCTGCGCACTGATGCGCAGACGATTTCCCGCGCGGCGCAGCGTGCCTGCGAGCACGTAGGAAGCGCCGAGCTGCTGACCGATTTGAGACGGCGTCGCCGGCTTGTCGCGGTACGCCAGGACCGTGGGCCGCGAGTAGATCTTCAGCCCCTTGATCTTCGACAGCTCAGCGATGATGTCCTCGGTGATTCCGTCACGGAAATATTCGTCTTCCTTCACCCCGCTGAGGTTCTCGAAGTAGAGAACAGCGATCGATTTCTCAACGCGCTCGGCAGAGTCGCCTCGCGATTCGCTGCTGCCAGTGGCTTTGCGGCTTCCTGATTCAATATCTCTTCGGAATCGAAGAAGCTCGGTCTTGAGATCGGTCGCCGTCTGATAGCGGAGGTTGCGATCCTTCTCGAGCGAGCGCATCACGATGCGGCTCAGCTCCGCCGGAACCCCCGAGTGCACTGTTTCGAGCGGCTCGGGATCGCGATTGAGCAGCGAGTCGAAGATCACGGCGGACGTGTTGCCCTGAAACGGCAACTGCCCGGTCGCCATCTGATACAGCACGGTGCCGAGTGAAAAGATGTCGGTTCGCGCGTCGGTGATCTGTCCCCGCGCCTGCTCGGGCGACATGTAGGAAAGGGTACCGATGGTCGAGCCTGCCTGAGTGAGCTCCTCGGGACGCACAGCTGTGACCATATCTGCGGGACTCCCGCCGGTAGCCAGTTTAAGTTCGATCTTCGCGAGACCGAAGTCGAGGATCTTCACCTGTCCCCGCTGGTTGATGAAGATGTTCGCCGGCTTGAGGTCGCGGTGGACGATTCCCTTCGCGTGCGCCGACTCGAGCGCGTCGGCAATCTCGATCGAGATCGCCACGAGGCGCTGGATATCGACGGGTCCGGTGCGGATCACCTCCGTCAGCGTCTGGCCTTCGAGCAACTCCATGACGATGAAGTGAATGCCCTCGTGCTGTTCGATCGAATGGACCGTGCAGATTCCGGGGTGGTTGAGCGCCGACGCCGCGCGCGCCTCGCGCTGGAACCGCTGCAAAGAGGAGTCGTCCTTAGCGAGTCCTTCGGGGAGGAACTTGAGGGCAACCTTGCGGCCAAGGCGATCATCCTCCGCCTCGTAAACAATGCCCATTCCACCGCTTCCGAGCTGTGACGTGATGCGGTAATGCGAAACTGTCGTTCCGATCATCGATTCTCCTGAAGACGCCGAGATCGTACAGGCACGCAATGGGACGGTCAATCGAAGCGCGCCGCAGGAGGTCTGCATCCTGCCGGCTCGGAGATGTCATCACCGTTCCATCATAAGAGGTATCGCAGCTTCGATCAGATCGCCGCCGTCCGAAACTCAGACGCTGGCACCGATCGTTCATTGACGGAATCCGAGTGGTTCCATGCCCGCGCCGGAGACATGCGAAGGATTTCAACCGGAAATGCATCCAGTATGTGGAGCGACAGGCGAATCCGTGCTCATCCGTTCCCGGAGCCGGAACCATGGAGAGCCTGATTTCTCTCCCACTACAGTGTCGAGGTGATGCAGTTGCGAGTTTTGCTTCTTGTTGCGATGATATTTTTGTCTCCCGCGACAGCTACGCTCGCGGGTGAGGCGGTCCCTGACGTCCAGGAAACCCCAGGCGCGGAACCAGCCCCTGCCGAAGAGGAACCTCCTGTAGAAGGGCGGTCCGTTGCGGGAGGCGCCGAGCCTGCTCCCCCGGAGCCTGCGAGGAATCCCTGCGAGGTCGGAATCCGCTCGGGGAACCGGCTCGACCACTTCCGCGAGGAAATCTTCGAGACCGTGTGTGAGGCGGCTGCACAATTCGACGGCTTCTTCGGCAATCGACGCTTCGACGAGGAGGCGCGGCGCACACACGGCCGAGCGGGCCTGAGGCTGCTCTGGGATGAGCACGACGGGTTGGAGCTCGACGGAAACCTCAAGGTCAATGTGGACTTCCCGAATCTCGATCATCGGGTCAATGCCTTTCTCGGGCGCGAAGATCGGGATTCGTTTCTGAGTGGCGCGGAAGGAAACCTCGACTTTCTACCGACCTTTTTCGAGCGCGAAGGACGCGAGGAGTGGCTGCTCGGCTTCGGGTACCGCCCGGTGAGTAGTAGCCGCAGCTCACTCGATTTCGACGCGGGAATCGACATTGATTCGTCGATCGATCCCTTCGTCCGGACCCGCTACCGGCACTTCTGGCTCGTGGGCGATGACAACCTGCTGCGCGCCAGGCAGACGGTGTACTACACCAATGAGAAAGGGCTCGGCTCCGGCACGCGTCTCGACTTCGAGCGTCCGGTGGGCACGCGGTCACTCGTCAGATGGGCCAGCAGCATTACCTTCGACGATCAGACCGAAGGCGGCGACTGGGACACGGGAATCACGCTGTACCACGGCTTTTCTCCCGACCGCGCTATCGCATGGTTCGTCGGTATTGACGGCGAGACAAAAAGAGAAGTGCCGCTCAAGGACTACGGAACCAGTGTTACGTACCGCCAGCGCATGTTGCGAGAGTGGTTTTTCGGCGAGCTGATTGCCGGCGTTACCTGGCCGAGAGACACACTCGCGGAGCAGCGGGACGTTGCATTTCATGTCGGATTCGGCTTCGAGATCCAGTTCGCGGCGAAGGACCTCGGAATCGGGAACGGCCGGTAGGCGATAAACCGAGA